>NZ_JBEXKB010000001.1:0-79856 GCF_040609455.1 Kitasatospora sp. NPDC004669
AACTTGTTGCGCCCCTGTGGCTTCCGGTCCGCTCGGATCTCGAAGTCCATCGCACCCCTTGAGCTGGGGTGTTGCAACGACTCCTAGAACCCAAGGGTCGGACGGGCCCTTCGGCGTTCACGGATCAGCCCTGGTCCGGGATGAGCCCGTGCTCCTCCAGGTAATCCAGCTGGGCCCGCACCGAGAGCTCGGCGGCCGGCCAGAGCGCCCGGTCCACGTCGGCGTAGACCCGGGCGACCACGTCGGCGGCCGTCCGGCAGCCCGTCTCGACCGCGGTCTCCACCTGGGCGAGCCGGGTGGCCCGGTGGGCCAGGTAGTAGTCGACGGCCCCGAGCGCGTCCGCGAGCACCGGGCCGTGGCCTGGCAGCACGGTCCGTACGCCGTGGTGGGAGGCCATCGTGTGCAGGTGGCGCAGCGAGTCCAGGTAGTCGCCGAGCCGGCCGTCGGGGTGGGCGACCATCGTGGTGCCACGGCCGAGCACGGTGTCGCCGGTGAGGATCGCGCCATCGTCCGGCAGGTGGAAGGTCAGCGAGTCCGAGGTGTGGCCGGGGGTGGCGACCACCCGCAGGTCGAGGCCGCCGACGTCCAGGCGCTGACCGCCCACCAGGCCCTCGGAGCCCAGCCGGTGCGCCGGGTCCAGGGCCCGTACCTCGGTGCCGGTCAGCTCGGCGAAGCGGGCCGCGCCCTCGGAGTGGTCGGCGTGGCCGTGGGTGAGCAGGGTGAACGCGATCCGCTTGCCCCGCTCCTCGGCGAGCTCGACCACCCGGCGCAGGTGGCCCTCGTGCAGCGGGCCCGGGTCGATCACCACCGCGAGGTCCGAGCCGGGCTCGGAGAGCAGCCAGGTGTTGGTGCCGTCCAACGTCATCGGCGACGGGTTCGGCGCCAGCACGCACAGCGCCCGAGGGGTGGCCTCGCCGCCGATCGCGGCGGCGGGGTCACCCGGCAGGAGTCCGCTCACCGGCCGCCCTCGCCGTCGCGATGCAGGACCCTCAGCGGCAGGGCCCGGACGAGGGCGCGCTGGGCGACCTCGACGAAGGGGACCTGGCTGTCGCAGCCGGTGGAACGGGGGGTCAATCGGCGGGCGGGCAGCTCCGGGGCCGTCCGGCGAGCCACGTCGTTGTGGTTCATCGGGTGTCGGTCCTTTCTGATCGGCATCTTCGGATCATTGGTGCGGTCGGGAAATCCCTCAGGTCGGGAAAACCCTCAGCTCAGGAAAGTCCTCGGGTCGGGGTCCTCAGGTCGGGGTCCTCGGGTCAGGCCTCCTCCGGGAACTCCCCGTCGATGGTCAGCTCGTCATACCCGGGCCAACGGACCGTCATCCGGTCACCGCGAACCTCGGCCCGGCCCAGCACCGGCGCCAGCCCCCGGTCGGTGGCCGCGGCCACCGCCTCGGCGGCGGTGCGGACCGACGACAGCTCGCGCAGCACCGACACGGTCGGCGGCAGCATGCCGAACCGGCCCTCCTGGTAGCCCTTGACCGCCTCGGCCGGCGTCAGCCAGGCGACCCGGTCGGCCTCGCCGACCTCCAAGGCCGCACGCTGGCCGGACGGCAGGGCCGCCACGAAGAACCAGGTGTCGTAGCGCCGCTCCTCGAACTCCGGGGTGATCCAGCGGGCCCAGCCGCCCAGCAGGTCGCTGCGCAGCACCAGCCCGTGGTCGCGGAGGAATTCGGCGAAGGACAGCTCGTGCGCCTCCAGCGCGGCCCGCTCGGCGGACCAGTCGCGCGGCTCGGCGACGCTGTCGGCGTCCGGGCCGGCCAGCAGCACGCCGGCCTCCTCGAAGGTCTCGCGCACGGCCGCGCAGACCACCGCCCGCGCCGTCCGGACGTCCGCCCCGAGCCGGTGCGCCCACTCCTCGGGCGTCGGACCGGCCCAGCCCGTCTCGACCTCGGCGTCCCGCGGGTCCACCCCGCCGCCCGGGTAGGCGTACATCCCGGCCGCGAAGGCCATCGAGGTGCGGCGGCGCAGCAGGTAGACCTCCGGCCCGGCGGCGGAGTCGCGCAGCAGCACCACGGTCGCGGCGGGCCGGGGCACCGCCGGGGTCAGCGCGCCGGAGTCGAACGCCCGGATCCGGGCGGGCCAGCCGGGCGGCATCGGGAGCGTCGTTGCTCGATGGTCCATGCCCGGATGCTAAGCGCACGAAGGCGGGGTTGGACAGGCCCGACCCCGCCTTCGCGATCACACTCAGGCGTTCTTGACGCGCACCTGGATCTCGACCTCGACCGGAGCGTCCAGCGGCAGCACCGCGACGCCGACCGCGCTGCGGGCGTGCACACCGGCCTCGCCCAGCACCCGGCCGAGCAGCTCGCTGGCACCGTTGATCACGGCGGGCTGGCCGGTGAAGTCGGGGGCGGAGGCGACGAAGCCGACCACCTTCACGACCTGCTCGACCCGGTCCAGGTCGCCGATCACCGACTTCACGGCGGCCAGGGCGTTCAGCGCGCAGGTCTGCGCGAGCTCCTTGGCCTCCTCCGCGGACACCTCGGCGCCGACCTTGCCGGTGTTCAGCAGCTTGCCGCCGACGACCGGCAGCTGGCCGGAGGTGAACACGAACTCACCGGACTGCACGGCCGGGACGTACGCGGCGACCGGGGCGGCCACCGGCGGCAGGGTCAGACCCAGCTCGGCGAGCTTCGACTCGACCGTGCTCATGCGTTCTTCTCCCGCTTGAAGTAGGCCACCAGCTGCTCCGGGTTGGGGCCGGGCACGACCTGGACGAGCTCCCAGCCGTCCTCGCCGAAGTTGTCCAGGATCTGCTTGGTGGCGTGCACGAGCAGGGGTGCCGTCATGTATTCCCACTTGGTCATGGCCAGACTCTAGACGAGCCGTCCCGGCGATCGCCGCCGCACCGGGCCGCTCCGGCGGGCCGGGTCGGATCAGGTCGCGGCCCCGGCGTCGCGAGCCCGGGCCGGCTCGCGGGACAGGTCCTGTCGGGCGGCGTGTGAGGTGGGGCACAAAGGGGGCATGATTCAGTCCCTGTACCCCAGGTGCTCCGGGCATCGGGCGTGGACCCTGGTTACCCTCGCGAGAGGGCACCCTCGTGAGGGGCACCTCCGTCGGTAGGGGCACCCTCGTCACAGGGGCATCCTCGTCGGAGAGGAGGCCCGTAGGACGGAGACGGACGGAGACGGAGCGTGGCACGCACCCCCGGCCAGGCGGCCCGGCGCGACCCCGACTGGGAGGGTGTCCGGCTGCACGTGGTCAGCGGCAAGGGCGGCACCGGGAAGACCACGCTGGCCGCCGCGCTGGCACTGGCGCTGGCCGCCGACGGCGGACGGGTGCTGCTGATCGAGGTCGAGGGGCGGCAGGGCATCGCCGAGCTGTTCGGCATCGCCGCACTGCCGTACGAGGAACGCCGGATCGCCTCGGTCGCCCGTCCCCAGCTCGGGCTGCCCGCCGGGGAGGGCGCACCCGGCGAGGTCTTCGCGCTGGCGATCGACACCGAGCAGGCGCTGCTCGAGTACCTGGAGATGTTCTACAAGCTCGGCCGGGCCGGCAAGGCGCTGCAGAAGATCGGCTTCGTCGACTTCGCCACCACCATCGCCCCCGGCGTGCGGGACGTGCTGCTCACCGGCAAGGCCTGCGAGGCGGCCCGCCGCAAGGGCCCGGACGGGCGGCGCCGGTACGACGCGGTGGTCATGGACGCCCCGCCGACCGGACGGATCACCCGCTTCCTGAACGTGAACTCCGAGGTCGCCGGGCTGGCCCGGATCGGCCCCATACACACCCAGGCGCAGGCCGTGATGCGGGTGCTGAAGTCACCGGAGACCGCAGTGCACCTGGTCACCCTGCTGGAGGAGATGCCGGTGCAGGAGACGGTCGACGGCATCGCGGAGCTGCACGAGGCGAAGCTCCCGGTGGGCGGCGTGATGGTCAACATGGTCCGGCCGCCGGTGCTGGACGCGGCGGCGGTGGCCGCGGTGGGCGGGGACCACCGCGAGGAGGTGGCGCTGGCCCTCGGCGAGGCCGGGCTGGGCGGCCGCTCGCGCAAGCCGGCGACGGTCCGCGCCGCGGTGGACCCGCTGCTCGACCCACTGCTGGAGCAGGCCCGGGAGCACGCCGAGCGGGTCGAGCTGGAACGCGAGCAGCGCGCCGACCTGCAGCAGCTGCGGCTCCCGACGTACGAACTCCCGCTGCTCGGCGAGGGCGTGGACCTCGGCGGGCTGTACCGGCTGGCGGGCGAACTGAGGCGGCAGGGGGCGGCGTGAGCGAGCGAACCATCAAGAGGTGCGGCATGTGCGAAGCGGCTACCGAGCGCAGCGAGGTGGGCGCATGAGCAACGGGGTACAAGGCACCGGAAGGCGGCTCGCGGTGGACGAGCTGATCAACGACCCGAAGACCAGGATCATCGTCTGCTGCGGCTCCGGCGGCGTCGGCAAGACCACCACCGCCGCGGCGATCGGCCTGCGGGCCGCCGAGCGTGGCCGCAAGGTCGTGGTGCTGACCATCGACCCGGCCCGGCGACTGGCCCAGTCGATGGGCCTGACCGAACTCGACAACACCCCCCGGGTGGTCAAGGGCGTCACCGGCGACGGAGAGCTCCAGGCCATGATGCTCGACATGAAGCGGACCTTCGACGAGGTCGTGCTGGCCCACGCCGAGCCCGAGCGGGCCCGGGCGATCATGGAGAACCCGTTCTACCAGTCCCTGTCGGCCGGCTTCGCGGGCACTCAGGAGTACATGGCGATGGAGAAGCTCGGGCAGCTGCGCGCCGCCGAGGAGTGGGACCTGATCGTCGTGGACACCCCGCCGTCCCGCTCGGCGCTGGACTTCCTGGACGCGCCCAACCGGCTCGGGTCCTTCCTGGACGGCCGGGTGATCCGGATCCTGACCGCGCCGGCCAAGGTCGGCGGCCGCAGCGCGATGAGGTTCCTCAACGCCGGAATGGGCCTGCTCACCGGGGCCCTGGGCAAGATCTTCGGCGCCCAGCTGCTCACCGACGTGCAGACCTTCGTCAGCGCGATGGACTCGATGTTCGGCGGTTTCCGCGAGCGCGCCGACCGCACCTACCAGCTGCTCAAGGCGCCGGGCACGGCGTTCCTGGTGGTGGCCGCGCCGGAACGGGACGCGCTGCGCGAGGCGGCGTACTTCGTGGACCGGCTCGCCGCGGACCGGATGCCGCTGGCCGGGCTGGTGCTCAACCGGGTGCACAGCACGGGCGCACCGCAGCTCACCGCGGAGCGGGCGCTGGCGGCTGCCGAGGCCCTGGAGGAGAACGGCTCGGAGCACTCCTCGCCGGAGGCGGAGCTGCTCGCGGCCGGATTGCTGCGGCTGCACGCCGAGCGGATGCAGATCATGGGGCGGGAGCGCCGCACCCGCGACCGCTTCGTGTCGGTGTACCCGGACGTGCCGATCGTCGAGATCCCGGCGCTGCCGGGCGATGTGCACGACCTGGACGGGCTGCGGGCCATCGGGGACCGGCTGAGCGGCACGGCGTAGTCACCCCGGGGGCGACCGGCGCGGTCCGGCGCGGTGCGGTCCGACTCGCCGCGGTCCGTCCGGCTTCGGCCGGACTCAGCCCGCCTGGGCGTAGTCCGTCAGTATCACGCCGGTCGCGAGGGACTCCTCGTACTCGGTGCGGGCCGTCTCCAGCAGCTTCCGCCACGAGATGACCGTCGGGCGACGGCGCAGCAGCGCCCGCCGCTCGCGCTCCGTCATCCCGCCCCACACACCGAACTCCACCCGGTTGTCCAGAGCGTCCGCAAGACATTCCGTGCGGACGGGGCAACCGCTGCACACCGCCTTCGCGCGGTTCTGTGCCGCCCCCTGGACGAACAGTTCGTCCGGATCACTCGTGCGGCAGGCGGCCTGCGCACTCCAGTCGTCAACCCAGCCCATGCCGGCGCCGTCCTCTCCCGTATTCGAGGCTCCCCCACGGCGGCAACGGCATATTCACCGTTGCCAGTTGAGGACGTTACGGAAGAACGACAGCTTGCAACAGCCCCGTCGGGCTCAATCTCGAATGACCCGATTGGACTATGGGTATCGGCCAGCTCACTCGTTGGAGTGATCGCAGGTCGCAAGCCTTGCCAAGTTCGGCGCCCCCACTCTCGCCACAGGCGTTGTCACGGAGCGCTACCGTTCACTCGAACACGGCAGGCCACAGCCACCTCAGAACCCGGACGAGAACGGGCAATTCGGACAAGTCTTCCCACTCACAAGAGTGAATGATGTTGACGCACCGAAGCTGTCGCAAGCTTGTGACAAGCCTAGGCGAACACCTGCCCCTATGTGCGGGATTCGGGGACGTAGGGTTCTCCCCATGGCACCGAAGCGCCCACAGGCATCCCAGCCCCCAGGCAACACCGGAGCTCCGCGCCGCAAGAGCAGCGGATCACCGTTGGACCACGTCGGCAACGGCGTGAAGTTCCTGGGCGTCAGCGTGCTCTCCGGAGTCCTGCTGGCAGGCCTCACCCTGCCCGCCGTCGGCGCCATCGGGCTGACCGCCAAGGACACGGCGGAGAGCTTCGACAACATCCCCGACGACTTCAAGACCCCGCCGCTCACCCAGGCCACCCAGATCTTCGACGCCAAGGGCGGCCTGATCGCCAAGGTCTACGAGCGCGACCGCACCGTCCTGACCGCCGACCAGATGTCGCCGCTCATGCGGCACGCCCAGGTCGACATCGAGGACGCCCGCTTCTACGAGCACGGCGCCGTCGACCTCAAGGGCGTCCTGCGCGCGGTCGGCAAGAACGCGGAGAGCGGCACCGCCTCCCAGGGCGCCTCCACGCTGACCCAGCAGTACGTGAAGAACGTCAACGTGGAGAAGGCCGGCGACGACCAGGCGGCCGTCCTGGAGGCCCAGCGCAAGACCCTGGGCCGCAAGATCCAGGAGCTCAAGGTCGCGATCAAGCTGGAGGAGGACCTGACCAAGGATCAGATCCTCACCAACTACCTCAACATCACCTTCTACGGCCACCAGGCCTACGGGGTCGAGGCCGCGTCCCAGCGCTACTTCAGCAAGAGCAACAAGGACCTGACCGTCGCCGAGGCCGCCACCCTCGCCGGGATAGTGCAGAACCCGTCGTCCTACGACCCGGTGCGCTACCCCGACAACACGGTCAAGCGTCGCAACGTCGTCATCGACAAGATGCTGGAGAACAAGCACATCACCGCCGACCAGGCGAAGGAGGCGAAGGCCGCCCCGCTGGGTCTGAAGTTCAAGGACCCGCAGAACGGCTGCATCACCGCCCAGGCCGGCATGGGCTTCTTCTGCGACTACGTCCGCCACGTGGTCAAGCAGGACCCGGCCTTCGGCAAGTCCGCCGACGAGCGCAAGAAGCTCTGGGACACCGGCGGTCTGAACATCTACACCACGCTGGACCCGGACAAGCAGGCCGCCGCCCAGAACGCCGTCACCAAGAACGTCAACGTGACGGACCAGGTGTCGGCCGCGGCGACCATGATGGAGCCCGGCACCGGCAAGATCCTGGCGATGGCCCAGACCCGTCCGTACGGCCTGGACCAGAACAAGAACCAGACCGTCGTCAACCTGAACGTCGACGCCTCGATGGGCGGCGGCAACGGCTTCCAGACCGGTTCGACCTTCAAGCCGATCCTCGCCGCGGCGGCGCTGGAGTCGGGCATGTCGAACACCCAGGCGTTCCCGTCCCAGAACAAGATCGAATACCCGCAGATGACCACCTGCTCGGGCACCTGGAAGAACACCGACAAGCCCAAGGCCACGGTCAAGAACGAGCAGGACAGCGAGGTCGGCCCCTACGAGCTCAAGGAGGCCATGGCCCGCTCGGTCAACACCTACTTCGTGCAGATGGAGCAGCAGGTCGGCCTCTGCGCGATGAAGCAGATGGCGAACAAGCTGGGCATCACCCAGTCCGCCAAGGGCGACCAGTTCCAGGAGGTGCCCTCGATGGTCCTGGGCACCCTGGAGCTCTCCCCGCTGACCATGGCGAACGTCTACGCGACCTTCGCCGCCCGCGGCAAGTACTGCACCCCGGTCGCGATCAACAAGATCACCACGGTGGACGGCAAGGAGCTCAAGGTCCCGCAGTCCCAGTGCAGCCAGGCCTTCTCCGAGCAGACCGCGGACTCGCTCAACGCCGTCCTGCTCAACGTGACCGAGAAGGGCACCGCAGCCGCCCTCGGCCTGGACGACGGCCGCAAGATCGCCGGTAAGACCGGTACCACCGACGAGAAGAGGGCCGCCTGGTTCGACGGCTACACCCCGTCGCTGGCCACCGCGGTCTGGCTCGGCGGCCCGGCCGGCGGCGTCAAGATGAAGAACATCAACATCGGCGGCAAGCACTTCGACGAGGTGTTCGGCGCGACGGGCCCCGGCCCGATCTGGCAGATGGCGATGAACCAGGCACTCAAGGGCACGCCCCTGGAGCCGATCCAGACCACCAACATCCCGGACCCGCAGCCGGCCACGCCCCCGGCGACCGCCACCCCGCCGGCCGACCCGAACACCCAGCCGCAGCCGCCGGCCGGAAACCCGCAGCCGCCGGCCGGGAACCCGCCGCCGCCTCCGGGCAACGGCAACCCCGGTGGGGTGATAGGGGGAGGGTTCACCCTCCCGCCGGGCCTCATCGGCGGCGGCAACGGGAACGGCGGCAAGCACGGCGGCGGCAACGGCTGACGGGCCGTCCGCGCGACCGCACGGCGAAGGGGCGCCCTCCGGTTCTTCCGGGGGGCGCCCCTTCGGCGTGTTCCGGGGCTCCGCGCCTACGGCGCTCAGGCCAGGGCGGCCTTCACGGCGGCGGCGACCCGGCCGCCCTCGGCGAGGCCGTCCACCTTCGGCTTGACCAGCTTCATCACGGCACCCATCGCCTGCGGGCCACTCGCCCCGCTCTCGGCCACGGCGGCGGCCACGATCGCGGTCAGCTCCTCGTCGGAGAGCTGCTTCGGCAGGTACTCGGCCAGCAACTCGCCCTCGGCGCGCTCGCGCTCGGCCTGGTCGGCCCGACCGCCCTTGTCGAAGGCCTCGGCCGCCTCCCGGCGCTTCTTCGCCTCGCGGGTGATCACCTTGAGCACCTCGGCGTCGGACAGCTCTCGCTTCGCCTTGCCCGCCACCTCCTCGGCGGTGACGGCGGCCAGCGTGAGCCGGATGGTGGACGAACGCAGCTCGTCCCGGTCCTTGATGGCAGCCGTGAGGTCCTCCTGCAGCTGCGCCTTCAGCGTGGTCATGGGCATGAGTCTCCCACCTGCGACGTTCGGTCGCTCGCCATTAACCGGGCGCGGAGCGGGAGCAGTGCCCCGGAACGCTCTGTAACCATTTATCCTGGTTACATGACCCATGGAGAGCGGGAGCCGGCGACCGGTCTGGTCCTCACCACCCCCGGCGGAGGCCGCTTCCTCTTCGACCCCGGCGCCCTCTGCCTCGAACTGCTCCCCACCGGCGGCCCCGGCGACTACGCACGGTACGAGGTGCTGCACCGGCCCTCCGACCTCGCCGACTGGCTCCCGCAGTCCCGGCTGCGGCTGCCCGCCGACACCGTACGGATCTCCGCCGACCAGCTCGCCGACGCCCGCACCCTCCGCGACACCCTCTGGCGCCTGGCCGCCGCCCGCGCCCGGGGCGAGGACGGCACCGCCGAGGACTACACCGTCCTCAACCGGGCCGCGGCCCACCCGTCGCTCGTCCCCCAGATCGCCCCGGACGGCACCGCGGCGGCCCCGCTGACCGCCGACGGGGCGCAGCTGGTCTCCACCCTCGCCCGGGACGCGATCGCCCTGCTCACCGGCCCGTACGCGGACCGGATCCGCGAGTGCGGGGCGCACGACTGCCGGCTGCTGTTCGTCGACACCTCGCGGCCCGGACGGCGGCGCTGGTGTTCGATGGAGCGGTGCGGCAACCGCAACAAGGTCCGGGCCCTGCGCGCCCGCCGGGAGCCCGAGGAACCGGCCCCGGTCACCGCCCCGGTTCCGTCCCGGGAGCCCGTTCCCGCACCGGGCCACCGCACGTTCACCAGCTGATCCACCGTCTGAGAGCATGGGCTGATGCGACCGCTGTACTCCGTTCCGCTCGGCTTCGCCGCCGCCGGCGCCGCCTGTCTCGCCTACTCCGTCGGGTACGAGGTACGTGCCTTCCGGCTCCGCCGGGTCGAGGTCCCCGTCCTGCCCCGCGGTGCCAGGCCCATCCGGATCCTGCAGGTGTCCGACATCCACATGGTGAGCGGACAGGGCAAGAAGCAGCGCTGGCTGAAGAGCCTGGCCGGCCTGCACCCCGACCTGGTGGTCAACACCGGCGACAACCTCTCCGACCCTCTCGGCGTCCCCGCCACCCTCGACGCGCTCGGGCCGCTCATGGAGTTCCCCGGCGTCTACGTCTTCGGCTCCAACGACTACTACGGCCCGGCCCGCAAGAACCCGGCCCGCTACCTCCAGGCCATGCGCAGCGGCGTCCACGGCATGAACAACCCCGACGGCACCGCCAACCGCGGCATCAGCGGCGCCGTCCACAACCCCTGGGAGAAGCTCCGCGACGGCTTCGACGCGGCCGGCTGGCTCGACCTCACCAACACCCGCGGCCGCCTCACCGTCGCCGGCCTCGACCTGGAGTTCACCGGCCTCGACGACCCGCACATCCGCCGCGACCGCTACTCCGAGGTCGCCGGCGGCCCCTCCGCCGACGCCGACCTCTCCCTCGCCGTCGTCCACGCGCCCTACCTGCGCGTCCTCGACGCCTTCACCGCCGACCGCTACCCGCTGATCCTGGCCGGCCACACCCACGGCGGCCAGCTCTGCATCCCCTTCTACGGCGCCCTGGTCACCAACTGCGACCTCGACACCCGCCGGGTCAAGGGACTCTCCACCCACCTGGCCGGCGGCCACCGCTCCTACCTCCACGTCTCGGCCGGCTGCGGCACCAACCGCTACACCCCGATCCGCTTCGCCTGCCCGCCCGAGGCCACCCTCCTCACCCTCACCCCGGCACCCCGCTGACCAGCGCCGGACGCCCGCACGAAACCGGATTTCGTGTCTCGGCGAGCGTCCGGTAGAGTTCTACTCGTCGCGAAGGAGACGGAGCGACAAACCGCAGGACCGGGGTGTGGCGCAGCTTGGTAGCGCGCTTCGTTCGGGACGAAGAGGCCGTGGGTTCAAATCCCGCCACCCCGACCCAGTCCAGAGGGCCTATCGGAGAAATCCGGTAGGCCCTCTGGCGTTTCCGGCTGCCACGCTTGTTGAGGCAGCGTCGGCCGGAGCCATCCGTTCGGGCCGAAGCCCCTGCCGTGTGGTCCAACGCACACGGCAGGGGCTTCGGCGTTCCGAGGTGACAGGGCGTCCGCTCCGAACGGCGGGTCCGCGCTGCGCGGAGTGGGGCCGAGGACGTCGCCCGGGTCCTCGTAGCACGCGGCCGAGCCCTCGGGCAGACCGGAGACGGCCCTGCCGGTGCCGGGGGGCCGGCCGCCCCGCTTGGTGCATGAGGGCCGATGGGAGTGCCGCTGTCAGAGCGCGGCTGCGAGCTCCGTTCGGGAGGTGATGCCGAGCTTCGGGTAGGCCTTGTAGAGGTGGTGGGCGACGGTGCGGGGGCTGAGGAAG
The DNA here is from genome assembly GCF_040609455.1 of Kitasatospora sp. NPDC004669. Taxonomy (NCBI): domain Bacteria; kingdom Bacillati; phylum Actinomycetota; class Actinomycetes; order Kitasatosporales; family Streptomycetaceae; genus Kitasatospora; species Kitasatospora sp. NPDC004669. Next base: position 11,505 of record NZ_JBEXKB010000001.1, read on the forward strand.
AGTTGGGCGGCGATGTCGCGGTTGGTGAGGCCTTGGGCGGCGAGGCGGGCGATCTGGAGTTCCTGGGGGGTCAGGGCGGCCAGGGGGGCCGCGGGGCTCTGCGGGGAGTGGGGGGTGTCGGGGGCGGGGGCGCCGGTGGCGGAGAGTTCGGTGCGGGCGCGGGTGGACCAGGGGTGGGCCGAGAGGCGGTCGAAGGTTTCGAGGGCGAAGTGGAGGTGGGGGCGGGCGTCGGTGCGGCGGCGGGTGCGGCGGAGCCATTCGCCGTAGAGGAGGGCGGTGCGGGCGTGCTCGAAGGGGCGGTGGGTGGTGGCGTGGAGGTCGAGGGCGGCGCGATAGGCGGGTTCGGCGAGTTCGTCGGGGCCGAGGAGGGCTTGGCAGCGCAGGCGTAGGGCTGCGGCCCAGGGGCGGTCGGCGGCGGCGGTCCAGCGGGCGAAGCGTTCGTAGGGTTCGGCGGCGCGGTCCGGGGTGCCGAGGCGGACGGCTGCCTCGACCAGGTCGGGGACGGCCCGGGTGGCGCAGACGTGGTGGCGGTGCGGGCCGGTGGTGAGGGGGTGGAGGCGGTCCGCGGCGCCGGCGGCGCGGCCCTGGCCGAGGTCGAGCAGGGCGAGGGCCCAGTGGGCCCAGGGGCGGCCGGCCGCGGGGGCGGCGGTCTGCGGGCCGGTGGTGGCGAGGGCGGTGGTGGCCAGTTCGGTGCAGCGCTCGGTCCGGCCGTCCAGGGCGGCCAGGTAGGCGAGCAGGGCGCTGAGTTGGCTGACCCACTGGTGCTGGCCGGTGTCCTGGGCGAGCGCGAGCGCCTCGGTGGCGGTGAGTTCGGCGTCGGCGTGGCGGCCGTGGAAGAGCTCGGCTTCGGCGAGGAAGAACTGGAGGGTGGGCATCACCCCGACGGTGCCCTTGGCGCGGGCCTCGGCGACCAGTTCGCCGCCGAGTTCGACGGTCTCCTCGTCGCGGCCGAGGATGAGGGTGGCGCCGCAGAGCTGGACGAGGTCGACGGGGGTTTCGGCGCCGGCCTTGCGGGCCGCCTCGGTGCTCTCCCGGACGGGCAGCAGGGGCGCGGCGGGTCTGCCGAGGGCCGGGAGGACGGCGGCGGGCAGGTGGCGGGCGAGCGGGGCCAGGGGGTCGTCGGGGGCGAGCGGGAGGGCGGCGAGCCGGTCGAGCACGGCGGTCACCGCCTCCTCCCCCGCGTACCAGGCAGCGTGGAAGGCCTGGAAGAGCATCCGGGCGGCGTGCGCGGGCTCGATGTCGGTACCGGCGGCTTCGAGCAGCAGCCGGTACGCCGTCGGGTAGGAGCCGCGCCAGAAGTGCGCGGTGGCCCGAACCTGGTCCAGCAGGGCGTGTGCGAGGACGCTGTCGGTCCGGCCGGCCGCCTCCTCGGCGAGCGTCTCGGCCCGTGCCAACTCGCCTTCCTCGGTCGCGGCTTCGGCGGCCAGGACGAGGCGGCGGGTGGCGGCGTCGCGGTCGGGGGTGAGCCGGGCGGCGCGTTCGTACGCGGCGGCGCCGCCGTGGCCGCCGCGCCGTTCGGCGCGGACGGCGGTGCGTTCCAGCGCCTCGGCGAGGGCGGCGTCGGGGGCGGTGGCGGCGAGGGCCAGGTGCCAGGTGCGGCGGTCCCCCTCGGGCAGCGCCTCGGCGATGGTCCGGTGGACGGTCAGCCGCTGGTGGTGCGGGGCGCGTTGCAGGATCGCGGAGCGCAGCAGCGGGTGGCGGAAGGCGATCCGGCGGTCGGCGGTGACCGTCACCAGGCCGGATTCCTCGGCGGGGGTGAGCTGTTCGACGCCGACGCCGAGCGCGGCCGCGGCGGGCAGGACGACGTCGAGTTCGCCGCTCTCCTCGGCAGCGGCGACCAGCAACAGGGTCTGGGTGGCCGGGGGCAGGCCGGTGACCTGGCCGTGGAAGGCGATCAGCAGCCGGCTGGTGAGCGGCAGGCCGCCCCCGGTGTGCGCCTGCTGGCCTGCGGCGACCGGGAGTTCGGTGAGGGCGAGCGGGTTCCCGGCGGCCTCGGCGAGCAGTCGGTCGCGGACGGCGGCGGGCAGGTCGGGGCCGGCCCGGTCGGCCAGCAGCCGGGTGGCGTCGGACTCGGCGAGGCCGCTCACCCGCAGTTCGGGGAGGCCGAGTCGCCGGTCCGCGAACGCGCCGCCCTCGGTGCGGGCGGCGAGCAGCAGGGCGACCCCTTCGGCCTGGAGTCGCCGGGCGGCCAGCAGCAGCGCGTCCAGGGAGGCGCGATCCAGCCACTGCACGTCGTCGAGTACGCACAACAGCGGCTGTTCGGAAGCGAGTTCGGCGAGCAGTCCGAGGGTGGCGAGGCCGACCAGCAGTCGGTCCGCGGTAGCCGTCGACGTGTCGCCGAGTCCGAACGCCGCTTCCACGGCCCGCCGCTGCGGTCCCGGGAGGGCGTCCAGCCGGTCCAGGCCGGGGGCGAGCAGCAAGCTCAGCCCGGCGAAGGGCAGTTCGGCCTCGTACTCGACGCCCGCCGCCCGGATCACCCGGAACCCGGACCCGGCCCGCGCGACGGCGTCGTCCAGCAGCGCCGTCTTGCCGATCCCGGCCTCGCCCCGCAGCAGCAGGGCCCCGCTGCGTCCGCCCCGTGCCGCCGTCAACAGACCGTCCACGGCGGCCTGTTCGCGTTCCCTCCCGTACAGCATGCCCCCGACCCTACCGAGCCGGCCGCCAGTACCCCCACCACGAAGGCTACGTACGGCCATGCCTATACGTGACCGATTCGGCCGCGCCGCTCCGTCCATACCTTGGTTGAGCAGCGGGAACGACCCGCCGAACCACTCACCGGAACACGGGAGACAGCCGTGACCGAGATCACCGCCGCCACCCTGCAGCAGCTCGCCGAGCGCTACCTCGCGGTCTGGAACGAGACCGACCCGGCGGCCCGCCGCAAGCTGATCGACGAGGTGTGGGCCGAGGACGGCCGCTACACCGACCCGCTGGCCGCCGTCGCCGGCCGGGACGCGATCGACGCGCTGATCGGCGCGGCCCAGGCACAGTTCCCGGGGCTGGAGTTCACCCTCGGCCCGGTGGACGCGCACCACGACATCGCCCGGTTCACCTGGAACCTCGGCCCGGCCGGCACCGAGCCGGTGGTGATCGGCTTCGACGTGCTGGCGGCCACCCCGGACGGCCGGATCGGCGCCGTGTACGGCTTCCTGGACCGTGTCCCGGGCGCCTGAGCCACAGGCGCGACCCACCCCCGAGGGGCGCTGCCGAGCCACCCCGGCGGCGCCCCTCCCCGAAAGCCGACCCCCTTGAGGAGAGCCCGAGATGAGCATCGCCCTGGACACCCGGCGGTCGGCCGAAGCCGCGGCCGCCGCTGCGACGAAGGCAGCCACGGCCCCCAAGGGCCTGCTGCCGGTCATCCTGACCGCCACCTTCATGACCGCCCTGGACGTCTTCGTCGTCAACGTCGCCGTCCCCTCCCTCCAGGCCGACCTGGGCGCCGGCCCCGCCGCCGTCCAGTGGGTGATGGCCGGGTTCAGCCTGGCCCTGGCGGCCGGGCTGGTCACCGCCGGCCGGCTCGGCGACCGCTACGGTCGTCGCCGGGTGTTCGCGCTCGGCCTGGCCCTGTTCACCCTCGCCTCCGCGGCCTGCGGCCTCGCCCCCACCGCCGCCGCGCTGGTCGGCTCCCGGGTCGCCCAGGGGCTGGCGGCGGCGCTGATGGGCCCGCAGGTGCTGGCGATCCTGCGGACGGCCTTCAGCGGCGCGGCGCAGGCGCGGGCCTTCGCCCGGTACGGGCTGACCATGGGTGTCGGCGCGGTGTTCGGCCAGCTGATCGGCGGGCTGCTGATCCGCGCGGACCTCCTCGGCCTCGGCTGGCGCAGCTGCTTCCTGATCAACCTGCCGATCGGCCTGGCCGCCCTCGCCCTGGTCCGCCGCTGCCTGCCGGAGTCGCGCGCCCCGCAGCGGCCCGGGCTGGACCCGGTCGGCGTCCTGCTGGTCACCCTCGGGCTGACCGGCCTGGTGCTGCCGCTGATCCAGGGGCCCGGGCTGGGCTGGCCGCTGTGGACCGGACTCTGCCTCGCCGCCTCGCTCGCCCTGCTCGCCGCCTTCGCCGTCCACCAGCACCGCACCACCCCGACCTCCGCCGAAGGCAACACAGCCCCGCTGGTCGACACCCGGCTGTTCCGCAGCCGCGCCTTCAGCGCCGGCCTGCTCACCCAACTCGCCTTCTGGCTCGGCCAGGCCTCCTTCTTCCTGGTGCTCGCCCTGCACCTGCAGCTCGGCCGCGGCCTGGACGCGCTCGGCGCCGGGCTGGTGTTCACCGCGATCGGCCTCGGCTACCTGCTCACCTCCAACACCACCCACCGGGTCACCGCCCGCCTCGGCGAGCCCCGCACGATCACCGTCGGCGGCCTGCTGATGGCCGCCGGGCTGGGCCTGCTCGCCCTGGCCGCCTACGGCGCGGCGGACGGCGGCGTCTGGTGGCTGGCGCCCGGGCTGTTCGTCGACGGCCTCGGCATGGGCCTGGTGATCGCCCCGGTCACCACCGTCGCCCTGGCGGCCGTCGAGCCGGGGCTGGCCGGTTCGGCGGCCGGGGTGGTGTCGACCGTGCAGCAGGTCGGCGGCGCCGTCGGGATCGCGCTGATCGGCCTGGTCTACTACGGCGCGGGCGACGCGACCGCCGCCTTCGGTCGCAGCGTGACGGCGCTCGCGGTGCTGGAGCTGGTGCTCGTCGGACTGGTCCGGCTGCTGCCGCGGGCGTCCGAGCGGGAGGCCGGGCGTTCGTGAACACCGTGGGAGCGGAACGGGCGGGTGGGTCGAACCCACCCGCCCGTTCCGTTCCCTCCCCCGGATCGGGTTGGATGGTCGGATGAGCGAGGAGAAGAGCGCCGCACCGGCGTGGGAGCAGCGGTTCAGGGCGGCCCGGGTGTCGCTGCCGGACTGGGCCGACGACGCCCCCGACCGGGCCCTGTACGTGTCCAACTCGACCGGCACCTACGAGGTCTACGCCTGGGACCGCGCCACCGGAACCCACCGCCAGGTCACCGACCGCCCGAACGGCACCACCGACGCCGAGCTGTCCCCGGACGGCGCCTGGGTCTGGTGGTTCGACGACCACGACGGCGACGAGTTCGGCGTCTGGCGCCGCCAGCCCTTCGCGGGCGGCCCGGACGAGGAGGCCGTGCCCGGCCTCGCCCCCTCCTACTCGGCCGGCCTGGCCCTCGGCCGCGACGGCACGGTGGTCGTCGGCCGCTCCACCGACGAGGACGGCACCACCCTGCACCTGCGCCGCCCCGGCGCGGCCGAGCCGGTCGAGATCTACCGGCACGAGGAGTACGGCGGCGTCGGCGACCTCAGCCACGACGGCACGCTGCTCGCCATCGACCACACCGAGCACGGCGACGCGATGCACTCCGCGATCCGCGTGGTGCGGCTCGGCGGGGACGGCGTCGAGACCGTCGCCGAGCTGGACGAGGTGACCGGCCGGGACGAGCCGCGCGGTGTCGCCTGCCTGGGCTTCGCCCCGGTCGAGGGCGACACCCGTCTGCTGGTCGCCCACCAGCGCACCGGCCGCTGGGAGCCGATGATCTGGGACGTCGCCACCGGCGCCGAGACGGCCCTCCCGCTGCGCGACGAGCAGGGCCGCGAGCTGCCCGGCGACGTCTCCGCGCAGTGGCGGCCGGACGCCGGGTCGCTGCTGGTCGAGCACGAGTACGAGGCGCGCAGCGAGCTGTTCTCGTACTCGCTCGCGGACGGCCGGCTGACCCGCCTGGACACCGCGCGCGGCACGGTCGGCGGCGCCACCGCCCGTCCGGACGGCACCGTGGAGTACCTGTGGTCCTCCGCCGCCGAGCCCTCGGCCGTCCGCTCCACCGCCGGTACGGTCGTGCTGCGGGCGCCCGGCCCGGTGCCGCCCGGTTCCGTCCCGGTCGAGGACGTCTGGGTGGACGGCCCCGGCGGACGGGTGCACGCCCTGGTACAGCGCCCGGCCGGCCGCACCCCGGCCGACGGCCCGCTGCCGACCGTCTTCGAGGTCCACGGCGGCCCGACCCACCACGACAGCGACTCCTTCGCGGCCGGCCCGGCCGCCTGGCTGGACCACGGCTTCGCGGTGGTCCGGGTCAACTACCGCGGCTCGACCGGCTACGGCCAGGCCTGGACCGACGCGCTGCACGAGCGGGTCGGCCTGATCGAGCTGGAGGACATCGCGGCGGTCCGGGAGTGGGCGGTCTCCAGCGGCCTGGCCGACCCGCGGCGCCTGGTGCTCACCGGTGGCAGCTGGGGCGGCTACCTGACCCTGCTCGGCCTCGGCGTCCAGCCCGACAGCTGGTCGCTCGGCGTCGCCGCCGTGCCGGTCGCGGACTACCACACCGCGTACGCCGACGAGATGGAGGCGCTCAAGTCGCTGGACCGCACGCTCTTCGGCGGCACTCCGGAGGAGGTCCCGGAGCGCTTCACCGCCTCCTCGCCGCTGACCTACGTCGAGCGGGTGCGGGTGCCGGTCTACATCAGCGCCGGGGTGAACGACCCGCGCTGCCCGATCCGGCAGATCGACAACTACGTCGAGCGGCTGGAGCAGCTCGACAAGCCGCACGAGGTGTACCGGTACGACGCCGGGCACGGCTCGCTGGTGGTGGAGGAGCGGATCAAGCAGCTGCGGCTGGAGATCGACTTCGTCCGCCGGTACCTGGGTGTTCCCGGCGGGGCCCCGGGAGGGGCGGCGTGAGACGTCTGCTGACGCTCGCGGGGGTGGCGGTGGCCGGGGCACTGGTGCTCACCGGCTGCTCGGGCTCGCACGGCGACGAGGCGGCCTGCCCGCCCCCGGCCGGTCCGGTGCTGCCCAGCCCCGAGGCCGCCGTGCCGACCGGGCCCGCGCTGCCGTCGCCGACCGCCTCGACGCCCCCGGCGGGCGCCGTACCCGGCGGGCCGGTCGCGACGGCGACGAAGGCGGGCGCGGCGGGGTCGGCCGGCTCGCTCGTCGTCCGGGCGGCGTACCAGCCGGACGGGGACACCGTCCAGCTCGCCAAGGGATCGAAGGGGTCGAGCGGGTCGAAGGGCTCGTCCGGCTCGAAGGGCTCGGGGTCGAAGGGGTCGAGCGGGTCCAAGGGCTCGTCCGGCTCGAAGGGGCGCACCGTGCACCACCACATCGACCACGACGACTCCGACGGGAACGGCAGCCGGAGCCACTGCCACAACGGGACGCCTGAGGAGGACGCCGACATGTCGACGCCGTTCGGCGACGCCAGCCCGGCCGTCCCCGCCCAGACACCGACGCAGACGCCGACGCAGACGCCGACGCAGGCTCCCACCCCGACCCTGACGGCGGTCGCGACCCCGACCAAGCCGGTGCCGGCGCCCGGCAGGCCCACGCGGTAGGACCCTGGAGACAGGCCCCGAGGTCAGTCCAGGACCGGGTCCAGCCCGAGGGCCCGGTCCTGCGCCGCCTCCGCCTCGCGGCGCACCAGGCGGAACCACATGAAGACCACGAAGCCCGCGAAGACGAACCACTCCAGGGTGTAGCCCAGGTTCTGGAAGGCGCGCAGGGTGAGCCCGTCGCCGCCCTGCGGCTGCACGGTCGGTACGGCGGTCAGCCCGGCGGGTACCTGGTCGGCGGCCACCCAGCCGTCGTACCAGCCGTCGTACTCCAGCACGTTCAGCAGCGCGGCCCGGTTGATCATGCCGAGCTGCCCGGCGGGCAGACCGCCGGCCACCGCGCCGTTGCTGCCCACGGCCTCGTTGGCCTGCAGCCGCCCGCTCACCGTCACCTGCCCGGTCGGCGGCACCTCGGCCACCGCCCCGGACGGGGACCCGGGCAGCCAGCCCCGCACCACGGCGACGGCGTGTCCGTCGGCGGTGCGCAGCGGGGTGAGCACGTAGTAGCCCTGCTTGCCGTCCACCACGCGGTTGGGGACGAGGAGTTGGTGCTCGGTGTCATAGCTGCCGGTCACCGTAACGGGCTTGCCGACGGTCTCGGTGGTCACCTGCGGGCCGGCCGGGGTGAGCAGGGCGTCGATCGGCTCGGCGTCACCCGAAGCGGTGAGGGACTGCTTGGTCTCCTGGTGCGTGGTGACGCGGTCCTCGAACCGGCCGAGCTGCCAGGAGCCCAGCCAGACGCACACCGCCACGGCCGCCACAGCCAACGCGGTGCCGCCGAGCCAGCGCGGAGTCAGGAGGAACCGGTACACACCCCCACGGTAACCATTCCTCACACCGTCCCGGACCACAGGGTCCGCCGGGGACGGGAGTCACGGGAGGCGGGAGCCCCGTCGGGCGCCCCTCAGCCCGTCGTCGGCGTCCCCGACGGCTGGGCCGCCGCCCCGCCGGTGGCCTGCACCCCGCCCCGGTAGAGCGTCCCCCCGCAGGCGACCGGCAGCACGGCCGTCGCGGCCGTCGGGCTGCCCGGGGCCGGGGTGTGGGCGATGGTGGCGGTCGCCGGGGCGGTGGTGGGGTTGCCGGTCGGGGTGGCCGTCGGGCTGGGCGCCGAGGTGGGACCGGAGGTGGGTGTGGAGCTCGGTTGCGGGTTGGAGCTCGGGGCCGCGGAGTTGCCGGAGGCGGGGGCGGCCGAGGCGGCGGGGGCCTGGGTGGTCAGGGACACCTGGTTGGCCCCGGTGGGCGCGCTGGTCGTGGTGCCGCCGGAGCCGCAGCCCTGGTCGGGGATCCAGGCGAACGGCACCCGGTACCCGGCCTGCGGCGCCAGCACCGGCGGCTCGGTGTCCATGGCCGGCAGGCTGCCCGCCGGGTCGCCGGGGGCGTGGTCGGCCGTACGGACGCGGCTGCGGTCGGTGCCGCTGACCTCGGTGACGGCCACCGCGCCGGGACCGCCGAGGCGGCAGCTGTGCCCGGAGACGTTGTAGACCGTGAAGGATCCGAGGATCCGCCCCTGCCCGTCGGCCGAGCCGACCTGCGCGGTGCCCTGCCCGAGGTCCGACCGGGTGCACAGCGGGATGATCCCGCCGTCCCCGGTGCCGGGGGCCCCGGTGGGGGTGGCGGTGCCGCCGACCCGGGTGGCGTCCGCGCCGGGGCTGGGCGAGGCGGCGGCGGTGCCCGAGGAGGGCGCGGTGTCCCCGGTGCCGCTCGGGCCGGTGCGCGAGGCCGCGCCGCTGCCGCCGACCCCGCCGGTCGTCCTGCCGCTGGGGGCCGCCGGGGCGGGACTCTGGGCCTCGGTCGAGCCGGGTCCGCCGGAGAGCCCGAGGTGGTCCCCCTCGTGCAGGACGGGCAGCGCGATCGCGACGGCCAGCGCCAGCGCCGCCGCGCCGGTCCAGGCCCCGCGCCGGGCGGCCCGGCGCCGGGGGACGGCCTGACGGATGCGAGGCAGGGCACCGGACTCGGGCTGGATCCCGGCCACCGCGTGGCGCATCAGCTCGCGCAGCGCCCGTTCCTCGGAGGTGAGCCCCGAGAGGTCGTCGTCCCCGGGCCGCTGCCAGGCGCCGTCAGCCATGTCCGGCCTCCATCTGGGTCCGGAGGGCGGCTAGTCCGCGTGATCCGTAGGCCTTGACCGATCCGAGCGAGATGCCCAGGGTCTCGGCGACCTGCGCCTCCGTCATGTCCACGAAGTAACGCAGCACCAGAACCTCCCGCTGACGGCGTTGCAGACCACGCAGCGCGGCCTTCAACTGGTCGCGCTCCAGGGCATCGTAGGCACCTTCTTCTGCACTGGCCATGTCAGGCATGGGCTTCGGCAGGAGTCGCAGGCCGAGGATCCGGCGGCGCAGCGTGGAGCGCGACAGGTTCACCACCGTCTGCCGCAGGTAGGCCAGGGTCTTCTCGGGTTCGCGCACCCGCCGCCGGGCGGCGTGCACCCGGATGAAGGCCTCCTGCACGACGTCCTCGCAGGTGGAGAGGTCGTCCAGGAGCAGCGCGGCAAGCCGCAGCAGCGAGCGGTAGTGCGCCTGGTAGGTCTCGGTGAGCAGGTCCTCGCTGGTACCCGCGTCGGTACCCGCGCCGGAGTCCGCCGCACCGGGTGCGGCCGCCGTCATCTGGTCGTCTTCCGGCCTACTCGAAGACCACGGGGCGCGCGACGGGAAGGCCACCGCGGCTCTCGCCGGGACGCCCGTCCTTGCCCCCACCATCACGTTCGCCACGCCCGTTGGACACTCGATCCCCTGTCATGGTTGCCCATCCCGGGGACCATTCTTCCGTATCGGCGGAAGAGGCCTCCAGGGGATTCCCCCGGGATTCCGGACGGATTGTGTCGAGGAGCGGACACAGGTCCGGACATCCTCGGACACAAGGGACCCTCAGGTCCCGGACTGCGCGGGCCTATTGCTCCCCCGCCGTCAGCTCACGGGCCACCAGCTCGGCGATCTGCAACAGGTTCAGCGCGGCACCCTTGCGCAGGTTGTCGCCGCAGAGGAAGAGGTCGAGGGCGTCCGGCTCGTCCAGCGCCCGGCGCACCCGGCCGACCCAGACCGGGTCGGTGCCGACCACGTCGTTCGGCGTCGGGAACTCCCCGGCCGCCGGGTCGTCGTAGAGCACCACGCCGGGCGTCTCGCGCAGGATGTCCTGCGCGTGCTCCTGGCTGACCTCGCGTTCGAAGCGGGCGTGCACGGCCAGCGCGTGGGTGCGGACCACCGGGATGCGGACGCAGGTCGCGGAGACCTTCAGGGCGGACAGGCCGAGGATCTTGCGGGTCTCATCGCGCAGCCCGAGTTCCTGGGCGGACCAGCCGCCCTCGCGCAGGCCGCCGGTCCAGGGCACGGCGTTGAGGGCGAGCGGGGCTGCGAACGGCCCGTCGTCGGCGATCACCGCCCGCAGGTCGCCGGTCTGCCGGCCGACCTCGGTACCGGCCACCAGCGCGGTCTGCTCGCGCAGCGCCGCGACGCCCTCGCGGCCCTCGCCGCTGGCGGCCTGGTAGGTGGCGACGACCAGCTGCTCCAGTCCGTACTCGGCGTGCAGCGCACCGACCGCCGCGACCATCGTGAGCGTGGTGCCGGCCGGGCTGGCCACGATGCCGCGCGGACGGATCCGCAGCGCCGCCGCGTTGACCTCGGGAACGACCAGCGGCACGTCCCCGGCGGTCCGGAAGACGGCCGAGTCGTCCACCACCACGACGCCCTTGGCCGCCGCGATCGGAGCCCACTGGGCGGAGACCTGGTCGGGGACGGCGAACACGGCGATGTCGATCCCGGCGAAGGCCTCCTCCGTCAAGGGGACGACCCCGACCGCCTCCCCGCGCACGACCGGCTCGCGGCCGGCCGAACGCGGGGAGGCGACGAGTCGGATCTCGCCCCAGATGTCCTGACGGAGCGAGAGGAGCCCGAGCAGCACCTCGCCGACCGCGCCCGTGGCGCCGACGACGGCGAGGTTCGGACGCCGGGTCATCGCCCGGAGCCCCCGCCCGGCTTCCGGGTCATCGCCCGGTGCCGCCGTAGACGACGGCCTCGTCCGTCTCGCTGTCCAGGCCGAAGGCGCTGTGCACGGCGCGGACCGCCTCCGGCACGTCCTCGGCGCGGGTGACCACCGAGATGCGGATCTCCGAGGTGGAGATCAGCTCGATGTTGACGCCCGCGGCGGAGAGCGCCTCGAAGAAGGTGGCGGTGACACCCGGGTTGGAGCGCATGCCGGCGCCGACCAGCGAGATCTTGCCGATCGCGTCGTCGTAGCGCAGCGACTCGTAGCCGATGCCCTCCTTGACCCGGCCCAGCGCGTCGATGGCCTTCTGGCCCTCGGTCTTGGGCAGGGTGAAGGAGATGTCGGTCAGGCCGGTCGACGCGGCGGAGACGTTCTGCACCACCATGTCGATGTTGACCTCGGCGTCGGCGATGGCGCGGAAGATGCGCGCCGCCTCGCCCGGCTTGTCGGGCACGCCGACCACCGTGACCTTGGCCTCGGAGGTGTCGTGGGCGACTCCGGAGATGATGGCCTGCTCCATCTCGCCCCCTTCGGGCTTGTTCGGGTTGTCGTTGCTGACGATCGTCCCGGGAAGACCCGAGAAGGACGAGCGTACGTGAATCGGGATGTTGTAGCGGCGGGCGTACTCCACACAGCGGTCGAGCAGCACCTTGGAACCGGACGAGGCCAGCTCCAGCATGTCCTCGTACGCGATCCAGTCGATCTTGCGGGCCTTCTTCACCACGCGCGGGTCGGCGGTGAACACGCCGTCCACGTCGGTGTAGATCTCGCAGACCTCGGCCTTGAGCGCCGCGGCGAGGGCGACGGCGGTGGTGTCCGAGCCGCCGCGGCCCAGCGTGGTGATGTCCTTGCTGCTCTGGGACACGCCCTGGAAGCCGGCCACGATCGCGATGTTGCCCTCGTCCAGGGCGGTGCGGATGCGACCCGGCGTCACGTCGATGATGCGCGCCTTGTTGTGGACGGAGTCGGTGATGACACCGGCCTGACTGCCCGTGAACGACTGGGCCTCGTGGCCCAGGGATTTGATCGCCATGGCCAGCAGCGCCATGGAGATGCGCTCTCCAGCGGTCAGCAGCATGTCGAACTCACGGCCGGCAGGAAGCGGTGACACCTGCTCCGCGAGTTCGATGAGCTCGTCCGTCGTGTCGCCCATCGCGGACACCACGACGACGACCTCATGGCCGGCCTTCTTGGCGTCAACGATTCGACGGGCCACGCGCTTGATGCCTGCGGCATCCGCAACGGATGAGCCGCCGTACTTCTGCACGACAAGGCCCACGTGCGCTCCTCGACTTGTGTCGTTTTCCGGGGGCGACTGGCCCCCGTACCCCCCGGGGGAGAGGGGGGTGCGGTCGGCGTCAGTCTACCGAGCAGGGGTCCCGCAACTGCTGCTTTCCATATGATGAGACGGGTGTTTCAGCACGTGAGCGGCATGACGGGTGGTGCCACCGGCAGGTCTGCGGGGCGTTCGGCACGGTTCCGAAGAATCGTCGGACGAATGGACGGTGCCACGGCCGGATTTCTTTTCCAGGCGGATTACTGAGGCATTCGTCACATATTCGCGGCCCGCTGCCGGATCCGCCGCCCACCTGCCTTCGGACACGACGCCCGACCACCGCTGTCAGCGCCCGAGACCGAGCTCGGCCGCCATCAGGTCGCCGGCCTGCTGCTCCAGCTGCTCGTCCGTGAGCCCGTCGTCGTCGATGTCCGCGCCGTCCGGCACCGCCCCGATCGGGCTGTCCAACCGGACGTGGGCGATCAGCGACTGCAGCGCCCGCAGCACCGCGGTGCAGGTCGTGCCCCAGTTGGAGAGGTACGAGAACTGCCACCACCACAGCGCCTCGCTGACCCGGCCCTCGCGGTAGTGGGTCAGGCCGTGCTGGAGCTCGCTGACCACGCCGGCCAGGTCGTCCGAGATCCGGAAGGCGTTCGGCTTCTCCGGCGGGCCGTACGGGTCGAAGACCTCGTGGTAGACGTCGATCGGCGCGAGCAGCGCGGCGAGGCGCTCGCGCAGCTGCTCGCCGTCCGGCTCCGGCCCGGCGTCGGGCTCGAAGCGGTCCTCGGGGACGACGTCCTCGATGGCGCCCAGCCGACCGCCGGCCAGCAGCAGCTGGGAGACCTCCAGGAGCAGCAGCGAGACCGCGCTGCCCGGTTCGTCGCCCTTGGCGACCTCGGTGACGGCGAGCACGAAGCTCTCCACCGAGTCGGCGATCTGCACGGCGAAGTCGTCCGGCTCCGAACCGTGACCGTGGGTGTGCGGGGCGTGGGTCGTGGGCCCCTCGTGAAGCTGAGGGCCGGTGGGCTGCTGGTTGATCGTCCGGTCAGACATCGAGCAGTCGTCTCCCTTCGAAGGCGCGGCCGAGGGTGACTTCGTCCGCGTACTCCAGGTCCCCGCCGACGGGCAGTCCGCTCGCCAGGCGGGTCACCTTCAGGCCCATCGGCTTGCAGAGCCGGGCCAGATAGGTGGCGGTCGCCTCCCCCTCCAGGTTGGGGTCGGTGGCCAGGATCAGCTCGGTGACCGTGCCGTCCGCGAGGCGCGAGAGCAGCTCGCGGATGCGCAGGTCGTCCGGGCCGACGCCCTCGATGGGGCTGATCGCGCCGCCCAGCACGTGGTAGCGGCCGCGGAACTCACGGGTGCGCTCGATGGCGACGACGTCCTTGGGCTCCTCGACCACGCAGATGACGCCGAGGTCGCGGCGCGGGTCCAGGCAGACCCGGCACTGCTCGGCCTCCGCGACGTTGCCGCAGACCACGCAGAAGCGGACCTTGTCCTTGACCTCCAGCAGCGCGTGCGCGAGGCGGCGCACGTCGGTCGGGTCGGCCTGCAGCACGTGGAAGGCGATCCGCTGGGCGCTCTTGGGCCCGACGCCGGGCAGCCTGCCCAGTTCGTCGATCAGGTCCTGAACCACGCCCTCGTACACGTCGCGCCTTCCCTCGGATGGTCGGTGGTGCTCCGGTGCCATCATCCAACGAATCGGGCGCCGGACACACCGCCCGACGCCCGACCCCCGCAGAAATCACACGGGTCTGTCGTATGAACTTCAGACCGTCTACTGACAAACCGGACGCTGATCGACGCCCCGGTCTGGGCCCTGACCTGCGCCCCGAACCGGCCCTGACCTGCGCCCCGAACCGGCCCTGACCCGCATCAGAACGGCAGGCCGGGGATCCCGCCGCCCAGGCCCTGGGTGAGCGGGCCCATCCGGTCGGCCTGCATCTTCTGCGCGGCCTGGTTGGCGTCCCGGACGGCCGCCAGGATCAGGTCGGCCAGGGTCTCGGTGTCCTCCGGGTCCACGGCGGCCGGCGCGATCGTCAGCGCCACCAGCTCGCCGGACCCGGTCACCGTGGCCTCGACCAGGCCGCCGCCCGCCGTACCGTTCACCTTCGCCTCGGCCAGCTCCTGCTGGGCCTTGGCGAGCTCTTCCTGCATCTTCTGCGCCTGCTTGAGCAGCTGCTGCATGTTGGGCTGACCACCACCGGGGAACACGGCTCACTCCTTGCTGTCATGCGGTTCGTCGTTCGTCGCCGCCGAGCCTACGTCTTCGCTCGATTGCCGGGAGTCGGTCGCCAGGAGTCGGTCTCCGGGACTCGGTTGCCGGAAGTCGGCCGGCGGAGCTCGGTCGGCCGGGCTCAGTTGCCCCGGTGGTGGATCTCCTCCAGCACCGTGGCACCCAGCTCGCGGATGATCAGCTCCTGGCCGGAGAACGCCTCCTCGTTGAGGTCCGGGTCGTCCTCCTCCGGGATGTCGTCCTCCGGGGCCACCGACCGCACCGGACGGGCCTGGGGCACCGCCGCGGGCGGCGGGGCCTGCACCGGCGCCGGGGCCGGCGCCTGGACCTGGGGCTGCGGCTGGACCGGGGCGGGGGCCTGCTGAACCGGGGCCGGGGCGGGGGCGGCCATCGGCGGCGCGGCGGCCGCCGGACGGGCCGGGGCTCCCCAGCCGCCGCCGGTCGGGGCCGCGCTCGGAGCCGCGCCGGCACCGCCGGACGGGTCCACGATGCACTCGATCCGCCAGTCCACTCCCAGCGCGTCGCCCAGCGCCTGGCGCAGCACGTCGTCGCTGTTGCTGCCGACGAAGCTGTCCCGGGCGCCGGCGTTGATGAACGACACCTGGAGCGTGCTGCCGTCGAACCCGGCCACCTGGCCGTTCTGGCTGAGCAGGATCCAGGTGAAGCGTCGGCGGTTCTTCACCGCCTCCAGGATCTGCGGCCACAGCTGCCGGACCTGCGCGGCGCCCTGCTGCGCGGCCGCGGACGGCTGGCCGCCGGGGGCGGCCGCCGCGGGCGTAGGCGAAGGCGTGGGCACAGGGGCCGGGGCCGGTGCCGCGACGGGCGCGGGGGCGGCCTGCGGCTGCGGCACGGGAACCGCGGCGGGGGCCGGGGCGCCTCCGGCGGGCGGGAAGCTGCGCGGGATCGGCCAGGCACCCGGCGCGGGCCCGGCGGGGGCCGGGGGCGGCGGGGCCTGCACGGGGGCGGCCTGGACGGGCGGTGCCTGGACGGGCGGTGCCGCCATCGGGGCGGCCTCGGCCACCGGGGCCGGTGCCGTCACGGGCGCGGGCGCCTCCATCGACGGGACACCCACCGGAGCGGCCATCGGCGCGGCCATGGGGGCCATGCCCGCAGCCGCGGCGAACCCACCGGCCGCCGCCCGCCGCTCCAGCTTGTCCAGGCGGGCCTGCAGCGACAGCTCGTCGCTGTACGCGCCCGGCAGCATCACCCGGGCGCAGATCAGCTCCAGCTGCAGCCGGGGCGCCGCGTTGCCGCGCATCTCGGTCAGCCCGGTGTTGACGATGTCCGCCGCCCGGCTCAGCTCGGCCGCGCCGAACGCGTCCGCCTGCGCCTGCATCACCGCGACCCGGTCGGCCGGGGCGTCGATCAGCCCCTTCTCCCCCGCGTCCGGCACCGTGGCGAGGATCACCAGGTCACGCAGCCGCTCCAGCAGGTCGGTGACGAAGCGGCGCGGGTCGTGCCCGCCCTCGACCACCCGGTCGACCACCTGGAACACCGTCGCCCCGTCGTGCGCGGCGAAGGCGTCCACCACCTCGTCCAGCAGCGCGGAGTCCGTGTACCCGAGCAGCGCGGTGGCCATCTGGTACGTGACGCCCTCGTCCGCGGCACCGGCCAGCAGCTGGTCCATGACCGACATCGAGTCGCGCACCGAGCCCGCGCCGGCCCGTACCACCAGCGGGAACACCGGGTCCTCGACCTGGATGCCCTCGCGGCCGCAGACGTCCGCCAGGTAGTCGCGCAGCGTGCCGGGCGGGACCAGCCGGAACGGGTAGTGGTGGGTACGGGACCGGATCGTCCCGATCACCTTCTCCGGCTCGGTGGTCGCGAAGATGAACTTGAGGTGCTCCGGCGGTTCCTCGACCACCTTGAGCAGCGCGTTGAACCCGGCCGAGGTCACCATGTGAGCCTCGTCCAGGATGAAGATCTTGTACCGGCTGTGCACCGGCGCGAAGAAGGCCCGCTCGCGCAGCTCGCGCGCGTCGTCCACACCACCGTGCGAGGCCGCGTCGATCTCGATCACGTCGATCGAGCCGGGCCCGCCGGTCGCGAGGTCCCGACAGGACTGGCACTCCCCGCAGGGCGTCGGCGTCGGCCCCTGCTCACAGTTCAGGCAGCGGGCCAGGATGCGCGCGCTCGTCGTCTTGCCACAGCCGCGCGGCCCGCTGAACAGGTACGCGTGGTTGACCCTGTTGTTGCGCAGGGCCTGCTGGAGCGGAGCGGTCACGTGCTCCTGCCCGATGACCTCCGCGAAGGTCTCGGGGCGGTAGCGGCGGTACAGGGCTAGGGACACACCACCGACGATATCGGGACGGGCCGACAAACGCGTCGCCCCTCCACTCCCGGCCCCTCACTCCGTGCGACCTCGCACGGTCCCGCGCGGCCCCGGGAACGCGAAGACCCCTCGTGCACCCGCCAGAGCCCTCCTACCCTTGCTGCCTTCCGGCCCTGGGGGGGTTCAGAGAGATGACGCCACACGAGGGGCTGACACCCACACTACCGGATCCCGGGCCCGACGATCCACAGGCCACCCCCGCCCCTCCGCCTGCGGGATAGCTGGTCGCGACCACCCCGAAACATGTACTAAGCTCTCCCTCGGAGGATTCGCCTAGAGGCCTAGGGCGCACGCTTGGAAAGCGTGTTGGGGGCAACCCCTCACGAGTTCGAATCTCGTATCCTCCGCCTTTGCCTAGTAAGGCAGTCGAAGGCCCCGTCCGGATTTCCGGGCGGGGCCTTCGTCGTGTCGCGGTCTCACCGCCGGGCCCGAGGCGCCGCTGACGACGGAGAAGTGGACCAGCCGGGCCGCGAGCCCCGCAGGCGACCACGAGCGTGTCCGAAAGATCGTGTAAGTCCGTGATGTGACAGGCTGGCCGGGGCCTGCGCTCCGGGCCTTGATCGGCCGGGACGGGAGATGCACCGTGACAGTCCTGCGACCCACGCTGGCGAAGGTGCCGTGGATGCTCGCGGCGCTGGTTCTCGTGGCCGGCCTCGCACTGGACCTTTTCGCGCCTCAGCCGTACACGGGGCTCCCACTGCTGGCAGCCGCACCGCTCATCGCGGGGGCCACCCTGCCCTTCCGCTCCGCGCTCGCCGTCGTGTGCGTCACCTGCGTGGTCTCGGTGTCGGTGGACATCGAACGCGGGCGTCCGGCGACACCACTGATCGTCGATCTCGCCGTGGTCAGCGTGATCGGCGTGCTGGCCCTCGCGGTCAACCAGCTGATCGTGCGGCAGGGGCGCGATCTGGCACTGACCAGGGACGTCGCGGAGAGGGTCCAGCGGGCGGTGCTCCCGGAGCCACCGAGGAACGTCGGGCCGCTGGCCGTGGCCGCGGGGTACACGGCGGCGCAGGCCGAGGCACGGATCGGCGGTGATTTCTTCGCCGTGCAGGAGACGCCGTTCGGGGTACGGATGATCATCGGCGATGTGCGGGGCAAAGGTGTTGCGGCTGTCGCCGTCGTGTCGATCGCGATCGGGGCCTTCCGTCAGGAGGCCGAGTACTCTCCCAGCTTGGTCACGTTGGGACAGCGGATCGACGAGGCGGTGACCAGAGAAGCAGCCCGGAGCGACCCGCTGTCCTCCACGGAGGGCTTCGTCACCGCCGTGCTGGCCGAGGTCTCCACCGACGGCGAGGCACTGAGCCTGGTGAACCGCGGGCATCCGCCCCCGTACCTGATGCACGACGGACGGCTCGCGCGGCTCGACCCGGCCGTCCCGCAGCTGCCCCTCGGCCTGGGACTGGGCGATCTCACCCCTGCCGGCTCCGTGCCCGCCGATGTCGTGCGGCTGCCCCCGGGGGCCTCGCTGCTGCTGGTGACCGACGGTGTCACCGAGGCGCGGGACAAGCGGGGGACCTTCTACGATCCGCTCGCCTCAGAGCGCATGCACAGGCGGTTCAGTGACCCCGACGCAGTGGTGGACGCCCTCACCGAAGACGTCGGCCACTGGACCGAGGGCAAACGCGACGACGACATGGCCATCCTGGTGGTCACCCGGCGCCACCGCCCTCCCCACGTCGCCTGATCAGGAAGCGAACTCCCATGCCGCCGCCGGCGGTGCAGTGCGCCACATCGCCGTCGGGGCGTGCTCAGTGGCGGGAGTCGCCCGCGTGGATGGCCTTTCCCAGGCGGTGACCGGGGTGCGGAGTGGGCGGGCGGTGGATGACGACGAGCGCGGCGTCGTCGTTGAGTCGCCCGCCGACGTGGGCGAGGAGGTCGCGGCGGATGTGGTGCAGGAGCACGTCGGGAGAGCTGTCCGTCCAGCGCGCGGTCCGCTCCGCGAGGGGGTAGAAGTCACCGTAGTGATCGCGGGCCTCGATGACGCCGTCGGTGTAGAGGAGCAGGGTGTCGCCGGCCTGGAAGGCGACCACATCGGGGGCGTGGTCCGCCGCCGCCATCTCGGCCACGCCCAGCGGAGGCGCGGGGTGCAGGCTCAGGGGGGAGACGGAGTGGTCCGGCGTGAGAAGCAGAGGCGGGGGGTGTCCACAGCTGATCATCTGGGTGGCGGAGCTGCCGTCGGGGATCTCCAGCAGCAGAACGGTGGCGAAGTGCTCTCCCGCGTCGCCGTCCGGTGACGCGAACTCGGCCTGGTAGCGGCTGATGCTGTGCTCCAGGGCCGCGGCCAGCGCCGGAAGGTTCGTGTGCTGGTGCGCGGCCTCGCGGAAGGCCCCGAGGAGGATCGCGGCCTCGCCGACCGCGGGCAGGCCCTTGCCCCTGACATCGCCGATCATCACTCGGACCCCGTCCTCGGTGCGGGTGGCCGCATACAGGTCACCCCCGATCCGGGCCTCTTCCTCGGCGGCCAGATACAGGCAGGAGATCTGCAGCGGGCCGATCTGCTCGGGCAGCGGCCACAACAGGACGTGCTGCGCGGCCTCGGACACGGACCGCACCTTGGCCAGCTGGCGTTCGCGCCGCTCGCGCACCAGACAGAAGCAGACGACCAGGACCGACAGCACGGCGAGGGTGGCGATCTGCACCAGGTGGTTCGTCGTGGTCAGTCCCCCGTGGAAGACCGCGATGATCACCTGCGCGGCCAGGGCCAGCACTCCCATCGCCCCGGTCAACCGGGGACCGGCGAACGACGCGGTGATCGCGGGCGCGATGACCAGAGCCGGCCCCAGGTGGACGCCCTCGGGAGAATGAAGGTCCACCACGGTGATCACCACGATGAGCACAAACGGGAGCACCAGCAGCGCATGGCGCGACCGCCATGGCTGCCCCAGACCGGCGAAGCGCCGTCCGACACCCACCCTTTTACTGTGCACCTCTCCCGCGTCGCCGACGACCGCGGAGCGAGGGCGGCCGTTCCGAAACGGCCCCTCCGCCGGACTCCGAAGACCCACCGCGATAGTGCGGCGATAGCGGTGCGTTGGTGCGGCTGCTTAGCCTCGTCCCCGCACCGGAGGAGGACGGATGGACAGACATCGGCTGGTCGTGGGCATCAGTGGCGCGACCGGGATCGTGTACGGGCTGCGGGTGCTGGAGCTCGCACGCAAGGCCGGCGTCGAGACACACCTCGTCGTCACGCCTGCCGGGCAACAGACCCGCGCGTACGAGACCGACTTGTCGGCGGCGGATCTGGCAGCCATGGCGGACGTCGTGCACCGGCCCGCCGACGTGGGCGCGGCCATCGCCTCCGGCTCCTTCCGCACGGCCGGGATGATCGTCGCGCCGTGCTCCATCCGCACGCTGTCGGCGATCGCGCAGTCCAACGGCGACAACCTGCTGACCCGGGCGGCGGACGTGACGCTCAAGGAGCGCCGCCGCCTGGTGCTGATGGTGCGGGAGACGCCGCTGACGCTCGGGCACCTGCGGGCGATGGCCGCGGTCACCGAGTCCGGCGGGATCGTCATGCCGCCGGTGCCGGCGTTCTACCTGCGGCCCGGCAGCGTCGACGAGATCGTCGAGCACACGGCCGGGCGGGCGCTGGACCTGCTCGGGATCGACGTGCCGAACCTGCGGCGCTGGGGTGAATGAGCCTCCCGTGCACACCTCCGGGCGCACGCCGGCACCACGAGCACGGTCCACCGAAGAACGGGAGAACCGATGAGCAACCCCACCACGACCCGGGCCAACGCCGTCATCACGGTGGCGAAGTACGAGCCCACGGTCTACGACCGGCCCGCCGAGGGCCCGACGCTGACCCGCATCCACGTCGAGGAGAGCTTCGCCGGTGACATCACCGCCGACGGCGTCGTGGAGTTCCTGCAGTCCGCCGGCAGCGACGGGTCGGCGAGCTTCGTCGGGATCGAGCGCGTCAGCGGCTCACTGGCCGGTCGCACCGGCACGTTCCTGCTGCAGGACCAGGGCACGGTCGAGGGCGACCTCGTCAAGGGCGACTGGTTCGTGGTGCCGGGTTCGGGCACCGGCGAGCTGACCGGTCTGCACGGCACCGGCGGGTTCCAGGCGAACCTCGGCGAGGGCGCCCAGGTCTGGCTCGACTACTGGTTCGAAGCGTGAGCAGCGTCGAGAAGCGGGACCTGACCGGGCGGACGGCGCCGGTGTGACGGCTGCGACGCACAGAGCACGGCGTGGCGGCCGGTGCGGCTTCCTCCCCCGACCGCCACGCCCGCCTCACGCGTAGACGTACTCCGGCTGCCACTGGTCCCGGGGCCGCTGGTGCAGCTCCACGTACACCTTGGCGATGGCCGCCGGGTCGAACCGCTCGTCGCCCGGGCGGATGAAGCCGCGGATGGTGACCGTGGTGACGTGCACGCCCGCGTCGCGCTGCTCCTCGTGCAGGGCGTGCGCGTAGGCGCGCAGCGCCGCCTTGCCGACCGAGAGGGTCGTGTAGTCGGGGGACGGCGCGAGCGCGAAGCCGCCGCCCGTGAACAGGACGGTGCCGCGGCCACCGCGGAAGGCCGGGATCACGTGGCCGGCCACGACCGTCGCGCCGATGACGTTGACCGCGAGACCGGCCGCCCAGCCCTCCGGGCTGACCGCGGTGGGGGTGTCGGGGCGGGCGTGGGCGGCGTTGTAGACGAGCGCCTCGGGGGCGCCCAGGTCGGTGACGGCCGCGTCCAGCGCGGAACGCAGCTGCGCCGGGTCCGCCGCGTCGGCCTGGTAGGCGTGCGCGGCGTGCCCCTCCTCGTGGAGCCGTGCGGCCAACTCCTTCAGCTTGGGGCTGGTCCGGCCGATCAGCGCGACCGCGTGGCCGGCCTCGGCGAAGGCGCGGGCCACGGCCACGCCGAGGCCGGGTCCGACACCGATGATCAGGGCACTGCCTTTGTCGGTCATGAACGCTCTCTCTCAACTCTCGTGGACGGGCACGCGGGCGGGGGCGGCGGCGAGCCAGGCCGCCTCCTGGCCGGGTTCCGGCATGATCCGGCCGCCTTCGAAGATGTAGCGCGACGGCACGTCACGGACGATGACGGCCACCCGGGCGACCGGACGGTCCGTCACCTCGCCGACGGCCTCCGCGATGCGGACGAGCAGCCGCTGCTTGTCCGGGTCGGAACGGCCTTCCCGGATGTGACCGATGACCATCACGGCGTCCGCCGCCGGTTCCCCGGCCACGAAGTGGTCGCCGGGTGCGACGGCGTCGAAGTAGGTGTGGACGAACTCCGCCGGCGCCGCGGTGACCTCGACGTGGATCCCGGTGATCGCCTCGGCGATCCGGCGCTTGTCCTCCCGGCTCAGGCTGTAAGCCGGGGCGCTGACCTGGTAGACCGGCACGGCCGCCTCACTCCTTCGCACTCTTGAAGCCGTAGGCCTCCCAGTTGTCCAGCACGTGCTGCTGGAGCTCCGGCGACCAGTTGTGGGCGAAGTCCGAGGCCACCGGCCGCTGGTCGGCCGGGAACCGGTCGGCGAGCAGGCAGTTGTAGACGACCTTGGTGGCGTGGTAGCTCAGCCGCTCGTGCTCGTCGAGATAGACCGGGATGATGTTCTGCGGCTGGGCGGGGAAGTGCGCCTCGCCGTGCTCCGGGTGCGAGCGGCTGGCGAACGCCCAGATGATCTGACCGGCATCGGCGATGTCGAAGTCGTGCTCGACCAGCAGCAGCTTGGGCACGCCGAAGGCGAGCTTGCCCGCGCCGAACACCACCTCGCCGACCCGCTGGGCCATGGCCTTGGAGTCCAGGCCCGAGTCCTCGTGCCAGGACGGCTTCAGCGCGACGACCCACCAGTGCGCCGCCGACTCCAGCACACCCCAGCAGGCCGACACCGGCACATCCGCCTCGCGCAGCACGTGCGTCATCTCGGCCGCGTGCGGCAGGCCCCAGCCGGTGTGGTCCTCCTCGACCGGCGCGCCGGCGACGGCGACCGGCAGGATCGCGTCGTCGCGGTAGGTCACCGCGGTGACGTGCAACACGGGCTTGGGCGAGTGGCTGCCGCGGTCCAGGTAACCCGGGTACTCGCCCATCGGGCCCTCCTCGACCAGATCGGTGCGGGAGACGTAGCCCTCGATGACGATCTCGGCGGTGGCGGGCACCAGCAGGTCCACGGTTTCGGCCGGCACCAGCTCCAGCGGCTCACCGAAGTAGGCGCCGAGGAAGTGCGACTCGTCGTCACCCTCCGGCAGCGGCATGCCGCCGACGTAGGGCAGGCCGGGCTCGACACCGAGCGCGACCGCGACCGGCATGTCCTCGCCCCGCTCGGTCCACTGCGCGCGGATCATCCCCAGGTGCTGGGGCGGCGGGATCAGGCAGGCCAGGCGGTTGTGGTCGACCAGCATCATGCGGTTGATCGACCAGTTGGTCCACGACCCGTCCGGCGTCTTCGCGATGTTCATCCCGAAGGACTGGATGTAGCGGCCGCCGTCGCCGTCGTGGATCAGCGGGGTGGGGAACTTCAGCAGGTCGATCGCGTCGCCCGTCATGACGTTCTGCTTGCAGGGCGCGGCGGCCCGCTCCACCACCACCGGCGGGATCGGCTCGCGCTGCCGCGCGTCGGCCAGCGCCGTGACGATCTCGGCGCCCTTGGCGTCCGCCGGGAGGCCGAGGGCCAGCGCGATGCGGCTGTAGGCGAGGCCGGGCTGGGCGGACAGCCCGCCGGGCGCCGACAGCACGCGGAAGCCCTTCTCGATGCCGGTGATCGTGTTGAAGAGCGGGGCCGGGGCCCGCAGTTCGTAGGTGCGACGCGCCACCGCGCCGAGTTCGAGCCGCCAGTCGACCTCCTTGTCGATCGGCTGGAGCTCGCCGATCGCGTCCAGGGCGTCGATGAAGGCACGAAGGCTTTTGAGGTGATTCACGACAGTCCTCCTCGTTCGTGCCCCTGACGCTAGACACGGCCGATATCGCGGCCCTAACGCCGGGACATCGCCGGAACCCGGTGCCCGTCCGCGCCGTCGGCCGTCGTCGGCTCGTACTCGGCGAGGCGGCGCTCGGCGTGCTCGGCACGCGTCGGATTCTCCGACCGCGCACGCAGGCTGACGTCCAGCCAGATGTCGCGTGCCGAATCCAGCCGGCCGTTGGCGGCCAGCAGTTCGGCGCGGGCCAGCCGGTAGTCGACGTCGAGCGGTTCACGCAGCCGCCGGATCAGGTCGAACGCGTTGCGGTAGTACACGGCGGCGGTCTCCAGATCGCCCAGCTTCCAGTGGATCCGCCCCAGGGCGTCGAGCGTCCAGGCCTCCTGCTGCGACCGGCCCAGGTCCCGGGCCATGGCCAGCGACTCCAGGCAGTGGACGTGCGCCTCCCGGTACTCCCCGCACTGGATCAGCGCCCAGCCGAGGTCGTTGAGCGCGTAACAGATCTCGTCCTGCCTGCCCGAGTGCCCGGCGGCCGTGAGGTGTTCCCGGGCGTGGCGGGCGAACTCACGGTGTTCACCCTGGCGGTAGGCGCACTGGCCCAGGACGCGGTGGACCTCGCCGAGGTACTCCGTGGCCCCCGCGGCGCGGAACATCCGGAGGGCACGCCGCAGTTGGAAGCGGGCGGTCTGGTACTCGCCGACCGAGGTCAGGGTGCGGCCGATCAGCAGGTAGCAGTAGCCCTGCGCGATCGGATCGCCCAGGAGCTTGGCGGCGGCCAGCGCGGCCCGCGCCTGCCGCAGCTCCTCGGGCCGGCCGCCGCGCAGCGCCAGTCCGTAGGACTGCGCGGCCGCCAGGCGCCACGCGTAGGAGTTCAGGCCGCGCGCCGCCGCCTGGGCGATCAGGGTGGTGAGTACCTGCTGCTCGTCGGCCAGCCAGGCCAGGGCGGTGTCGCGGTCGGCGAAACCCGCCGGCGTGAGGCTCGCCGGGAGCGGAACGTGGTCGGGCTCGATGTCCGCCGACAGGGCGCTGCAACTGCGGTCGGCCGCCAGGGCCCAGCGCAGGTAGTAGTCGTAGAGCCGGTGGCGCGCGGCCTGCTGTTCGCGCGCGTCGGCCGCGTCGTCCACCAGCTCGACGGCGAACGCCCGGAGCAGGCTGTGCATCGTGTACCGGCCCGGGGCGCGCTCGGTCAACAGACTCATCGCCGCCAACTCGTCCACCAGCGGCACCGCTTCGGCCAGCGGGACGTCCGCGACCGCCGCCGCCGCGGCCGCCGTCAGCTCCGTGCCCGGATGCAGGCCGAGGAATCGGAAGACGCGTGCGGCCGACTCCGTGAGCCCGACGTACGACCAGGACAGTACGCTCCGCACGCTGCTGGCGTCGTCCCCGGCGCTCAGCGCGTTGAGCGCGCCGCGGTCCAACTGGTCGGCGAGCGTGGACAACGGCGTGGCGGACACGGCGGCGCGGTCCGCCGCGACGGACAGCGCCAACGGCAGGTGCGCGCAGCGCTCCGCGATGGCCTCGATCGCCTGTCCCTGCCCGGACGTCCGCCGAGCCCCGAGCCTGCGCACGAGCAGCCGATGCGAAGCGTCCGCGCTGAGCGGAGCCAGCACCAGCGCCTCGGCGCCTTCCAGCGCCACCAGGCTGCCCAGCGACCTGCGGCTGGTCACCAGCGCGCGGCAGTCCTTGCCGGACGGCAGCAGCGGCCGGACCTGGGTCGCGTCGCGCACGTTGTCGAAGACCACCAGCAGCCGCTTGTCCGCGACCAGGCCCCGGTAGAGCGCCGCCCGGCCCTCGGGCGTGGCGGGAAGACGGGTTGCGGGGACGCCCAGGAAGTCGAGCAGCGCGTCGACGGCGCCGTCGGTCGCGACGGGTCTGCCCTCGGCGGTGAAGCCGTTCAGGTCCAGGTACATCTGCCCGTCGGGAAACCGTTCGGCGATGCTGTGCGCCCAGGCCAGGGCAAGGGTCGTCTTGCCGACGCCGGCGGGCCCGACCACGGTGGCGACACGCACGCCGGCACCGGCGTCCAGTGCGCAGGTCGCGATCGGGCCGTCCCCGATACGGGAGGCGAGCGGGGCGGCTGCCGCCTCCGGCAGCGGGGCGGGTGGGGCCAGCAGTCGGGTGAGCTCCCGCAGCTCCTGCTCACGACCGACGACCAGCTGCGGCGGGCGCGGCAGCTGCGACAGCGGGAACCCGGCGGACGGTCCGCCCGGCGGGTCGCCCTGCGCCCCCTCCGTCAGGCCGTCCCGCGCAGGTGCGACGGGCCCCGTCACGGTCCTCGCCGCAGCCCGGGCCGTGCCCGCCGCAGACGCCCCCGCTCGGGACGGCACCCGTCCGGTCCGTGCCGCCGCGGCCTTCGCCCGCGCCACGGACCGACCGCCGGAGCGGGCCAGGGTGCGCGCCTGGTCCCATACCGCCATCAGCTCCGACAGCGGGGCGTCCCGCAGTACCAGTCCGTGCAGTTCCCGCAGGCACGGCGAGGGGTCGGCGCCGATGCCGTCCCGCAGCGCCCGCCGGGCCCTGCCGTAGCAGCTCAGTGCTTCGGCCCGGCGCCCGGTGCCGTACAGGGCCACCATGGCGCGTTCGTACATCGGCTCCAGCAGCGGGTGCGCGACGGTGAGGTCCATCAGCCGCGGCAGCGCCCGGTCGAGGTAGGCACCGCTGAGCAGCGCGTCCAGCCGGACCTCCTCCAGGCGCAGCTGGAGGAGGTCGAACGAGGGCACCCAGTCGGCCCGGAGCCGCTCGCACGGCACATCCTCCAGGGGTTCACCGCGCCACAGGGCGAGGGCCGCGTCCGCGTGCCGCTCGCCGGACCGCCAGTCCCCACCGCAGACCGCCTTCCGGGCCCGGGTCTCCAGCGTCGCGGCCCGCAGGTGGTCGAGCTCGGCGTCGTCGCGGACCTCCAGCCGGTAGCCGCCGGCCGTGGTCTGCAGACGGTCGGCGACCCCCAGCAGGTTCCGGCGCAGCCGGGCCACGTAGTTGAGGATCGCCGGTTTGGCGTTCACCGGCTTGCGGTCCGGCCAGACGGCCTCCATCAGGGCGCCGGTCGAGACGGTGAGGTTGGCGCGCAGCGCCAGGCAGGCCAGGAGGGTGCGCTGCTTGGGCGCGGCGACGACGAGGCGATCTCCGGCGTCCGTCTCGACCTCAAGCGGCCCCAGCACGCCCAATCGCATTTCAAGCCCCTCCCCCGCCGTCCCTCACCACAGTAACTCGCTCTCGGAGCACGGGGTGTGATCTTGTGTCGGTTCCCGGCAGGAGCGATCACCGCGCACCTCGAGGGCCGGCCGGCGAGCACACGGCCGGGCGACGGCACGACCTCTTCGGGGTGGCCGGAGCCCGGCGGCCCCGGGGCCGCGTCCGTGCGGCGGGCAGCCGGCCCCGGGGCATCATCCAGCCGACCGAGCGGGACCGCTCGGCCACCGGCCGGTCGTCTGGCCTGTTCGGGTGCCATCTGTGGGCCATACCGGTCACCGGGGGCGAAGGCCTCCGAGGCGAAGGCCGCGGGCCCGTACAACCTCGTGTGGGGCGCCGGCTTCCCGCCGCTTCCGGGCAGGACGGCCATGGCCGTGGCCACGGCCCCGGTTCCGCGCCGGCGAGCAGCAGAAGGAGGAGGGACGTGCCTGCGACCATGGGTGCCCGGCACCGCTGGATGGCGGCCGCGACGGTGATGGTGACGGCTGGGGCACTCGGTTCGCTCGGGGCAGGCACGTCCGCAGCGTCCGACCCGACGGGATGGGACCGTGCCCAGTGCGCGACCCGGCCCGCCCCGCCGGTGACGAACGTACCGCCACCGATCACCTCCGGCAGCGATGTGTGGAGCTTCGTGTCCGCGCCGAAGCTGCATCCCATGCGGGTCACCGTGACCGCGCGACAACCGGGCACGGCCCCGGGGGACGTCTTCGTCGCCCCGTACAACCTCACCCAGCCGGTCGGCCAGACCGGGGCGCTGATGCTCGAAGACTCCGGCGATCCGGTCTGGTTCCGCCCGCTTCCCGTCGCGAACCTCGAGAACGGCGACTTCCGGGTGCAGACGTACCGCAACCCCCGGACCGGCGTCACACAGCCGGTGCTGACGTTCTGGCAGGGAACCATCGCGATTCCCCCGTACTACACCGACCTGCCCGGCGGCGCCCCCGAGCCGGGCGGCTGCTACTACGTCTACGACGACCACTACCGCCTGCTCAGCACGGTCTCCGCCCGGCACGGCTTCTACCCGGACTTCCACGAGTTCCTCCTGACGCGCCGGGGGACCGCGCTGTTCATCGCGTCCAAGCCGGTCCCGATGGACCTCACCCCGTACGGGGGGCCGAAGAACGGAGCCATCGAGGACAGCGAGATCCAGGAGGTCGATCTCGCGACCGGGAGACTCGTCTTCTCGTGGGACGTCCTGGACCACGTGAACCCGGCGGAATCCGAGGTGTCGGCCTCCTCGGCGTCCTCGTCCGGCGGGGTGTGGGACGCCTACCACGTGAACTCGATCGACGAGGGCCCCGACGGCCAGCTGCTGATCTCGGCCCGAAACCTCTGGGCGGTCTACGACGTCGCGCGGAAGACAGGCGACATCCGCTGGCAACTCGGCGGCAAGAGAAGCGACTTCGGCTTCGGCCCGAACGCGGACTTCTACTGGCAGCACCACGCCCGGTTCCGGCCGGGAAACCGGATCAGCATGTTCGACGACGGCTGCTGCAACCAGCCGGACGGCACCCCCGAACAGCAGTCGCACGGCCTGATCCTCGACCTCGACCTCCCCAACCACCGCGCGACCGCGGCGCGGACCTACTACCACGCACCGGGGTTGTACGCGGCGTCCCAGGGGGACACCCAGGCGCTCACCAACGGCAACGAGTTCGTCGGGTGGGGGCAGGAGTCGTACTACTCGGAGTACAGGGGTGCCGGGAACACCGAGGGTGACGGCTCGAAGAACCTGCTCTACGACGCCATGATGCCGGGCTCCGACATCTCGTACCGGGCGTTCCGCCACGAGTGGGTCGGCAAGCCGTGGTACCCGCCCAGTGCGGCGGCGCGCGGCGGCAGCGGCGGGCGGAGCACCGTCTACGCCTCCTGGAACGGTTCGACGGAGACCAGAGCGTGGCAGGTGCTCGCCGGACCGGACGCCCGTTCCCTGTCGGTGGTCGTCGACCACGCCGACCGGACCGGCTTCGAGACGGCCGTCACGACGGACAACCCGGGACCGTACTTCCAGGTGAGGGCGCTGAACGCGAAGGGGGAGGTCATCGGGACGTCCCACGTCGTGACCCGCTCCGGTTGAGGTGGGGGTGTGATCGACACCGAGTCGGACTCCGCGGAGAATCGGAGAGCGTGTCGGGGGCGACCCCTCACGGGTTCGGATCCCGCATCCTCCGCCTCCGCCCGCGGCGCCGCGATCGACGCCGACGGACGGGCCGGCACCGGACACAACGGCGGTCCGCGGTCAATGGGCGGCCACGGACTCCGGGCCGGCGTCCGCCACCCCCGCGCGTCCGCCGTCGACCCCGCGCAACACCTGCGCCTCGGCCAAGGCCTGCGGCGAGAGCGGCTTGCGCCCCCGGCCGTCCCGGCAGGCCGGAACCCGGGGCTGCTCCAGGCGTGCCGGGCGCTCCAGAGTGTTCGTTTCTGCACCGTCGGCCATGGTTCGGGCCGACCCGGGCGGCGCGAACCGGTGGCGGGCGATGACCGCGCCCGTGGGGGTCGCGATCGACAGGTACGGCTCGTCCAGTCGGTGGTGGACCGTCACCAACGCGCCGACGAGGTCGGGCTGGACCGCGTAGAAGCTGTCTCGGTACGGCACCAGCCCCTGCGGGCCGACGACCCGGTGAGTGAACAATCGCGCGGGGAACGGGGTGGCCGGCAGGGCCGGCAGCCGATGGTCGTCCTGGGTGTCCTGGGTGTCCTGGCACAGTGCGAGCCGATCGAGCTCGTCCTGGGCGTCGGCCAGCCAGATGTCACGCGCGACGCCGCGCCACCAGTCGCGCAGCACCGCCTCCCGGGCCTCGCCCGGCGGGTCGACGTGGTCGGCCGGACCGAGCTGGACTGCCGCGCCGTAGTAGCGGGCCACCTGGGCGAAGGCCGGCTTCGGCTGGCCGGTCGTGACGGTGCACGCGACCGGCGTCCGGCCGAGCCGCCAGCATCCGGGGGTGCCGTCGAACCGGCGCAGCACCCGGTCGATCGCCTCCACCAGGTGCGGAAGGTCGTCGCCGTCGCTCAGCACGCCGCGCCAGCGACCGGAGGTGCTGAGGGTGCCGATCAGCAGCTGCGCGTGGGTACCGCACCCCCATCCCGCCGGCGGGGCGGGCAACCGGAGCCAGTCGAACCGGATCTCCTGGCCGCCTCGTAGCGCGTCCACCGGCCCGCCCGGGTACGCACCGGGCGGGCAGTGCGCACAGGGCGGACGCAGCAGGTGCCGACGCAGCGCCCGGGTGAAGGTGGAGTAGGCACCGGGGTAGCCGAGCTCGACCACCTCCGCGAACAGCCGGGTCGCCAGGAGGTGCGGGTCGTCGGCCAGCCGCTGCCGGCAGTAGGGCAGGAAGAGCAGGAACACGTCCGGCGTCGCACTGCGCACGCCCGCGATCCGGCCGCCGCCGAGATAGGACCGTACCGTTTTGCGGTCGTGCCCCAGATGCCGGGCGATCGCCGAGATCGACCAGCCCTGGAGATGCAGCTCCCGCATCTCCAGATATTCCTTTCTGGCGAGCATTCCAGTCCCCTTGCCGAAACCGACTCAAAAATCATGCCGGGTGCATGTGGATGGCTGATCCCTCCAACGAGCCAAAGACCTTACATGAGCATCCGGAAGATGCGAAGCGGGCAGGATGTCTACACCAATGATTCGTTGAGCATTGCGGGGAGGATGCGGCCTCCGCGTGCGCCACCCCGCCGCACCATCCGGGGAGGATCATCAAGCAGGTATGGCCAGTTATGAACATATGACCACCATTCCGATGGTGGGGAATTTTCGCGAGCGCCATGCGAAATCTTTAATACAGCAGGCCAGGTGGACCGCCCGGGGAATTCCATGTAGCATGCCCGAAATGAGCTATTAAAGGTCGCCCGGATTGCCGACATTCGATGGGCCATCCCTGTCGTTGATCGGGGTATGAGCGTAATTCGTCAATGGCAAAATTTGCCCCCGGCAGACCGGGACCCCGTGTGCAGCGTCGGCACCTGGCTATTTGTGCCTGATCGTCGAAATGCTGCGGGAGACGTGCAGTGCGGCTACCTGTCGCGCAACGGGGAGCGCGTCGTCCTGGCGCACTGTTCCCGGCTGCTGGCCGACTTCCTGCGCACGATCCGCCACCTCCAGGAGAGCCACACCCACCGCGCCGGCTCCTCGACCCCGGCCGAATGCTGACCCGCGCGACTCGGCGGCGGGCGAGCAAGGCAGCGGACGGCACAAAGTTGGGAGTTGGCGATGTACGACCCGATGGGCGAGTCCTCCGTCTGGCCCGGGGCCGGGGGCAGTGTCCTCGGCGCCCCGACCGCCGAGGGATGGGTCAGTTGGGACAGCGGGCAGCCCGAGCCGCTCCACGCCTACGCGTCGCTGGACGACCTCACCCTGCTCGACACCGTGCCGCACCAGGCGATGAGGGAGCCCACTCCCACCGTCCGGCACCGCCGCGAACAACCGGTGACACCGTGGCCGTTGATCTTCCGCAGGCTGTTCGGGGTGCTGACGGCCGTGACGGTCACCGCCGTCTGCGTGCTGGACTGGCTGCTCTGCTACGCCCCGCTGCGCGACCTCGCCGGGCCCCGGGTGCCGCACGGAATGGACTACCTGTGGCCGGTGATCATCTACGGGCCGTGGCTGGTGGGCAGCCTCTCGACGCTGCGCAGCACACTGGAATCACGCAGGCTGGTGCACGCCTGGGTCGTGGTGGTCGTCTTCTCCGGCATCGCGACGGGGCTGTGCTCCTTCGAGGTGTACCGGACGTCCCTCGATCCGCTCGACATCGTCGTCGCGGGCCTGCCGCCGATCACCTCGGCCGTCTGTCTGCACCAGTTGGTGCGGCAGATCGCAGCGACCTCTCGTCCCCGCCGCCCATCGCCCCGGCACACCACCCACCGGGTGTCGCGACGGCGGAGGCGCTGAGCCCGGCCGAAGGCCCGTCCCCGTCGGCCCGCTCAGCCGTCGTCGCGCGCCCATGACACCGACCAGCCACGAAGACCACCCGGGCCGTCGGGCCGCCGACCGCGCCCTCGGGGCGTCTGCGCACTCTGGAGGGCTCCGACCGGGTTGCGGTCGGGGCCCTCGTCGTTCCCCCGCCCCAGTCCCCGGACTCAGTCCCCGGACCCAGTTCCCGGCGCGGCTGCAACGGCCCCCTGTCGATACGGGCTTCTGTCCGGCGGGTCGAGTATGTCATCATGCGATGACATCGTCTGATGACATCGCATGATGACAGTCGTCGGACACCCGATCTCCGACAAGGGAGGGCGCGTCCATGGAGACCCCTACGGGCCTGTCGACGCGACGTGAGCGGGCCCTGGTGCCCGTGCTGGTGTTCCTCAGTGCCGTGGTGGCGGTGATCAGCAGCCTCGGTGCGCCGATGATCCCGACCATCGCGGCCGTCGACCACGTGTCGCTCGCCGAGGCGCAGTGGTCACTGACCATCACCATGCTGGTCGGGGCGGTCGCCACCCCGGTGCTCGGCCGCCTGGGCGACGGGCCGGCCCGGCGTACGGTCACCCTCACCGCCGCCGCCATGGTGGTGCTCGGCAGTGTGCTGGCCGCGCTGCCGCTCGGCTTCGGCTGGCTGGTCGCGGGTCGGGCGCTGCAGGGCGTCGGGGTCGGACTGACCCCGCTGGCCATCGCCACCGCCCGGGACGCCCTGCCCGCCGCGGCCTCCCGCTCGGCGGTCGCGCTCCTCTCCATCACCACCGTCGCCGGCGTCGGCCTCGGCTACCCGATCACCGGCCTGATCGCCCAGTCCTTCGGCATCCACGCCGGATTCTGGTTCGGCGCCGTGATCAGCGCTCTGGCCCTGGTGCTGGCCGCCCTGGTACTGCCCCCGACGACGGGCCGCGAGCGGCGCCCGCTGGACGCGCTCGGCGCGGTGCTGCTCGGGCTGGCGCTGGTCGGACTGCTGCTGGTGCTCAGCGAGGGCGAGACCTGGGGCTGGGGCAGCGCCCGACTGTGGACGATGGCGGGAGTGTCCCTGCTGTTGCTGGTCGGCTGGATCCGGCACGAACTGCGCACCGCCCACCCGCTGGTGGAGCTGCGCAGCCTGGCCAACCCCGTGGTGCTGACCGCGGACGTGGCCGGACTGGTCGCGGGCGTCGGGATGTACCTGCTGATGTCGCTGGTGATCCGCTACGTCCAGACCCCGGTCAGCACCGGCTACGGCCTGGGCGCCTCGGTCGTCGTCGCCGGCCTGGTGCTGCTGCCGTTCTCGGCGGTCAGCCTGCTGTCCAGCAAGGTGGTCCCGGGCCTCACCCGGCGCACCTCGTCCGCCCTGGTGCTGCCGCTGGGCTGCGCGGTCTCGCTGGCCTCGATGCTGTTCTTCCTGTTCGCCCGCGCCCACCTGTGGGAGCTCCTGGTGGTGATGGGGATCGCCGGACTCGGCGTCGGCTGCACCTTCGCCGTGATGCCGGGGCTGATCGTCAACGCGGTGCCCGCCGACGAGGTGGGCAGCGCGGTCAGCTTCAACCAACTCCTGCGCACCGTCGGCTACTCCACCGGCAGCGCGCTGTGCGGTGCCGTGCTCCAGGCGCGCACCGCGCCGGGACAGCTGCTGCCCGCGGACAGCGGCTACCGGGACGCCGCGCTGATCGGCTGTGCGGTGTGGGTGGTGATCGGCCTGACTACGATCGTCCTGCCGCGGCTCAGTGCCGCGACCGCCGCCCGCAGGGGTGCGCGCGTGGACGAGGAGCTGATGGTGGAAGAGAGCATCGCCGACGGCGTGGCCGGCGAGGCCGAGGTGCCCGCGCTGCGGGCCGGGGCCGAGCGGTGACCGACGCGACCCCCGGGGCCGACGGGACCACCGCCGCGGACAGCGGACGGCCGGAACCCGCGGCCCCCCGGCGCCGGGACGCCGCCCGCAGCCGGGAGCTCCTGATCCGGGCGGCGCTCGAACTCTTCGCCGACCGCGGCTTCGAGCGCACCACCATCCGGGAGATCGGCGACCGGGCCGGCGTGGACCCGGCACTGATCGCCCGCTACTTCGGCGGCAAGACCCAGCTCTACCTGGCCACCGTACGCATGGAGTTGGGCGACTCGGCACCCGCCGACCTGCTGGACGAGGACCGCCTGCGCACCCTGGTGGAGCGGCTCACCCGCCGCGGCCCCGGCCCCTCCTTCCAGGCCGCGGTCCTGCCCGGCGACAACACCGAGGTCCAGCAGGCCGCCCGCACCTACCTCCACGAGCGCCTGGTGCAGCCCCTGCACGACCGCTTCGCGGCCGAGGACGTGGACCGCCCCCAGCTGCGCGCCGAACTCGCGGCGGCCGCCTTCGCCGGAATCATCCTGGCCCGCTCCAGCGGCGCCTTCGGCGAACTCGCCAAGGCCGAACCCGGGGAACTGCTCCCGCTCCTCCACGACCTCCTGGCCGCCAGCCGCCCGACCCGGTAGCGGAGGTCGGCCTCACCGGTTCCCCGTGCGCGGCGGGGCCGCCCAGACCGCGGCGAGGCGGGTGACCAGCTCGGCGGCGAGCGATGGCGCTGGACCGGGGATGACCTCGCTCGCCGGCTTCGTCCTGGCCTCACTGCTCCCGGTCGCCGTGCCGGGGCCCGATCCGGTCGACATCGTCACCCGCAGCTGGCCGCCGTCCTGGCGATGGGCGCCGACCGGTCCACGTGGACCACCAAGGACGTCGGCGAGTACGACAAGCTGGTCCTCACCACCGACCCGCTCTCCTTCGACACCATGAAGACCGTCGTGGTGCGCTCGCTCTGGTTCTCACCCCTGCACACGCTGCGCGGCCTGCGGTCGTACATGAAGGCCATGGAGTTCTCCGAGCGCCTCCAGCTGGAGGCCGCGACCTTCGACGAGCGGGCCGAGGGGACGGAGTTCCGGATCCCGTTCTTCGTCTTCCAGGGTGACGGCGACGTCCTCACCCCGCCGCAGCCGGCCGAGCGCTTCTTCGACGAGGTCACCGCGCCGGTCAAGGAGTTCGCCCTGATCCGGAACGCCAGCCACTTCGCGAGCTTCCGCCACCCCGACCAGTTCCTCGACCTGATGCTCACCAAGGTCCGCCCGGCGATCACCGCCCAGCCGGTCGCCCGCTGACCTCGGCGACGCCCGTCGCCCGGCGCCCTGCGCCCGTCGCCCGGCACCGGCACCGGCACCGGCACCGGTCACCCGGCGACGACGGTTATCTCATGGACGGCGTTCCGGTCGCCGGTGAGCGGCTGGACCCGCCCGGCCGAGTCGGTGGCCCGGCAGCGGATGCGGTGCGGGCCCGGAGCGAGGTCGTACCGGAACCGGAAGCGCTGCCAGCTGGGGTCCGGACCGCGCCGGTCCAGCTCGGCGGGCTGCCAGTCGGCGTCGTCCACGGCGACCTCGACGGCCGCCACCTCGGTGGAACTCCAGGCGTAGCCCGCCAGTTCACAGACTCCGACCGGGACGTGCCGCCCGTCCCGCGGGGTGAGCAGCTTGCTGCTGACGTCCTTCTCGCGGGCCGGCCGGGACTCCCTCTCGCCGGGCAGGACGCGGGTGTACAGCCGGGTGGTGAAGAGGTGCTCGGGGCGCTCGGCGGCCAGCACGATCCGGGTCAGCCACTTGACCGAGTTGGTGCCGAACATCCGGGGCGCCACGGCGCGCACCGGGTAGCCGTGGTCGGGGCGCAGCGGTTCGCCGTTCATGGTGTGCGTGAGGACGACCTCGGCGCCCGCCTGATCGAGCGGCAGGTCCTTGAGGTAGCCCACGCCGCTCTCCCCGGCGAAGTCGCCGCGGTCGGCGCCCTCCAGCCAGACGTGCCGGGCCTCCGGGCGCGGGCCGGCCAGCTCCAGCACGGCGGCGAGGGGGACGCCGGCCCACTCCAGGTTGGTGACGGCACGGGTCGGCACCTCGGGGCGCAGCGGGTTGCCGAAGCACTCGTGGACGGCGGTGAAGCGGGTCTGCGGCAGGCCTTGGAAGGTCCGGAAGTCCAGCCGCAGGGGCCGCTCCACCAGGCCCTCGACGGTGAGCGACCAGCTGTCGGGGTCGAACCGCGGGTGCGGTCCGAGATGGTTGCGGATGAAGACGTCCTCGACCGGAGTGAGGTAGAGGTCCGGTGTCTCCGGGTCTGTCCTGATCATTCGTCACACCCCCGTGCAGTGACCACTGTTCCACGATCGACAGTACAAGGAGCGACTGACAGCGGGCCTTTCCAGCCGCCGCTCAGGCCCTGAAGGCCCGCGCCCGCGCCTGCGCCTGCGCCATGAGTTCGGCCACGGTCGCGGCCTTGTGCTCGGAGTAGGCGAGCAGCCGCCCGGCAGCCAGAGCGGCGTCCCGCTTGGCGCGGGCGTAGCGGGCGGCCGCCTCCGGATGGCCCCGCAGGTGGTCGCGGAACAGCAGGTTGTCGGTCCACAACTGCCCACGCAGCCCGACCACATGGACGTTGGCGGGCTGCTCCGAGCGCCGCCGCAGGTACTCCCGGCCCGGGACGCCCGCCTCGCCCAGGTGCTCGAACCCGAGCCCACGGACGTACCCGACCACCGCGTCGACGTCCCCGGCCGCACAGCCGATCTGGACGTCGAGCAGCGGCTTGGCGTCCAGGCCGGGGACGGAGGTCGAGCCGATGTGCTCGACCTCGGCGTGCAGGCCGAGCTCCCCCAGCCCGGCGCTGAGCCGCTCCACCAGGGCCCGGCCGCGGACCGCCCAGGCCGGGTCGTACGGGGCGAGGTGGACCGGTTCGTCGAGGTCGGGCGCGGTGGACACGTCCGCGAGGGTAGCGGCCACCGGCCCGGGTCGGCCGGACCGGATGTCCGATTCCTTCAAGACCGCCCGCCCGCACCCCGCCTAACGTGGCGACCATGAACAGCGCACCCGCACCGCAGCTCGCCTTCTTCGGCCTCGCCGTCTCCGACATGGCCGCCTCGGTCGCCTTCTACCGGCGGCTGGGGATCGTCTTCCCCGAGAGCTCCGAGCAGGAGCCGCACGTCGAGGCCGAGCTGCCCGGCGGGCTGCTCCTGGTGCTCGACGCGGAGTCCACCGTCCGCTCCTTCCACCCCGGCTGGCGGCTGCCGACCGGCAACGGCCGGGCCGCGCTGGCGTTCCGCTGCCAGAGCCCGGCGCACGTGGACGCGGTCTACGAGGAGCTGACCGGCGCCGGGTACCACGGGGAGCTGAAGCCCTGGGACGCCTTCTGGGGCCAGCGGTACGCGACCGTGCACGACCCGGACGGCAACGGGGTCGACCTGCTCGCGCCGCTGGCCCGGTAGCCCTGGGAGCCCAGCAGCGACGTCACCGACTGCCCGGCCAACTCCCGTACCTCGCGCGCCAGATGCGCCTGATCGGCGTAGCCCGTCCGGGCCGCCGCCTCGGCGAGCGGGACGCCGGAGCGGGCCAGCCCGAGGGCACGCTGCAGGCGCAGGATCCGGGCGAGCGTCTTGGGGCCGTAACCGAAGGCGGCCAGCGAGCGGCGGTGCAGCTGCCGGGCGCCGAGCCCGACCGCCTCGGCCGTCGCCGCGACGCTCCGCCCCGCCGCGAGCGCGTCGGCCACCGCCCGGACCAGCGGGTCCTCCGGCTGGGCCGCGGCCGCCAGGCGCAGTGCCAGCCGCTCCAGCGCGGCGGCCGGGTCGGGCGCCGCGTCGATCCGCTCGGTCAGCCGCCGCACCTCGCCGTCGGGGCGCAGGTCGGCCAGGTCGACCCGCCGGTCGCGCAGTTCGGAGGCCGGCACCCCGAGCAGCGCCGGAGCGGCCCCGGGCCGGAACCGGACGCCCGCCCACGGCCCGCGCAGCCCGGGCCCGGGCCGGAACGCCCGGGTGTCGGGACCGGCGACCAGCAGCCGGCCCTCCGTCCACAGCAGGTCCATGCACCCGTCCGGCAGCACCGGACCGCCCGCGCCACCGCCGGTACGGTCGGCGCCCTTCGTCCACACCACCGCCCCGGGCAGCCGGGACGCGCGCTCCGCGTAGTCGGTGGACATGCCTCGAAGGCTACGCCCCGGACAGACCGCCGGGCCCCGGGTGGACCGACGGCCCCGGACAGCCCACCGGCCCCGGCTGCACGTCGCAGCCGGGGCCGGTGGGTGGTGCCGCCGGTGGGGGCTCAGCCCACCGCCTCGACGGCGGGCTCGGCGGACTCGGCGGTGGTCTCCTGGCCGGTCTCCTGCCCAGCCGTCCGACCGCCCTCGCCGCGGTCGCGCATCAGCACCAGGGTCAGCGCCGCGGCCGCCAGGACGGCGAAGCCGCCGGCCGTGAAGGTGGTCGAGGTCGCGGTGTTGAAGGCCTCGCGGGCCGCGCTCGCCAGGGCTCCGTCACCGGTGGTGGCGGAGAGGGCGAGCGCATCGGTGATGGCGTGCCGGGCGGAGGCCGGGGCGCCGGTCGGCATCGAGTCGGTGTAGGTGCTGGACAGCACGGTGCCGAGGACGGCCACGCCGAGCGCGGCGCCGGACTGCTGGATGGTGTCGTTGAGCGCGGAGCCGACGCCCGCGTGCTCGCCGGGGATGGAGCCCATCAGGGCGTTGGCGGCGGCCGGCATGCCGAGGCCGGAGCCGATGCCCAGCACCAGCATGGCCAGGGCGACCTTGGTGAAGCCGTCGTCGACCGACAGGGTGGCCAGCAGGGCGAAGCCGCCCGCGATGATCACCATGCCGATCGAGGTCAGCACCCGCGGCTGGAGCTTCTTGCCGAGCGCCGCGCCGATCGCGTTGAAGGCGAGCGAGGCGATGGCCAGCGGGATGAAGGCCAGGCCGGTGTCGGTGGGCGAGAACTCCAGGACGAACTGCAGGTACTGGGTGAGCACCAGCATCAGGCCGCCGGTGGCGAAGGTCAGCAGGACCAGCGAGAAGCTGGCGCCGGTGAAGACCCGGTTGCGGAACAGCCCGAGCGGGACCATCGGCGAGTCGGTGCGGACCTGACGGACGCCGAAGCCGGTCAGCGCGGCGACCGCGACGGCGAGCGAGCCGAGGGTGTCGGGGTCGGTGAAGCCGTCCCGGGGCAGCACGATGATCGACCAGACCAGGGCCGTCATGCCGACCATCGAGAGCAGCATCCCGGGGAGGTCGGGCCGGCGCCACGGCCCCTTGGACTCCGGCATCAGCACGACCGCCGCGACGATCGCCACCGCCGCCACCGGCACGTTGATCAGGAACACCGCGCCCCACCAGAAGTGCGCGATCAGCGCGCCGCCCAGCGCCGGGCCGCCGACCAGGCCGACCATGGCCACCGCGCTCCAGGCGGCGATCGCCTTGGGCCGCTCCTCGTTGTCGAAGACGGTGATCAGGATGGACAGCGTGCTGGGCATGACCAGCGCGCCGCCGACGCCCATCAGGACGCGTCCGGCGATCAGCTGGCCGGGGCTGGCGGCGACCGCCGCGACCAGTGAGGCCGCACCGAACAGCGCCAAGCCGGTGATCATCACTTTTCGCCGTCCGAAGCGGTCGGAGAGGCTGCCCGAGGTCAGCAGCAGCCCGGCGAAGACCAGGATGTACGAGTCGATGATCCACTGGATGTCCTGCGCCCCGGCCTTGAGGTCCTCCGCGATCGGCGGGATGGACACCGTGAGCACCATGTTGTCGATCACCAGCACCAGGCTGCTGAGACAGAGCACGACCAGGATGAGCCAGCGACGCGGGTGACGATCCACCGCGATCCCCCTTCGGTATCGGCGCGCCGACCGCAGCCGCGCACAAGTCCCCGCATCGGCGACAGCCGCGCGGAAGTCCGCGTGGGCACACCGTCCGCCGTCCCCAGCCGTACGGCGTGCGCCACGCCGAACACTGTACGGTCGCCGTACAGTGTTCGCAACGCCGTACAGCGTGCGGCGCGGCTTATGCTGAATCGGAAGAACCCGGACCGAGAGCGAGGAGGGCCGATGGCGGCCAGGTCAGAGGACACATCGTCGGACGGTCGACCGGACCCGGCCGGCTTCCAGTCGCCGTGGAACCGCCCGCCGCGACGGCGGGACCAGCCCGCCCTCAGCCGCGAGCAGATCGTCACCGAGGCGCTCGCACTGCTGGACTCCGACGGCATCGAGGCGCTGAGCATGCGCAAGCTCGGCGCCCGCCTCAACGCCGGCGCCACCTCGCTCTACACCCACGTCGCCAACAAGGACGAACTGCTCGCTCTGGTCGTCGACCAGGTCTTCGGCGAGCTCCCGATGCCGACGGCCGAAGGCGCCGAGGACCCCGCGGTCTGGCGCGCGGCCGTCGTCGGCTGCGCCGACAACATGCGGGCGGCCATCATGCGCCACCCGTGGATGGTCTCGGTGATCGGCGACGTCGGGATGGTCTACCTCGGCCCCAACTGGATGCGGCTCTCCGAGTCCCTCCTGGCCCTGATGGAGACCGCCGGTTTCGAACTCGTCGAGGCCAACGAAGCGATGAGCGCGGTCATGGGCTACACCATCGGGACCGCCTGTGTGGAGGCCGCCTGGCTGAGCGCGCTGACCAAGAGCGGCCAGGACGAGCGGGTGTGGATGGAACAGCTGCTGCCCGCCGTCCTGGAGGCCACCAAGAGCCATCCTCGACTGCACCGGCTGTACGCCACCCAGGTGCAGCAGGAGGTCAACGAGGGCAGCCGGGACAACAGCTTCATCCGTGGCGTCGGGGTGATCCTGGACGGCATCGAGGCGACCCGGGCGGCACAGGGCAAGGGCTGAGCTCCACCACCACGGCCCGGGCGGGTGCACCGCGAACGCCCGGGCCGTCGATCGCCGCCGATCACCGCCGGCCACCACCGAGCAACGCCGATCACCGCCGAGCAGCACTCAACTCCCGCTCAGCGCCTGCACATCGGCGTACCCCGGCACCGGACCGACCGCTCCGCCCGAGGCGACGGCGGCCGCCGTGGCCACCGCCGCCGCCAGCGCCGCACGGTACAGCAGCGAGCCCAGACTGACCCGGGCCACCCCGAGCTCGGCCAGCTCGGCGAGGCCCGGGCCGGTCGGCGTCAGCAGGATGTTGAGCGGGACGGCGACCCTCCCGACCAGCCGGGCGATCGCCGCCGGTTCGACCAGACCGGGGACGAACACCCCGTCCGCGCCCGCCTGTTGGTAGTGCTCCAGCCGCCGGACGGCCTCCGGCTCCGGGTCCTCGTGCCCGCACCAGTAGGTGTCGGTGCGGGCGTTCACGAACAGCTCCGGCACCGCCGCCTTCACCGCCGCGACCTTCGCCGCGTGAACGGCGGCCGGCGCCAGCGTGCCGTCCGCCCGACCGTCCTCCAAGTTGATGCCGGCCACTCCGGCCTGCACCAACTCCACGGCCAGCGCGGCCACTTCGTCCGGGTCATCGGTGAAGCCGGACTCCACGTCGACGCTGAGCAGGAAGTCGTCCCGCCCGAGCCGGCGGGCCAGCCGTACGGTCTCCGCCCGGGTGGCGGCGGCGCCGTCGGGCAGCCCGGCGGCGGCCGCCACGCCCAGGCTGGTGGTGCCGATCGCCGAGTAGCCCTCGGCGGCGAGGGCTACGGCCGAGGCGTGGTCCCAGGCGTTCGGGAGCAGCAGCGGGCGGCCGGGACGGTGGTGCAGTGCGGCGAACGGGGTCATCGGGCCACCTCCGGGGCCAACTTCCCGACCGAGTCGGCGTAGTAACCGGACCCGGCCAGGTGACAGACGATCTGAC
The DNA here is from genome assembly GCF_040609455.1 of Kitasatospora sp. NPDC004669. Taxonomy (NCBI): domain Bacteria; kingdom Bacillati; phylum Actinomycetota; class Actinomycetes; order Kitasatosporales; family Streptomycetaceae; genus Kitasatospora; species Kitasatospora sp. NPDC004669. The sequence goes on from NZ_JBEXKB010000001.1 coordinate 53,178, forward strand.
GGAAGCTCCAGCCCCGACCCGGCGAGTCGTCCAGGTGCCCATCCGACAGCGCGGCGACCCGCTGGGCCCAGATCCGCCCGAGCCGGACGAGCCGGCTGCGGGCCTCGTCCAGGTCGGCGGCGGTGAACGGCGCGAGGTCGGCCGGGGTGGTGACGTTGGAGGCGTGCCAGTGATCGGGCTCGGTCGGCTGGCCGGCCAAACGGGCATCCCACTCGGCCAGGTGGTCGAGGAGATGATCGGCGACCCGGCGAACCGCCTTGTGCGGGGTGTAGGTCCGGCCGTCGGCATTGACGATCGGGCGGCCGTCCCAGGCCGTCCAGGTCGCGGCGAGATCGAGCACGTGATCCACCATCTCCGGCACCAGTGCGGCGAGTTCGGCCTTGCCGATGTCCCGCGAGGACGGCACGGAGGCATCCGCCGGGTCCGAGGCGCCGTACAGGATGCCCTCGGCGAGGACCAGCGCGTGCGCGCGGCCCGGACAGAGCCGGGGCTCGGCGCCGAAGGCCAGCGACTCGCGGCCCGGCTGCCGGGCGACTGCGACGTCCAGCAGCACCTGCGCCCCGGCGGGTACGGCGACCCCGCCGACCTCGGTCGCCCGGGCGGCGAACCGGCGCATCACCCGTATCGGAGAGTCCTCCCGCAGGGCGCCGACCAGGCCGTCGGGATGCCGCCGGGCATGCTCGACCAGGGTGGCCGTGGCGTGGCAGGCCTGCACGAGCAGGCCGATCCGGTTCGCCGCCGTCTCCTCGTCGGCGTCCCCCATCGCGGGCAGCAGCCGGGCCACCGCCGCATCGGCCTCCGGGTCGTCCGGCGCCGGCTCGAAGTACGCCCGGGACACCGCCTTCACGTCCCGCGCGACGGCCTCCGGCTCGGCCAGCCCGAGCGCCGCCGCCAGCACCCGGACCACCCGCAACCGGACGTCCGTCCCGTAGCCGCCCGCCGCCGCGACCCGCAGCACAGCCGGGTCCAGCCGCTCCAGGTCGGCCAGCACCAGCGCCCGCCGCCGGGCGTGCGGCTCACCCGCGCTGAACCGGGCGACTGCGGCCCGCAGCCAGGCCACCGTGCCGTACCGGCCGGGCGTCGCGGGCGGTGGGACCAGCGCCGGGTCGGCCAGGGCCGCGATCACGTCCTCGTACCGGGAGAAGTGGAGTCGGACCTCCGTCGGGTCACTCATGCGCCCGCCTCGCTTCGCTCAGCAGGGGCATTCGCCCACACGCACCTCTCGACGACTCTCCCCCAGCCTTCGGCCGGGGGGACCCCCATGCTTCGCTCACTCATGCGCCCGCCTCGCTTCGCTCACTCATGCCGCCATCGTGGCCCCGACTCGTTTCGGTCCCGGCCGAACTGTGCCGGGGCGACCATGGCGGCATGCCCGACCATGGACGCATGCCACTGGACCACCGGGGCTCCTCGCTCGCCGCCCTCGCCGCCCTGCTCGCCGACCCCACCCGCGCCGAGTTCTGCTCCGCACTGCTCGACGGCCGCGCCTGGACCGCCGGCGAGCTGGCCCGGTCGGCGGGCGTCGCGCCCTCCACGGCCAGCGAGCACCTGTCCCGGCTGATCGCGGGCGGCCTGCTGGCCGAGGAACGGCAGGGCCGGCACCGGTACGTCCGGCTGGCCGGCCCGGCCGTCGCCACCCTGATCGAGGACCTCACCGTCTTCGCCGAGGCCGGCGGCAAGCCCGACCGGGCACCCACCACCCTCCGTGAGGCCACCCGGCAGAGCGCCGAGGCCCGCGCCCGGACCTGCTACGACCACCTGGCCGGCCGCCTCGGAGTGGCCGTCGCCGACGCGCTGCTCGACCGCGGCCTGGTCAGCGACGACGCCGGACTCGCCGTCACCGAGCGCGGCCACGCCTGGCTGGCCGCGCAGGCGATCGAGCTGCCGCCGCGCGCCGGCCGCCCCGGCGCGCGCCCGGTGGTGCGCAGCTGCCTGGACTGGACGGAGCGCCGCAGCCACCTCGGCGGTGCGCTGGGCGCGGCACTCTGCCGCACCCTCCTGGACCGCGCCTGGGTGGAGCGGATCGGCTCCGGCCGGGCCCTGCGGGTCACCCCGGACGGCTGCCGGGCGCTGCGCGAACTCCTCGGCGTCGAGGTGTCCGTCGAGGTGTCCTGAGCCCGCTCATCGTGTCCCGGGCCCGCTCAGCCCATCGACTTCGCCCCGTCCAGCGACTCCCGGATGATGTCCGCGTGCCCGGCGTGCTGCGCGGTCTCGGCGATCAGGTGCAGCAGCACCCGCCGGGCCGACCAGCTCGCCCCCGGCTCGAACCAGGGCGCGGGCGGCAGCGGGTGGGCGAGGTCCAGGTCGGGCAGGCTGCGGACCAGCTCGTCCGTGCCGCGCGCGACCGCCTCGTACGCGTCGAGCAGCCCGGCGAGCGTCTCGCCCTCCGCCATCCGGAACTGGGCCGCCCAGTCCCCGTCGCCGCTGCGCATCGCCTCCGCCCCGCCCGTGATGAACCGCGCCCAGCGCGCCTCGACCGCGGCCACGTGCTTGATCAGGCCGCCCAGGCACAACTCGCTGGCCGTGGTGCGCCGGGCCGCCTGCTCGTCGGTGAGGTCGCCGACGGTGCGGCGCAGCAGGCCTCGGTGCTTGTCCAGGGTCTCGACGAGGTCCTCGCGCTCCCCCATCAGACGTCCACGGTCTTCGGCTGCTCGCCCACGGTCCGGCCGAGGTCGATCAGCCCGAAGGCCGCGCCCTGCTGGTCTCCGACCGCCGCGAACCGGCCGAACGGGCTGTCCATCGGCCCGAAGTACACCTTGCCGCCGCGCGCCGTCAGCCGCTGGATCGCGGCATCGGTGTCGTTCACGGCGAAGTAGACGCTCACGTACGAAGGCGCCTCAGGCGGCAGGAGGTCGCCCTCCGCCCCCATCCGGCCCAGCACCGGCCGGTCGCCGACCTGGAACATCCGGTAGTCGACCTCCGGGGAGTCCATCTTCCTCACGCCGTACGGGAAGACCGCCGGGAAGAAGGCGTCGGCCTTCGCGGGCTCGCGGGTGACGATCTCGGCCCAGCTGTACGCGCCGGGCTCGCCCTGCTTCTCGAAGCCCTCGTGGATCCCGGCCTGCCAGACGCCGAACACGACCCCGCCCGGGTCCCTGGCGATCACCATCGTGCCGACGTCACCGATCACCATCGGGCCGATGACCACCTCGCCGCCGTTGGTGCGGATCCGCTCGGCGGTGGCGGCGGCGTCCGGGGAGGCGAGGTACAGGCACCAGGCGGGCTGCACCTGGTAACCGGGCATCGGCGGCACGATCGCGGCCACCGCCCTGCCGTCCGAGTACGCCTGGGTGTAGTTGCCGTACTCCGACGAGCTCTCGCCGAAGGTCCAGCCGAGGACATCGCCGTAGAAGGCCTTGGCGCCCTCCAGGTCGGTGAACATCACGTCGGCCCAACAGGGTGTGCCCTCAGGTAGCGCAGCCATCTCTCAGCCCTCGCGTGTGGCGATGCGGGCGCGCGTCGGAAGGCGCGCGGCCCCCGACTGGCCAGCGTAGCCACGACGCGGCGCACCCGCGCGGGATGGCCCGCGCGGGTGCGCCTCGGGTGTGCCTCGGGCGTCCCGCCTCAGTTCGCCGGGACCGCCCCGGTCAGCGGCGGGCGCAGCGAGGTCGTGCCGAGGCCGGTCGGGCCGAGCGGTACCGCGCCGGTCACCGCGGCGGCGCTCGGCTCGGGGGCCTGCGCTGCGGGTACGGGGAGCGGCACCGGCGGGACGGGGGCGGCGGGCGCCGCCACGGTCGCCCGCGCCTCGGGTGCCTCGGGCGCCTCAGGGGCCGCCGCCCGCGCCCGGACCGCGTTCGCGAGGTCCCGCTCGGCGCCGAAGTGCCGCTCCAGGTCCTCCGTGCGGTAGCGGCGGCAGTCCTGGTGCCACTTCAGGACGCCCGCGAGCCAGTTCTCCAGCTCCGTGACGTAACCGGCGAGCAGCTTCCGGGCGGCCGGGTCCAGCCCGAAGTCCTCGCACATCACCGGGAGTTCCTGCTGCGCGACGTGCTGGAACTGCTCCAGCCGCGAGTGCATCAGATCGTCGACGATCCGGACCGCCGCCGGGTAGTCACAGTTGAAGAAGTTCTGCACCACCAGCACGATGTTGTGCAGCTCGCCCTCGTACTCGACCTCCTTCTGGTACGAGAACACGTCGTTGATCATGCACCCGTAGTCCATGGCGGAGTTCTCCAGCGCGCGCATCGAGCCGTGCCGGTACACCTGCTCCGGCACGGTCTGCCCGTGCGACAGCCGACTGAGGCCGGTGGTGAGCTCGGAGCCGAAGGTGGTGCGGCGCATCTCCAGGTAGTCGACCGGGTCCGGGATCCGGTTCTGGATCTGGTTGCCCAGCTCCCAGATCCAGCTGGCCGTCATCGCCTCGACCGATTCGCGGAGCCGGCCCCGGGCCTCGACGGTCATCGTGCCGGTGGTCCGCTCCCAGATGTCGGCGAGGGCGCGCTCCAACGCATTGGCCGGCTCGGGCACCGGGCCGACGTCCAGCGGCATGAACAGCGCCAGCCGCGCGTTGGCGGCCTTGGCACCGGCCAGGTCTCGGGTGCGTCCGAAGACCTTCGGATAGTAGTCGTCGGCCCAGGTGCCCCAGGCCAACCACGCTGAGGTGATGTCGAGTTGGTCGGCGGTGGCGCCCGGGTCGATGCCGGCCGCGCAGAGCGGGAGGTCGTAGTCGCGCATCGACTCGGCGTCCCAGATGCCGGATCCGGGGATGTCGGGGTGAGCCGACAGCAGACCCATCCGCTCGGCCCACTCGATCACCCGCTCCCGGGCGCCGTCCAGGTGCGGGCTCAGTGAGAGGCTGAACGGCAGCTTGAACTCCGGCAGTCGGGACGGGCCGACGGCCTGGAACGGCACCTGCCCGTGCGAGCGCGCCCGCCGCTCGGCGGGCGCGGTGCGGGGCACCGGGGTCGCCGGGGTCGCCGGGGGAGCGCCCGTCACCGCACCGCTGCGCAGGATGTCCAGCGCCGAGGTGCCGATGCCGCCGATCGCGTACTGGTCCCACCAGTTGCCGGAACCGGGCAGTCCGGGCAGTCCGCCGCCGGTGCCGGGAGCCACCTCGTCGGCCGAACCCGACGCCGCGCCACCGCCGTTCCCGTCCCTTCCGTTCATGTACCGGCTGGAGCGCATGTGCCACTCGTGCCCGCCGGACTGCCAGTCCTGCAGGCCCTTGACGTACGCCATCACCCGGGCGCGGCCCTCGGCGTCGAGCCCGGTCTCCGCGAACAGCACCGGCAGTTCGGTGAACACGGTGTTCTCGAACTGCTGGAGCCGCGAGGTGAGCAGGTCGTTGACCGCCTCGGCGGCCTCCTGGGTGGAGCACTCCAGGAAGCGCTCCAGCACCAGGATGCCGTTGCTCAGCTCGCCCTCGTCCTCGACCTCGCGCTGGTACGAGAAGATGTCGTTGCGCAGGTGCACCCCGTCGGAGAAGGCGTCCATCAGCACCCGCAGCGCGCGCGAGCCCGACACCTCCTGCGGCACCTCGGCACCGGCCGCGTACTCGACCAGTTGGGCGGACCACGGCGCCCCGCCGACCTTGCGCCGCATCTCGATGTACTCGACCGGGTTGGCCACCCGGCCGGCGTTGATGTTGGAGAGCTCCCACAGCGATTCGTTGAGCAGGTTGCGGGTGCTCTCGGCGAACCGGACCCGCCAGTCCTCGCCCATCGCCGGCACGGTGCGCCGCCACAGGTCGGCCAGCCCCGCCTCGACCGGGTTCTCGGGCTCGGGCAGCGGAGTGGTCGGGTCGGCCGGCATGAACAGCGGCAGCCGGTCGAGGTGCGCCTTCCCGGCCGCGCGGTCGTTGGTGCGCTTGTACATGTCGAGGAAGTGGTCGTCGAAGAAGAAGACCCAGACGTACCAGTCGGTGACCAGCGACAGCGCCTCGGCGGAGGCGTCGGGGTGGGTGTAGGCGCAGAGCAGGCCGTAGTCGTGGGCGGCCAGGTCGGCCAGGTCCCAGATGCCCGATCCCTCCAGCATGCCCATCTCCCGGGCCCAGTCGGTGGAGTGGGCCCGCGCCTCGTCCAGATGGGGGTTGAGGCGTGCCGGGTGCGGCACGTAGAAGGACGGCAGTTCGAACGGCTGGGTCACGGCGGGCGAGCCTTTCTGGACGCGTCGATTGGACCAAGAATGACCCGCCGTCAGGTCGCCGCACCGGCACAACAGGAACAGTCATATGAGATGACCCACCCGCTCTAATCCCCCTCGAACTCCCGCCCGAACTCCAGCCCGAACGATCGGTCGGCCCCGGATCGCCCGTACGGGCTCGGATCACCACCCCACCGGGGGTTTCACCCCGCACCCGCGCCATCACAACCACCCGACCAGCCGAGCGCGCACCCCCTCCCGCGCCCCTGACCCGCACCACCTCGACCGCCCCCGACTCCCTCCGGAAGCACCACGGCAGGGGCGGACCACCGAAGTGACCCGCCCCTGCCGCAGTCGGCCCCGGTCAGGCCGCGAGCCCCAGGACGAGGGAGGCGACGGCCGGTGCCATGTAGATCAGCGGGAAGGGGATGTGGGCGTAGGCACGGGCGCGGGCGACGGTGACGACGGCGCCGAGGAAGTAGAGGATGATGCCGACGGCGGCGGCGTAGCCGAGGGCCGGGACGGCGAGGCCGACCAGGAGGCCGAGGGCGCCGGCGGCCTTGGCGATGCCGAGCCAGGTCCACCAGGCGCGCGGGACGCCGTACTCGGCGAGGGGGCCCACGACGTACTCGGCCTTGGCGAAGACGGAGTAGGCCGAGAAGCCGACCATGAGGGCGCCGAGGACGGTGACGACGGTGTAGGCGACGGACATTGTGTGCTCCCCGTTTCAGTGGCTGGTCGGTCGGACACAGCACTGACCCGGCACGCGTCACGGATGTGACAGGCGCGGACAAAAATTTTTCCGCGCCCCCTCCGAAGGGCCCCAACAACCGTTCCGCCAACGAACAATACAAGCCCGGCAAGGCCGGGGCACCAAGACTTCCCCCGATGCGGGCGTGTTGACGGCGTCCGCCCACGCCGCGTCCATAAGACTGGGCGCCGACCCGACGTCAACTCCGAGAAGGGCACACCCCATGAACGTCACCGTCCGGCTCGCCCAGCAGCCCGAGGCCGACGAACTGCTCGGACGGAGTGCGCTCGCCGCGCTCGTCGGCATGCTGCTGGACCAACAGGTGCCGATGGAATGGGCGTTCACCGGCCCGCTGACCATCGCCCAGCGCCTCGGCCGGGACGACCTCGACGCCCACGAGATCGCCACCTACAACCCGGAGGAGTTCGTCGCCCTGCTCTCCGCGAAACCGGCCGTCCACCGCTACCCGGCCGCGATGGCCAAACGGGTGCAGCAGCTGTGCCAGTTCCTCGTCGCGCAGTACGACGGCGATGCCGCCGCGCTGTGGAAGGACGCCCGCACCGGCAAGGAGCTGCTCAGCCGCCTCAACGCCCTCCCCGGCTTCGGCAAGCAGAAGTCGCAGATCTTCCTGGCCCTGCTCGGCAAGCAGTACGGAGTGCGGCCGGAGGGCTGGCGCGAGGCGGCCGGCGCGTACGGCGAGGAGGGCGCGCACCGCTCGGTCGCCGACATCACCGGCCCCGAATCCCTCACCCTGGTACGGGAGTTCAAGCAGGAGATGAAGCGCGCCGCGAAGGAGGCGAAGGCCGCCGCCAAGCCCCGCACCACATCCCGGACGACCGCCGCGACCGTGACCGGCACCTGCTGAGTCGGCCGCAGGACGACGGCGCCGAAAACCGATTGCCCGGCCCCGCCCCACCGGGCGACGCTTCCGGCATGACCGCATCCGCCTCCGCACGCCACAGCGTGTCCGCGCTCTTCACCCCCGACGGGCGCCTGACCGCCATCCCCCGCAGGGCGGCCCGCCGGGAGCGGCTGCTGGCCCATCTCGCCGAGACCCTGTTCGAGCCGGGCCGCAGCTACACCGAGGCCGAGGTCAACAACGCCCTGCACACCGTGCACGACGACGCCCCCGCCCTGCGCCGCGACCTGGTCGAGGCAGGCCGCCTGGCCCGCCCCAGGGACGGCAGCAGCTACCAGCGGGTCCCGGCACCCGGACACCCGTAGCGGGCGGCGCGGCCCGCGGTGCACCGAGGGCCCCGGCCGCAGAAGCGCGACCGAGGCCCTCGTCGGGAACCCCGTCAGGACCGGGTCAGACCAGCACGGTCTCCCGCTCCTCCGCCGCGTCCTCGGCCGCGGCGACGACCCCCGCCGCCCGCTTGCGCGGCAGCGCGAACATCAGCAGGAACACCACCAGCAGCACCCCGGCGACCCACCACAGCGCGTTGGTGAACGCCCCGCCGAAGGCCTCCCCGACCGCGTCCGGCGCGACCACGTCGTCCATCGCCCCGAAGAAGGCCACCGACACCAGCCCGAGCCCGAGCGCGTTGCCCACCTGCTGCACGGTGTTGATCAGACCCGAGGCCGACCCGGCGTGCCGGCGCGGCACCTCGGACAGCACCGCGTCGGTGATCGGCGCGACGATCAGCCCCATCCCGAGGCCCATCACCACCAGCGGCAGCGCCATCTGCCAGGGCGCGATCGACGTCCCGTACCGGTCCGCCTCCCAGATGTAGGTGAGCACGCCCGCCGCCATCACCAGCGCGCCCGCCTGGAGCACCTTCCGCCCGAACCGCGGCACCAGCTTCTGCACCGACAGCCCGGCCGCCGTGGAGACCGCGAGCGAGAACGGGATGCCGGTCGCCCCGGCCTTGAGCGGGCTCCAGCCCAGTCCGACCTGCATGTAGAGCGTCCAGACCAGGAAGAAGATGCCGAGCGCCACGCCGAAGGCCAGCTGCACGCAGATCCCGGCCGCGAAGCTCTTCACCCGGAACAGCGACAGCTCCACCAGCGGCGAGCCGTCCCGCCGGGTCTTGGCCTTCTCGTACACCACGAACAGCACGAACACCGGCAGGCTCCCGGCCATCGACGCATAGCCCCAGAGCGGCCAGCCGGCCTCCCGGCCGTGGGTCAGCGGGTAGATCAGCATCAGCAGGCCGAGGCTGGCCAGCGCCACGCCGACCAGGTCCAGCTTCAGCGCGTGCTCGGCCTTGGACTCGTCGATGAAGCGGCGGCCGAGCAGCAGCCCGGCGATGCCGACCGGCAGGTTGATCAGGAAGATCGGCCGCCAGGCCAGGCCCAGCGGGTCCCACTCGGTGAGCAGCGCGCCGATCATCGGACCGGAGACCGCGCCCAGCCCGACCACCGCGCCGAACATGCCGAACACCTTGCCGCGCTCCTCCGCCGGGAAGGTCGCGTGGATGATCGACAGCACCTGCGGCACCATCAGTGCCGCCGTACCGCCCTGCAGCAGCCGCATCCCGACCAGCATCTCCGGGCCGGAGGCCAGCCCGCACAGCGCGGAGGCCAGGGTGAAGCCGCCGATCCCGATCAGGAACAGCCGCTTGCGGCCGTGGATGTCGCCCAGCCGGCCGCCGGTGATCAGGCCGATCGCAAAGGCCAGCGCATAGCCGCCGGTGACCCACTGGATGGCGCTGAACGAGGCACCGGTGTCCTGCTGGATGCTCGGGATGGCGATGTTGACGATGGTCACGTCCACCAGGTCCATGAAGGAGGCGACCATCACGATCGCCAGCGCGATCCACCTCCGCCGGTCGGCTCCCGCCGTGGTCATTGCGTACTCCTCGCTCGTCTGCTGCACGTCCACGACAGTACGGGGCATGTAGGTCAGAACCTGTCCCAGTTCATCCGGCATGCTGGACGGCATGAGCGAGCGAAGCGGGGTGGGCGCATGAGTGAGCGCAGCGAGCGAATCATCGAGAGGTGCGCGTGGGCGAATGCCCCCGCCGAGCGAAGCGAGGTGGGCGCATGAGCGGCACCCCGGCCCGACTGCTGAACCTGCTGTCCCTGCTGCAGACCCCCCGCGAGTGGCCCGGCAGCGAACTCGCCGAACGGCTCGGCGTCAGCCCCCGCACCATCCGGCGCGACATCGACCGGCTGCGCGACCTCGGCTACCCGGTGCAGGCCACCATGGGCGCGGACGGCGGCTACCGGCTGGTGGCAGGCACCGCGATGCCGCCGCTGCTGCTGGACGACGAGGAGGCGGTGGCCATCGCGGTCGGGCTCCGCGCGGCCGCCGGACACGCGGTGGTCGGCATCGAGGAGGCCTCGGTACGGGCCCTCGGCAAGCTGCTCCAGGTGTTGCCCAGCCGGCTGCGGCACCGGGTCGGCACCCTCAACACCGCCACCGTGCCGCTGCTCACCGGGGACGGCCCGACCGTCGACCCGGAGGACCTCACCGTGCTCGCCCGCGCCGTCACCGCCCGGGAGCGGCTGCGCTTCGCCTACCGAGCCTACGACGGCACCGGGACCAGACGGCAGGTCGAACCCGAGCGGCTGGTCTCGGCCGGCCGCCGCTGGTACCTGGTCGGCTACGACCTGGACCGCGACGACTGGCGGCTGTTCCGGGTCGACCGGATCGCCGACCCTTTCGCCACCGGCGCCCGCTTCGCCCCGCGCCCGCTCCCCGCCGAGGACGCCGCCGCCTACGTGGCGAGCAAGCTACGCCGTCCGTCCCCCGTCGTCACCGTGGTCGCCACCGTGCACGCCCCGCTCGCGACCGTCCGGAGCCGCTTCAAGCCGAACGACTCCGAGATCGAACCGATCGACGCCACCACCTGCCGGCTGCGCTCCAACGCCGACTCCCTGGAGTGGACGGCGATGCGGCTGCTGATGCTGGACTGCGCCTTCGAGGTGCACGAGCCGCCGGAGCTGCGCGAGCACCTGCGCATCCTCGCGGAACGGGCCGGCCTGGCGGCGGAAAGCGGGAGTTGAACCGCGACCCGGTACCAGCCGTTCCCACAGCGGAACCAGAGCGCACCGTCCCGGCCGTACGCGTGGTGCCGGTCCAACTCCCCGGGCAGGTCCAGCCGATCCCGGCGGACCTCCCGCCACTGCTTGCCCTCCCGTACGCACCGGACCAGCCCGCCGCCCGGCAGCAGGCCGAGGTGCATCGGGCGGTGGAGGGGGACCTGCGGCAGATCGAGCCACTGCCCGCCGTCCCGCGCAACGGTCACCAGACAGGCGCCGCAGGGCGGTTGCGGTCCCGGACCGGCCGTCAGTAGAACCAACAGCTCCGCGCCCGGCCCGACCGCCCAGGCCGGGGCCCGGCGGCCCGCCCGCAGATCCTCCTCGGGCAGTCGCCAGACCTCGACCGGACGTTCGGGCGCCAAGGCGCTCAGACCCCGTACTCGCCCGTCAGCAGCGCCCGCCCCAGCGTGTGGAAGGTCAGGTTGAAGCCCACCTGGGCCGGCGGGGTGTCGGCGGTGACGTCGAGCTTCTCCACGTCCAGCGCGTGCACCGCGAACACGTACCGGTGCGGGGCGCCGGGCGGCGGGGCGGCGCCGTCGTACTTGTTGCCCGGGAAGTCGTTGCGCCCGTGGAAGGAGGCGGCGCCCGGCAGGCTCTCGTCCGACGAACCGGCGCCGCGCGGCAGTTCGGTGGTGTCGGCGGGCAGGTTGAGGGCGAGCCAGTGCCACCAGCCGGAGCCGGTCGGGGCGTCGGGGTCGTAGCAGGTGACAGCGATGCTCTTGGTGGCCTCGGGCAGGCCCGACCAGGCCAGCTGCGGCGAGAGGTTGCCGCCGGCGTAGATGAACTCCTGGCCCAGCGTGGCGCCTTCGGTGATGTCCTGGCTGCTCAGTGGGAAGGACGGCACCTGCGGCAGGAACTCGTAAGGCAGCGGCGGACGAACACTCATGGGGTGGTCACCTCTCAACGGGCCAGTGACGGCCACGGACCGACCGTCACGATTCACTGTAATGGGGTGCACGTCCGATTCCGCCGCCCCTAAAGTCGAGGTCATGGCTTCAGAGCACCGCAGCAGCACGGCAAGCACGCTCGACCCCGTCCAGATGATCGCGGACGCCCGGCGGGCGCTCTTCACCATGGTCGGGGTGCTGGCAGCGATCTGGTCGATCCAGTTGGTGAACTGGATGGACGACTACGAACTCGGCAAGCGCTTCGGGATCATCCCGCAGGATCTGGGCCGGCTGCCGAACATCGTCACCGCGCCGTTCCTGCACTGGAACTGGGCCCACCTGGAGGCCAACTCCGGCCCGCTGTTCGTCTTCGGCTTCCTGGCGGCCTACCGCGGGGTCAAGAAGTTCCTCGGCCTGACCCTGCTGGTCGCCCTGACCAGCGAGTTGACCTCCTGGGTCTTCGACAGCCCGAACCGGATCAGCGCCGGCGCCAGCGGCGTGGTGTTCGGCTACTTCGGCTACGTGGTGCTGCGCGGGATCTTCGACCGCAACCCGATCGACACCCTGATCGGCGTGGTGCTCGGCGCCTCCTACGCCTACATGGTCACCAGCGCCCTGCCCGGCGTCGCCCCGGGCATCAGCTGGTCGGCTCACCTGGGCGGCCTGGTCGGCGGCCTCGCCGGCGCCTGGATCTTCCGCAACCGCGCCCCGCGCCCCGCCGCCGACCCCAAGTCCAACGCCAACGCCAAGGCCAAGGCCAAGTCCAACGCCAAGCCCACCACCGACCCGAGCAGCCCCAACGCCGCCCTGCTCAAGGAGCTCGACGACCTCGGTCTGTAGGCCACCCGGGGAGCCCGGCGGGCCAGGTATAGACCATTCCCGACTCCTGCGGCTAGCGTGAACGGCGCATCCGCCCCCAGCTCCGGAGCCGCACCGTGGAGTCGTCCGTCCTCGCCTTCGCCACCGACCTGCTCGACGAGGGCGCCGACACCTTCTTCGGCAACCTCACCGACCGCGCCGGGGTCGGCGGCGTCACCCTGGCCTCGGTCTACCACGAGGCACGCGACGTCTTCCCGCACAACCCCCGCCGGGTGATCCGCTACCTGGAGCCGGGCGCGGCCTACTTCCGCCCCGACCCGGCCCGCTGGCGGGGCCGCCGCCTGGCGCCCGTCCCGTCCACCGCGATCGGCGACCGCGACCCCTTCGCAGAGGCCGCCGCCGAGGCCGGTCGGCGCGGCCTGAAGCTGCACGCCTGGACGGTGTTCTGCCACAACGACCGACTCGGCTTCGCCCATCCCGACTGCGCCCCGGCCAACGCCTTCGGCGACCGCCACCTCACCGAGCTCTGCCCGGCTGCCCCGGAGGTCCGCGAGTACGCGCTGACCCTGGTCGCCGAACTGGCCCGGTACGGCGTGGACGCGATCCGTGCCGAGTCCCTGCACTTCCACGGCCTGCGCCACGGCTACCACCACGAGCGCTACTTCGAGGAGCTGGGTCCGACCGCCGAGGCCCTGCTCGGCGTCTGCTTCTGCCCGCACTGCCGCGCCGCCGCCACCCGCGCCGGCGTCCCGGCCGAACAGGTCGCCGAGGCGGTACGGACCGAGCTGCGCCGCCGGCTGGCCGACCAGGAGGCCGCCGCCGAACCCGCCGACCTGAGCGCCCTCGCCGACGGCGCCTTCGCCGCCTACGTGGACGCCTCCGCCGCCACCGTCACCGCCCTCGCCGCCGACCTCACCGAGCAGGCCCGCCGCCACGGCATGCGGCTGAGCTTCATGGACGGCGGCGGCCCCGGCAAGGGCTGGCTGTCCGGCATCGACCTGCCCGCCCTCGTCGAGGCCACCGACCAGATCGAGACCCTCGGCTACGCCAGGACCCCGGAGGCCGTCCGGGAGAAGCTCGCCGCCTTCGCCCTGCACGGCGTCCGCCCGCAGCGGATGGCGGTGATCCTGCGCCCGATGGCCTCGGACTGCGACGGCCCGGAGAACCTCGCGGCCAAGATCGCCACCCTGCGAGAACTCGGCGTCCCCGAGGTCGAGTTCTACAACTACGGCCTGATGCGGCTGTCCTCGCTCGACCGGATCGGCGCCGCGCTCTCCGGCTGAGGGCCCTCCGGCCGGGGGCTCACCGCCGCCGCTCGGACGTCCCGAACAGGCTGCGCGAGATCTCCGGCCCGGGCCGCTGCCCGGCCGAGCGCGTGGAACTCGGCCGGGCAGCCCGGCGGCGTCCACTGCTGCCCGGCCTCGGCGGCACGCGGGCCGATGCGCTCGCCCGGCGGGGTGAGGGCGGGGAACATCGGTGCACACTCCTGGGCGGCTCGGGACGCGGGACCGGAACGCTTCGGATTCAGGACCGGAACCCGATCGGAACCGTGCCGATGTTCGCGACATTTCCCACCAAACTGCCGCATTCGTCCATCCGCAGTTCACAGCCGTGCGCGTGGCGGCGCCGCGGCTGCTGCGCCATCCGCCGCCCAAACGGTAGGCTTTCCGTGTGATCTTCAAGCGCATCGGCAATGGGCGGCCGTACCCGGATCACGGCCGGACGAGCACCCGCCAGTGGGCTGACGTCGCCCCACGTCCGGTGCGGCTCGACCAGCTGGTGACCACCAAGGGCCAACTCGACCTGGAAACCCTGCTGGCCGAGGACTCGACCTTCTACGGGGACCTCTTCGCCCACGTGGTGAAGTGGCACGGCGACCTCTACCTGGAGGACGGGCTGCACCGGGCCGTACGGGCCGCGCTGCAACAACGCCAGGTACTGCACGCCCGCGTCCTCGAAATGGACTGACGGCGCCCCACCTCGGGACACCCGCCCAAGACCTCCACGCAGGCTTCACGGACCGCCCCCTCGCCATCCGGCGGAGGGCGGTCCACGCGTGCCCGGGTACCCCCTTTCGGGTACTGGAGTACTCCAGATGATGATCGTTTAGTACCTTCACGCCTGTACGGCACTAATCTGCTGACTACGGCCGCGACCAGGGGATCCGCCCGCACCGGGGGGACGCCCCTACTTGGCCCACCCGTCATCCCGACCCCGCCCTGGCACGAGGGGGAGACAAACCGTGAGCATGTTGACTCCCCAAGGTCTCAAGGGGAAGCAGTACCGCATCACCGGCAACGCCTACCCGAGGCTGGGCCGGCCCCCGAAGAAGAGCCGCAAGGTCATCGCGGCGCTCGCCGGCCTGCTCGCGCTGGCCCTGATCGCCCTCGGCGGCGTGCAGCTCTACGACATCTTCAGCGGCAGGAACAAGCACACCTCCGCACAGGCCTGCGCGACCCCGTCCGGCAAGCCGCTGGCCGCCCCGACGCCGGGTGCCACCCCGGGCGCCCCAGCGGCCTCCGGTGCCCCAGCGGCCTCCGGCGCGCCGGCCACGCCGGGCGGCGACCCGCACACCATCCCGCAGGCCACCGCGGTCACGGTGAACATCTACAACGCCACCACCAAGGCCGGCCTGGCCGGGCGGACCGCTGAGGAGTTCAAGAAGCGCGGCTTCATCATCGGCAAGGTCGGCAACGCTCCGGCCGAGCTGGACAAGAAGGTGCCCGGCACCGCCCAGGTGATCGCCGGCCCGTCCGGTGCCGGGGCCGGCACCCTGGTGGGCTCGCAGATCGCCGGGGCCACCGTCACCGCCGACGCCCGCACCGACGCCAGCGTGGACTTCGTGATCGGCGACAGCTACAACGCCCTGCTGGACGAGACCCAGGCGGCCGCCGCCCTCGCCCTGGCCGTCAAGCCCTCCCCCACCCCGAGCGCCACCGGCAACTGCTGACGCCCGACGGACACGGAAGAGCCCCCGGCAGACGCAGTGCCGGGGGCTCTCGGTCGTTCGGAATCGTGCGTCGGATCAGCCGCACGTAAAAGGGGACTCAGCCCGCGGTGCCGTACAGCCGGTCGCCCGCGTCGCCGAGGCCGGGGACGATGTAGCCGTTCTCGTTCAGCCGCTCGTCCAGGGCGGCGGTGACCACGGTGACCGGCAGGTCGGCCAGCTCGCGGCGCATCACCTCGACGCCCTCCGGCGCGGCCAGCAGCACCACGGCGGTGACGTCGGTGGCGCCGCGCTCGATCAGCATCTTGATCGCGGCGACCAGGGTGCCGCCGGTGGCCAGCATCGGGTCGAGCACGTAGACCTGGCGGCCGGAGAGGTCGTCGGGCATCCGGGTGGCGTACGTGGAGGCCTCCAGGGTCTCCTCGTTGCGCACCATGCCGAGGAAGCCCACCTCGGCGGTGGGCAGCAGGCGGGTCATCCCGTCCAGCATGCCGAGGCCGGCCCGCAGGATCGGCACGACCAGCGGACGCGGGTAGCTGAGCCGGGTACCGAGGGTGACCGCCACGGGCGTGGTGATCTCCACCTCGTCGGTGCGGACGTCCCGGGTGGCCTCGTAGGCGAGGAGGGTCACCAGCTCGTCGGTCAGGCGACGGAAGGTCGGCGAGTCGGTGCGCTCGTCGCGCAGGGTGGAGAGCTTGTGGGCGACCAGGGGGTGGTCGACGACGTGGAGACGCATGTATCGAGGTTAGCCCGGTCCTGGACGCCTGTACGACACGCCGTGCCACGGCTTCCCGCCGACCGGCACCACGATGCCGTCACACGCCGTGACGCGCCGCGGATGTCCGGACGGAACCGGCTGCTGTGGTATCAACCCGCCCGTTCTGGGAATGTCAGGTCTTATGACGAGCAACCCGAAAGCCGGGGACGGCTCGGCGGACGAGCCCGTCGGCGGGGCGGCCCTTGGCGCCGGCCCGCCGCACGACCCTCTCGAGACCGAGGCGGAGCGCCGCAAGCGGCGGGCCGTCTTCCTGCGCGAGCTCGCCGAGGCCCGCGAGCTGAGGGAGCGGGTCCAGCCCCGTCGGACCAAGGAACGACGGATGCGCGAAGCGATGCGGATGCGAAAATTCCGGATCTGACGCGGGCCTGACGCGGGCCTGACGCGACTCCGACACGGGTCCGACACGGGCCGGATGCGAGCCCGACCGGGATCCGGGACGGGTCGGACGCCGGTCCGCGACAGCAGCCGAGTCGGCCCGACCCGACCCCGACGGGCGTTCGGACCAAATTTCGACCGGAGTCGGACCCTCCCGGCCCGACTCCGCCGTCCGCCACCCGGCCCTTCCGACACGACCTGCAAAGACGCGCTGCCGAACACCCCCCGCAAGGGCGGGCTTTCTGTCACGATTCCGATGGGACGGTCCGAACAAGCGGACCGCCTCTGGCGCGGGGGCGGCCAGATTTCCGCGTTGCCCGAGCGCGCCGACAGCCGAGACCGATGATCTTGGGAGTGTCCCTGGTGGCGTACTTCGCTGCAGTGCTTGCTCGCACCGAGGACGGGTGGGATGTAAGCGAGACGGAACTCGACGACGTCGAAACCCTGGCCGATCTGGCCGACCTGGCCCGCGACTCCGCGCAGGACGACGACAGCGTCCTGATCTTCATCGAACAGGAGGACGCCTGGTTCGCCATCGTCCGGGTGGACGGTGAGGAGGACCCGCGGATCTTCGTGTCGGACGGCGCCGCCGCCGCCCGCAGCTCCTACGGCTCCGTCCTCACCGACGAGCTGGTCGACCAGGCCGGCGAGAGCGAGTTCGGAGACCTGGACCACCTGCTGGACGAGGCCGAGGAGGCGCAGGACCAGGACGACGAGGACGCCGACGCCCGCGGCGGCGTCCCGGTCGGCCCGCTCGGCGACGCCCACCTGCTCACCGAGTTCGGTCTGACCTCCGAGGAGCTGCTCGCCCTCAGCGGCGAGGGCGCGGTGCCGGGCGACGCCCTGGAGGAGATCGCCGAGGCCCTGGGCTGCGGCGAGGTCCTGGAGGCGGTCCGGTAGCGGGCCGATGCCCGACACTGGATGCCATGCAGCCCGCATCCACCCCGCTGACCGTCCCGCACATCCCCCCGCTGCCAGCCCCCGTCCGCCCCGACCCGGTCCGTGACCGCTGGGCGGCGCCGATGCGCCTCGCCATCGCCGAGGCCGCCCTGGCGCCGGCCACCGGGGACGTCCCGGTCGGGGCGCTCGTCCTGGGCCCGGACGGCGAGGTGATCGGCCGCGGCCACAACGAGCGCGAGGCGGTCGGCGACCCGACCGCGCACGCCGAGGTGGTGGCGATCCGGCAGGCGGCCGAGAAGACCGGGGAGTGGCGGCTGAGCGGCTGCACCCTGGTGGTCACCCTGGAGCCCTGCACGATGTGCGCCGGCGCCATCGTGCTGTCCCGGATCGACCGGGTGGTCTACGGCGCCCTCGACGAGAAGGCCGGCGCGGCCGGCTCCCTCTTCGACGTGATGCGCGACCGCCGGCTCAACCACCGCCCCGAGGTGATCTGGGGCGTCCTCGCCGAGGAGTGCGGCGAGCAGCTGCGCGCCTTCTTCGACACCCACCGCTGAGGCCCCCCGGCGACGGCCTTCCCGATACGGATTTCGTGACCGCGCCACCCGTCCGGTAGAGTTCCCCTCGGTAGCGTGTCCGAGCGGCCAAAGGAGCACGCCTCGAAAGCGTGTGTGGGGGCAACTCCACCGTGGGTTCGAATCCCACCGCTACCGCTGGAAAGCCCGAGGGCCCGTCCGATTCGGACGGGCCCTCGGCGTTTCCGCGCACCCTCGAACGTGGAAGGGGCTCCGCACCTCCGGGCCGACGACCACCACGGCCCGGCCCGTACGGAGCCTGGAGGGGGAGCGGCTCGGGGGGACTGACCGCTCCCCCGGCGGAGTCCCACAACCGGTGCCGCGTCGGGGGAAAGCCACGGCGCCCGGTCCCACAGCGGGGAGCTCCGGATCCACGCACCGGAGATTCCTGCCAGATCCTCGGTACGTCATCCATCCTGCCGCCCGGTCCCCGTCCGGGCACCCGGAGAAAGACCCCCCTCGCGAGGACCTTCGTCCCGCCGGACGAACGCGTCGCACACTTGATAGCCCGTCCGGTGGATAAGCTGCCCTGCAGGGCCGCTCGGGGACCCGAATGGCGGCGGCCCACCGCAGGGAGGAAGGTCACGATGGCGCAGGCGAAGAAGATCGGCATGATCCTCCTGCTCATCTTCGTGCTCTACTCGATCATCACCTCGCCCGCCCGCTCCGCCGAACTGGTCCAGCTCGGCTTCGAGGGCATCTCCAATGCGGCCAAGGCGATCGGCACCTTCATGACCGGCCTGATCAAGTAGCGGTCCGCCCGAGCCGCGACCGGCCCCGGCACACCCGCTACCGTGGGCGGGACCCTCTACCCCCGTCCGCGAGGAGCGGTAATCGTGATCCGGCATCTGGTCCTGTTCAAGCTCAATGAAGGCGTCACCAAGGACGAAGAGCGCGTGCTCGCCGGCGCCAAGGCGTTCGAAGAGCTCGGCTCGCTGATCCCCGAGCTGCGCGAGTGGGAGTGCGGCTGGAACACCACCGAGCGCGACATCGCGTACGACTACGCGATCAACAGCCTGGTGGAGGACCGCGAGACCCTGCAGGCCTACCTGACCCACCCGACCCACCAGGCCGCCGCGGGCCAGTGGCGCGAGTTCGCCACCTGGGTGATCGCCGACATCGAGGTCTGATCCCCTACGGCCCGTCCCCCGGACGGACCGCCCCGCCCCGTCCGGCCCCGGGCGGGGCGTCTCGATCTGTCCGGGAACGATCCTTGCGGCGCTTCGCCCGCCGGGCCGGTGAAGGCCGAACGCCCCACCAACACACCTCCGTCGGGTGCTTGCCCGACCTGTGCCCACCTTGTGATGCTATGACCGGTTTTGCCGGACATGGCGAGGTAGTGGACCAGCCGCGACACCCGATCCGCAGGGCCCGCCGTTGTCGACTTTGGGAGGGGTGACGTGTCCGTGGACGAGGTGCTGGCTGCGATCATCAGCCCGGCCGGCGAGCTCCGCCCGGACGGGCTGCGCGGCACAGGCGGCCGGCCCGCCGTGGACGTCCGGACGCTGACCCGGGTGCTGTTCGAGCGGCTCACCGAGCTGCCCCCGGACGCCCCCGAGCGGGAGCGGGTCCGGGCCGCCCTGATCGAGGTGAACATCCC
Source organism: Kitasatospora sp. NPDC004669 (assembly GCF_040609455.1). Classification (NCBI taxonomy): domain Bacteria; kingdom Bacillati; phylum Actinomycetota; class Actinomycetes; order Kitasatosporales; family Streptomycetaceae; genus Kitasatospora; species Kitasatospora sp. NPDC004669. Next base: position 72,872 of record NZ_JBEXKB010000001.1, read on the forward strand.
GCTGGTCCGCTACGCGGCCACCCGCTTCCGCAGCCGCAGCGAACCGATGGAGGACGTCGTCCAGGTCGGCACCATCGGCCTGATCAACGCGATCGACCGCTTCGACCCCAGCCGCGGCGTCCAGTTCCCCACCTACGCGCTGCCGACCATCCTGGGCGAGATCAAGCGCTACTTCCGGGACAACGTCCGCACCATGCACGTCCCGCGCCGACTCCAGGAACTGTGGGTCCAGGTCAGCGGCGCCATGGAGGAGCTGACGGTGCTGCACGGCCGGGCCCCCAAGGTGCCCGAGATCGCCGCCAGCCTGCGGATCCCCGAGGAGGACGTCCGGGCCTGCCTGGACGCCGGACGGGCCTACAACGCGGCCTCCCTGGAGGCCGCCCAGGAGCACGAGGGCGGGCTCGCCCTGCTGGACCGGCTGGGATACGAGGACTCAGCCCTGGCCGAGGTCGAACACCGCGACATGGTCCGCCACCTGCTGGTCCAACTCCCCGAACGGGAGCGGCGGATCGTGATGCTGCGGTTCTTCGCCAACCTCACCCAGTCGCAGATCAGCACCGAGTTGGGGATGTCCCAGATGCACGTCTCCCGGCTGCTCTCGCGGATCCTGACGAGGCTTCGCACCGGCAACTCCTGGGAAGATTGAGATTGCAGCGCGTTACCCGGGCGTGACATCTTGCGACGTTCGGGTTTGCCGTGCGCTGTGTTCCGGTATGGAGGGGGTTGGGCCCTCGCCGGGAACCTCCGCGCGTCGGCCCCCGTTCAACCGTCAGTCACAAGGGGGTGGGTGCATGTCCGGAGAGCTGGGCACTGCAGAGATCCACGCTGGTCAGGCCAAGGGCACGGTGGTCGCCGAGGACCGGATCCCGCAGCAGCGGGCCACGTCCCTCGAAAGGCCCGTCCCCGAGACGTCCGGCGCCGGAGCTCCGCCCGAGACGCCGCCCGGCTCCGGGCTGGACACCCGGACGCTCTCCCGCTCGCTGTTCCTGCGGCTCGCCGCACTGGAGCCGGGCAGCGAGGAGCACACCTACGTCCGCGACACGCTGATCGAGCTCAACCTGCCGCTGGTCCGGTACGCCTCGGCGCGCTTCCGCAGCCGCAACGAGCCGATGGAGGACATCGTCCAGGTCGGCACCATCGGCCTGATCAAGGCGATCGACCGCTTCGACCCGGAGCGCGGGGTGGAGTTCCCCACCTTCGCGATGCCGACCGTGGTCGGCGAGATCAAGCGCTTCTTCCGGGACACCAGCTGGTCCGTCCGGGTGCCCCGGCGGCTCCAGGAGCTGCGACTGGCGCTCACCAAGGCCGGGGACGAGCTGTCCCAGCGGCTGGACCGCTCCCCCACCGTCGCCGAGTTGGCCGTCTGCCTGGGGGTCAGCGAGGAGGACGTGGTCGAGGGCCTCGCGGTGGGCAACGCCTACACCGCGAGCTCGCTGGACTCCAGCCCCAGCGAGGAGGACAGCGAGGGGCCGCTGGCCGAGCGGCTCGGCTACGAGGACCTCGCGCTGGAGGGCGTGGAGTACCGGGAGTCGCTCAAGCCGCTGCTGGCCAAGCTGCAGCCGCGCGAGCGCCGGATCATCATGCTGCGCTTCTTCGGCAACCTCACCCAGTCGCAGATCGGCGAGGAGATCGGCATCTCCCAGATGCACGTCTCCCGGCTGCTCACCAGGACGCTCACCCAGCTCCGCGAGGGGCTGATCAGCGAGGGCTGATCGGCCCGCTCAACTCCCGCCGCCGTCCAGCAGGTTGGCGCGCAGTCCGGCCAGCACGTCGTCGTCCAGCCCGAGCCCCTCCCGCCAGAACGCGTCGAAGCCGCTCCAGCCGGCCTCGACCTCCGCGAATGCCGCGTCCAGATAGGCGCGGTCGGCCCGGAAGACCGGCAGGAGGAGCTCGGGCTCGCGCATCAGGCCGCGGCTGCCGAAGTCGTCCAGCACCCTCGTCACCACCGGGGCCGAGCGCTCATTGGTGAGCAGGTAGTCGGCGAGCACGGTCTCGCGGTCGACGCCCAGGGCGGTCAGCACCACCGCGGCGGCCCAGCCGGTGCGGTCCTTGCCCGCCGAGCAGTGGAACAGCAGCGGCACCCCGTCCGGCTCGGCCAGCAGCCGCAGCAGGGCGGCGAAGCGCTCGCGGGCCTGCGCGTCGGTGACGAACCAGCGGTAGAGGCCGGTCATCATGGCGGCCGCCCGACCGCCGCCGAGCAGGGCGCGCTGCTTGCGCGCGCTGCGGTCGGCCAGCGCGCCGCGCAGCATCCCGTGAATGTCGAAGTCTGTTGCCAGCAGCGGAAGATGATGCAGAGTGACGCTGTCCGGCAGGCGATCCGGGCCGGCCTCGCGGACCTCTTCGGAACTGCGCAGGTCCACCACCCCGCGCAGGCCGAGCGCGCCCAGCGGGCCGAGGTCCTCGGCGGTGACATGGTTCAGGCCATCACTGCGCAGGACCACACCGGCGCGAACCGACCGTCCGTCAGCCGCCCGATAACCGCCCAGATCCCGGGCATTGACCGCACCGCGCAGGCCGAGACTGCGCCCGACGAGCACCGCTGCGTCCGGCTCCGGGAGCGCATTCCGCGTGTCTCCGATTCGCTCGGACTCGATCTGCTGATCGGCCACCCGCGCGCCTCCATTGCATATTCGGACTGTCACATGGCACAGGGGTGCCCGATATTGCATGAACCTGCCCGTCAGACCGGCGAGATGTGCAAGAGTGTCATGCGTAACGACGACAGTGTAGGTGCCCTGCGGAACCACCTGAGCCGCACACTCGGTAACCAGGCGTAGCACTCGGCTTCCGTTTTTTCATTTTCAATTCATTATTTGCGCGGGCGGTCCGGGTACGGTCACAATCAGCGCCTCCATGGCTTCGCCATGAACGTTGGTAACAGGTTCGCTGCACTCTCGCCCAATTGGTCCCTCGCACCGCCGACCCTCGACCAGGATGGGCGCCGGGCAGCCTGCTGCCCACGAACAGCTACACGGGCGGGCGAGCGCAGAGCAGCGCTGCGCCGGCCCCAAGGGGAGGATCAACCATGGGTCGAGCGACCCGAAGAGTCGCCGCTTATGCGGCGGCAGTTCTGCTGGCCAGCGGCCTGCAGACCACCCTGGCCCACGGCGACACCACGCCGCCCAGGATCGACCTCACCGTCCTGGTCATCGACGACGGGGGTCCGTCCGTCGCGGCGATCACCGCCGAGCTGAAGAGCCAGGGGACGCCGTACAAGGTCGTCAGCCTCAATGACCCCAACCGCCCTGTCATCAACTCCGCTTTCCTGAGCGACACGGTGAACGGGCAGCCCCGGGGGAAGTACCAGGGCATCGTGCTGCCCAACGAAAACCCCTTCCCCAACAGCGCCGCCGAGATGACGGCGATCGCGACGTACGAAGCCGCTTTCAACGTTCGACAGATTGACGCGTACACCTGGGCCAGCCCGGCCGTCGGTCTGAACTACGCCCAGAATCCGGGATTCGTCGGCACCCTCGACGGATTCCAGGCCGCCACCACCACGGCCGGAAACTCGGGTCCGTTCGGGTACCTCAAGGGCAGCGTGCCGTTCGAGGACAACGACCCCAACGTCAGCGAGAGCTACGGCTACCTGGCGACCCCGCTCGCCAATCTGCCGTCCGGCGCCTCCTTCGTCCCGCTGGTCGACGCGCCGATACCCAACTCGACCACCCGCGGTTCGCTGGTCGGTGAGTACACCCACGACGGCCGCAAGGAACTGGTCGTCACCTTCGTCTACAACCAGTACCAGCAGCAGTTCCGGCTGCTGGCCCGCGGCATGGTCGACTGGATCACCCAGGGCGTCCACCTCGGCTACGACCGCAACTACTTCGCCACCCACGTGGACGACGTGTTCCTGGCCGACGACCGCTGGTCCACCACGCTGAAGTGCACCCCCGGTGACGTGACCTGCCCGCCCGGCACCCCGGGCACGACCAACCCGATCCGGATGACCCCGGACGACGCCAACTACCTCAAGCAGTGGCAGGCCGCCAACAACTTCACGTTGGACATGGTGTTCAACGGCGGCGGCAGCGAGGACTGGAAGGCCGACAACAACACCACGGTCGACCCGACGGCGAACCAGATGATCGCCGACCAGAACAGCTACCGCTGGGTCAACCACACCTACACCCACCCGTACCTGGGCTGCGTCCAGGACGTCAGCGTGGTGCCGTGGCGCTGCACCAAGGACGCCTCGGGCAACACCGTCTGGGTCGACCAGAACACCATCTCCACCCAGATCAAGAACAACTTCGACTGGGCCACGAAGAACGGCCTGAACGTCGACCCGCAGGTGCTCGTCACCGGCGAGCACTCCGGCCTGCTGACCGCCCCGCAGGAGACCAGCGACAACCCGAACCTGGCGCCGGCGCTGGCCGCCAACGGCATCAAGTTCACCGGCAGCGACGCCTCCCGCGAGCCCGCCCAGCGGGCCGTCGGTTCGTCCACGCTGACCGTGCCGCGGTACCCGATGAACGTCTTCTACAACGCCGGTTCGGCGCAGGAGGAGGCCGACGAGTACAACTGGATCTACACCAGCAAGGCCAACGGCGGCAGCGGCGTCTGCGAGAACAACGCCAACTCCACCTGCCTGCCCCAGCCGCTGGACACCACCACCGGCTACCAGTCGTACATCGTGCCGCTGGAGGCCCGGATCGACCTCGGCCACGTGCTGAGCAACGACCCGCGGCCGCACTTCGTGCACCAGTCGAACCTGTCCGAGGGCCGCATCCTGTACCCGGTGCTGGAGAAGATCCTCGGCACCTACCGCGGGCTGTACGCCGACAACGCCCCGATCGTGAACCTCGGTGAGCGCGAGATCGGCCTGGAGTTCCAGCGCCGCGCGGCCTGGAACACGGCCCTCGCCTCCGGCCAGGTGACCGCGTACAAGGTCGGCAACAGCGTCACCGTCAGCGCGCCGGCCGGTGTTCAGATCCAGGCCACCATGCCGACCGGAACTACTCAGAAGCTGGCCATCGGTTCGACCGCCTTCGGTTCGGCCTATGCCGGTACGCTCTCCGGCTGGGCGTCCCCGGGCGCCCTGCAGAGCAGCGTCGCCCTGCAGCTCCCCTCCGGCAGCGCGCCGGCCGCCCCGGCCGCCGTCGCGCCGAGCGTCGCGGCCAAGTCCGTCCCGGCCCCGGCCCCGGCGGACAAGAAGGTCGTGCCGCAGGGTGCCGCCACCCCGGTCCCGGTGGGCCCGAGCGACACCACCCGCAAGCCCGCGAAGTCCCTCGTCCCCGGCAGCGGAACCCCGGTGCCCGGCAAGGGAGTCGTGAGCAGCAACACCGGCCAGGGCAACCAGTCCGGCAAGGCCTCTGGGGGGACGGCCTCGCACGGCAGCACCACCGGGCGCCCCGGCAACCGGTAACCCGTAGCACCCGCTGACGGGGTCGGGCCAGGACTCCCGGCCCGACCCCGCCACGGCTCCCGCTCCGGCCACCCAGGCCGGACAACCGACGCAAGAACAGGAGGGGGGACAGGAGATGCGCGTCACCCTGCTCACCGAGGGGACGTATCCGCACCAGCACGGCGGCGTGAGCGTCTGGTGCGACCAGCTCGTTCAAGGCATGCCGGACGTCGACTTCGACGTCATCGCCGTCACCGGAACCGGCCAGGAGTCACTGGCCTGGGAACTGCCCGCCAACGTGCGGTCGGTCACCACCGCACCGCTGTGGGGCCCGGCCTCGGAGGCCCGGCCGCCGCGCGGCAAGGAGATGCGGCGCTTCCTCAACGCGTACGAGCGCTTCCTCCACTCCATCCTCGACCCGGTCTACACCACGCACTTCGGGACGGAGCTGTACGGCTTCGCCGACCTCGCCCGTCGCGGGCTGCTCAGCCCCGCGCTGCGCAGCGAGCGCGCCCTGCGCACCCTCCAACACGTGTGGACCCGCGACTACCTGCCCACCGCCGTCTCCCGGCCCACCCTGCACGACGCACTGAACGCCACCGACCTGCTGGAGCACGCCCTGCGGCCGCTCTCGGTCGACCCGCCCACCGGCGGCGTCGCCCACGCGGCCAGCGGCGGTCTGGCCACCCTGCCCGGGCTGATCGCCGCCCAGCAGTTCGGCGTACCGTTCCTACTCACCGAGCACGGCATCTACCTGCGCGAGCGCTACCTCGGCTACCGCACCGGTCCGTATCGCTGGCCGGTCAAGGCGCTGCTGCTCGGCTTCTACCGGATGCTCGCCGAGGAGAGCTACCGGCAGGCCGCGCTGGTCACCCCCGGCAACCGGTACAACCGGCGCTGGGAGGAACGCGGCGGCACGCCGTCCGCGCACATCCGCACCGTCTACAACGGGGTGGACCCGGCCGCCTTCCCGCCGGCCGGTCCCGAGCCCGAGACGCCGACCCTCAGCTGGGCCGGCCGGGTCGACCCGATCAAGGACCTGGAGACGCTGATCCGGGCCTTCGCCATCGTCCACCGTGAGATCCCCGAGGCGCGGCTGCGGCTCTTCGGGGGCACTCCCAAGGGCGGCGAGGCGTACCGGGACGGCTGCATAGCCCTGGCCGCCGAGCTCGGCATCGCCGACTCGGTGGCCTTCGAGGGCCGCGTCGCCGACATCACCGACGCGTACGCGGCGGGCAACGTGGTGATGCTCTCCAGCATCAGCGAGGGCTTCCCCTTCACCCTGATCGAAGCGATGTCCTGCGGCCGCGCGACGGTCTCGACCGACGTCGGCGGGGTGCGCGAGGCCGTCGGGGACACCGGCCTGGTCGTCCCGCCGCGCGAGCCCGAGCCGATGGCGGCCGCCGCGATCGAGCTGCTGCGCGACCCCGAACGGCGCGCCCGGCTCGGCGAGGGCGCCCGGCTCCGGGTCATCGAGCAGTTCACGCTCCGTCAGAACATCGACGGCTTCCGGGGCATCTACACCGAACTCCTCGGCACCGCCCGCTGGATGCCCGGCGGCGTGGTGGCCGTCTCCGGCGAGGTCCCCAGCCCCGACTGGGACCAGCAGTTGGCCGCCGCCCAGCCCCAGCCGAGCGT
>NZ_JBEXKB010000001.1:79952-401540 GCF_040609455.1 Kitasatospora sp. NPDC004669
GCGAGGTGGGCGCGTGAGTGAGCGAAGCGAGCGAGCCATCGACAGGTGCGTGTACCGCGAAGCGGCTGCCGAGCGCAGCGAGGTGGGCGCGTGAGTGAGCGAAGCGAGCGAGCCATCGACAGGTGCGTGTACCGCGAAGCGGCTGCCGAGCGCAGCGAGGTGGGCGCGTGAGTGGTCCCATTCGTCTGGTTCCGGACGAGGGCGGCGCCGAGCGGACGATGCAGCTGCGCACCCTGCCGCTGAAGCGCCGCCGCCCCGCCCCTTCCGTCGAGCCCGAACCCGTGGAGCAGCTCGGCCTCTCCGCCGACCCGCTGGACGAGCTCGCCGAGCGCCTGCACGACATCTGCGCCGACGCCGTCCACCCGTACGAGATCGCGGCCTTCCTGGAGTCCGACGGCCTCTCCGACGAGCAGGCGGCCCTGCTGTACGGCCGGCCCGACGCGTTCACCGTCGCCGAGGAGTTGTTCGAGAAGGTCCAGCGCCGCTACCCCGGCCCGAGCTCCGAGTTCGCCAACCCCTGGCGGGCCGATCCCTGGCGCTGCGTGGTGCGCGGCCTGGTGTTCGCCCTGCCCGGGCTCGGCTACCTGCTCGGCGCCAACCTGTTCGCGACCGCCCGGATGCGCTTCGGGCTGCCTTCGGGCATGCTCGCGCTGTCCATCGCCACGCTGGTCAGCTGGGGCTTCAACCAGGCACTGGCGCACCGCGCGTACCGCTGGCTGAGCCGGCTGCGCCGCCGGGACGCCGCGGTCTGCCTGGCCGTCGGGGCACCGGTCGGCGCGCTGTTCGGCGCCGCCGCGGCGTACCTGGTCGGCGGGCCGCTGGGCGCGCTGTGGTTCGCCGCCGGGCAGTCGCTCTACCTGGGCGCGGCCACCGTGCTGCTGGTGCTCGGCCGGGAGAAGTTCCTCCTGGTGGCGCTGGCCCCGGCCTCGGTCGGCGCGGGCGTGGTGCTGGCGGTGGACGTCCCGCAGCTGGTCCGTACGGTGGTGTTGCTGGCCTCGCTGGCGCTGGCCGTCGGGCTGGCCGTCCGGGAGCTGCTGGTCGCCGTCCGCGGCGGCGACCGGGACGGCGTGGAGCTGAAGCTGCCGATCCGCCAGGAGGTCCCCCACCTCCTGTTCGGCCTGGCCTGCGGTGCGCTGACGCTGATCGCCGGCCTCGGCGAGACCATCCACCAGGCGGTGCGCGCCTCCTCCCACGCCGCGCACACCGCGGCCCACAGCCTGCACGGCCACCCCGTGCACGAGCTGAAGACCACCCCCACCGGTCCGGCCATGATCGCGCTGACGCTCAGTCTCGGCCTCGCCGAGTGGCTGCTGTTCCGCTACCGGGCGATGGCCGTCGCCGCGTTGCGCACCAGCCACACCACCGGGCAGTTCACCCGCCGCACCGGCGGGATCCTGCTCGGCTGCCTGTTCATCTACCTCACCACCGTGGCCGCACTGGACGCAGCCGCGACCGTGCTGTGGCCGGGCGCCCCCTCGCTCGGTGTGCCGCAGCTCGGCGCGATCCTGCTCCTGGGCGGCTCGCTCTGGCTGGCGCTGCTGCTGAACGCCTTCGGGTTCAGCTGGAGCACGGCCCTCATCTGTCTGGCCGCCGCGGTCGCCGAGAGCGCCGGGCTGCTGACCGGTGCGGACCCGATCGTCCTGCAGCTGATCGGCTGCGGGGCGACCGCACTCGTCCTCACCGCCATCGCCGGGCCCGTGCTCGGCCGCACCACCCAACACCGCTGACTCCTCAGCATCGCTGAGGGGCCCAGCCTCAACCGAGACACCACCGGCCGGCCACCACAGAGCGCCCGGCCGTCCCCCGAAATCGAGAAAGCGAATCCCGCATGAGCAGCGTCGCGGTTACCGGAGCCGAGGGCTTCATCGGCTCCCACCTCGTCGAGACCCTGGTCGCCGACGGGCACCACGTCCGCGCGATGGTCCAGTACAACTCCTTCTCCTCCTTCGGCTGGCTGGAGACCCTGTCCGAGGAGGTGCTGGACTCGGTCGAGATCGTCCTCGGCGACGTCCGGGACCCGGGCTCGGTCAACGGCCTGGTCAAGGGCACCGAGGCGGTCTACCACCTGGCCGCCCTGATCGCGATCCCGTACTCCTACCGCGCGCCGCACTCGTACGTGGACACCAATGTCACCGGCACCCTGAACGTGCTGGAGGCGGTGCGCCACCTGGAGATCCCCCGCCTGGTGCACACCTCCACCAGCGAGACCTACGGCACCGCGCAGACCGTGCCGATCACCGAGGACCACCCGATCAACACCCAGTCCCCGTACGCCGCCTCCAAGGCCGGCGGGGACCGGCTGGCCGACAGCTACCACGCCAGCTTCGAGACCCCGGTCGTCACCCTGCGCCCGTTCAACACCTTCGGCCCGCGCCAGTCGATGCGCGCCGTCATCCCCACCGTGATCGCCCAGGTCGCGGCCGGCCAGACCGAGATCACCCTCGGCGACCTGCGCCCGACCCGTGACTTCATGTTCGTGAAGGACACCGCCAACGCCTTCCGCACGGTGGGCACCGCGCCCGCCGAGGCCGTGGTCGGCCGGACCTTCAACGCCGGCACCGGCGGCGAGATCTCGGTCGGCGACCTGGTCACCCTGGTCGGCAAGCTGATGGGCGTGGACCTGGTGGTGAAGGAGGACGAGCAGCGCATCCGTCCGACCAACTCCGAGGTCATGCGCCTGGTCGCGGACGCCACCCGACTGCGCGAGGCCACCGGCTGGGCGCCGCAGTTCACGCTGGAGCAGGGACTGGAGCAGACCATCGAGTTCTTCCGCGACCCGGCCAACCTGGCCCGCTACAAGACCGACATCTACAACGTCTGAGCGCCTTAACGATCATGCTCGTCCTGGTAACCAAGGTTCGTGTCCTACACATCCTTTCCGTGGGGGAAACACCATGCACGCAGTGATCCTGGCCGGCGGTAAGGGCGTCCGCCTCCGCCCGTACACCACCGCGCTTCCCAAGCCGCTCGTCCCGATCGGCGACCAGCACGCGATCCTGGAGATCGTGATGCGTCAGCTCGCCTCCGCGGGCTTCAAGACCGTCACCCTGGCCATCGGCCACCTCGGCCACATCATCCGCGCCTACGTGGGCAACGGCTCCCAGTGGGGCCTGCGGGTCGGCTACGCCGTCGAGGACAGCCCGCTCGGCACCATGGGCCCGCTGCTCACCATGCAGGACCGCCTGCCCGAGCACTTCCTGGTGATGAACGGCGACATCCTCACCGACCTGGACTTCGCCGGGGTGCTCAAGCACCACGAGGCGTCCGGGGCCCCGCTGACCATCGCCACCTACGCCCGCCAGGTGAAGATCGACTTCGGTGTGCTGACCACCGACTCCGGCAGCATCACCGGCTTCCAGGAGAAGCCCAGCATCGACTACCGCGTCTCGATGGGCGTGTACGGCGTCTCGCGCTCGGCGCTCGCCAAGTACACCCCCGGCCTGCCGCTGGGCTTCGACGAGCTGGTGCTCGACCTGCTGGCCGCCGACACCCCGCCGGCCGCCTACGACTTCGGCGGCTACTGGCTGGACATCGGACGCCCGGACGACTACGACCGGGCCAACGCCGAGTTCGCCGGCATCCGCCCGGTGCTGATGCCCTTCGAGTCGACCGGCACCGGGCCGGGCCTCGCGGAGCTGCCGATCCCGGCCGTCCGCACCGCCCCGGACGCCACGGTCGAGCAGTCCGTCGCCGCGGGCGCCGAGAGCGACGGACGGGCCGCGTGAGGATACTGCTGCTCGGCGGCGACGGCTTCCTCGGCCGTCACGCCTCCGCCGTCTTGCGGTCACTGCCCGGGGCCACCGTGCTGACCGCGGGCCGGCGGCCCGCCCACGACCTCCGGCTGGACCTGGGCACCGCCCAGGCAGGCCCGCTCGGCGAGGAACTGGCCGCGCTGGCCCCCGACGTGGTGGTCAACTTCGCCGGCGCGGTGGCCGGCAGCGCGGTCAAACTCGCCGAGGTGAACGCCCGCGGCCCGGCGGTGCTCTGCGAGGCGCTGCAGCTCGGCGCCCCCGAGGCCCGTCTGGTGCACATCGGTTCGGCCGGCGAGTACGGCGTCTGCGCCGAGGGCGACTCGCTGTCCGAGCAGGCCGACGCCCGCCCGGTCGGTGTGTACGGCGCGACCAAGCTGGCCGGTTCCCTCGCGGTCGCCGGCTCGCCGCTGGACGCGGTGGTGCTGCGGGTGTTCAACCCGGTCGGCCCGGGTGCCCCGGCGGGCTCGCTGCCCGGCCGGCTGGCCGCCGAGCTGCGGCGGGTGGCGCCCGAGGGCGCCGACGGTGTGATCACGGTCGGGGACCTCTCCGCCTACCGCGACTTCGTGGACGCCCGGGACATCGCCACGGCGGTCGGCCTGGCGGTCACCGCCGACGGTCCGCTCCCCCGGGTGCTCAACCTCGCCTCCGGGCGGGCCCGTCAGGTCCGGGCGATCGCCGACGGACTGGTCGCGGCGGCCGGCTTCACCGGCCGGATCGACGAGAGCGGGGCCGGCTCCGAACGCTCGGCCGCGGTCTCCTGGCAGCAGGCCGACGTGTCGGCCGCCGCCCGGGAGCTCGGCTGGCACCCGGAGACGGACCTCGCCGACACCCTGCGCGACCTGTGGCTCAGCACCGCCGAGCCCATCCCGACCCCGGTGGTCGCATGACCGCCGGGACCACCCCCGACGGCCGCCTGCTGGTGCCGCTGTACGTCCACCCCGCGGTGGACCCGGCGGCCTGGCGGGCGGTCGCCGCCGCCGACCCCGCCCGGATCGCCGCCGTGGTGCTCAACCTCGCGGACGGTCCGGGCGAGGTCCCGGACGACGTCTTCGCGGAAGCCGCCGACGAACTCCGCGCGGCCGGCCTGCCGTTGGTCGGCTACGCCGACACCGACTACGGCCGCAGGCCGCACGCGGCCGTGGTGGCCGACATCCTGACGTACCGCCAGCGCCATGGCATCACCGGCGTGTACCTCGACCAAGTCGCCACCCACCCGGGCGCGTTGGCCCACTACCGGCGGCTGGCCACGGCCGCCCGGGCAGCCGGCTGCGGCACCGTGGTGTTCGGCCACGGCGAGCACCCGGACCCGGGCTACGCCGAGGTCGGCCTGGCCGACCTGCTGGTCACCTTCGAGGGCGACTGGGACACCTACCGTGCCATGACGCTGCCGCTGTGGACCGGCCGCCACGCGGCCTCCCGCTTCTGCCACCTGGTCTACGACGTCCCGGCCGACGCCGCCCAGGACGCCTCCGCACTGATCACCGCCCGGCGCGCCGGCGTCGGCTGCGCCGTCCCGGGCGCCGGCGAGAACCCCTGGTGCACCCTGCCGTACGGTCTGACCGCCGCCGAACTGACCTGACCTGATCCGGAGTCCGACTACCGTGAACCGCCGTACCCGGCTACTGCCGGCCGCCCTGGCCCTCGCCACCGCCACCGCCTTGCTGGTCACCTCGTGCAGCAGCTCGGGTTCGGAGGACGACCAGGACTCGGCCGACGACAGCCCGAGCAACTCGCCCGCGGCCACCGCGCCCAGCACCCCCGGCACCCCGTCCGCCCCGGACACCACGAGCACCGGGCCCGCCACCCCCGGCGCGACCACCGCCCCGGGCACACCGAGCGGCACCACCGCTCCCGCCACCCCACCGGGCGGCAGCACGCCGCCCGGCGCCACCGCCCCGCCCCCGGCCGGCGCCCGCTGGCAGCCCACCCCGGGCCTCGCCTGGCAGTGGCAGCTCGGCGGCACCGTGGACCAGTCGGTGGACGTCCCGGTCTACGACATCGACGGCTTCGAGAACGACTCCTCGGTGGTGGCCGCACTGCACGCCAAGGGCCGCAAGGTGATCTGCTACATCAACGCCGGCTCCTGGGAGGACTTCCGCCCCGACTCCAACGCCTTCGCCAAGGCCCTGCAGGGCTCGGACACCGGCTGGAAGGGCGAGAAGTGGTTCGACATCCGCAAGCTCGACCAGCTGAAGCCGCTGATGGCCGCCCGCTTCGACATGTGCAAGAGCAAGGGCTTCGACGCCATCGAGCCGGACACCATCGAGGCCTACAACCAGAACAGCGGCTTCCCGCTGACCCCCGATGACCAGCTCGCGTACAACCGGATGCTGGCCCAGCTCGCGCACGAGCGCGGCCTGGCCATCGGCCTGAAGAACGACCTGGACCAGATCCCCGCGCTGCTGCCGGACTTCGACTTCGCGGTCAACGAGGAGTGCACGCAGTTCGACGAGTGCGACCGGGTCTCCCCCTTCATCAAGGCGGGCAAGGCGGTGTTCCACGTCGAGTACAAGCTCGACACGGACCAGTTCTGCGCCAAGGCCAAGTCGCTGGGCTTCAGTTCGATGCAGAAGAAACTCGACCTCAACGCCTGGCGCAAGCCCTGCTAGTGCCCCGGTGTCGCCCCGCGGGCGGGAGTTCGAGGACGGGCCCTGCGGCCGGTGCCACCCGTCACGCGGGTGACCCTGATCGGGGTCACCCGCGTGAGGGTCACTTGACCGCGAGCCAGATGACCGCGCCCAGGACGACCAGGGCGACGACGGCGATCAGCGCGATCACGCCGGTGCGACTGCCGCTGTTGCTGTTGCCGTAGGTGGAGACGGAGCCCGGTGCCTGAGGTGCCGGGGTCTCGTCGACGAACGCCCGGAACATCTGGGTGCTACCGGCGGGGTCGTAGTCGTTGTCAGCCATGGCACGGACTCTAACGAATCAGCCCACCTCAGGCACACCCCGGACCCATCCCCCGACGGACGAACCGCCCCGACGTGCGACGGGTGTGTGAACGGTTCGCGACTCCCGGAATGCGTTCCCACACAATCGGGTTGACTGCGAACATGACCGGAAACCCCAGCCGGGTCCGCCTCGGCAACTCCGACCTGTCCGTCTACCCGCTGTCCCTCGGCGGCAACGTCTTCGGCTGGACGGCCGACGAACAGCAGTCCTTCGCCGTGCTGGACGCCTACGCGGCCGCCGGCGGCAACTTCGTCGACACCGCCGACGTCTACTCCGCCTGGGCCCCGGGCAACACCGGCGGCGAGTCCGAGACCGTCCTCGGTGACTGGCTGCGCAGCCGCGGCAACCGCGAGGACATCGTGATCGCCACCAAGGTCGGCATGCACCCCGAGGCGAAGGGCCTGGGCGCGGCCAACATCAAGGCCTCCGCCGAGGCCTCGCTGCGCCGCCTGGGCGTGGAGTCGATCGACCTCTACTACACCCACCGGGACGACGACACCCCGGTCGAGGAGTTCGTCACCGCGCTGGACGGACTGGTCCGCGAGGGCAAGGTCCGCGCGGTCGCCGCCTCCAACATCTCCGCCGAGCGGCTGGTCGAGGCGCTGGCCTTCGCCGAGCGCGAGGGCCTGGCCAAGTACGTCGCGGTCCAGCCGCACTACAACCTGGTTTCCCGTGGAACATTCGAGGGCCCGCTGGCCGACGCGGTCGCCGAGCACGGCCTCGCCACCGTGCCGTACTACGCCCTCGCGTCCGGCTTCCTGACCGGCAAGTACCGCCCCGGCGGCCCGGAGGTGGACAGCGCCCGCGCCGAGGGCGCCGCCCGCTACCTGGCCGAGCCGCGCGGCCCCAAGGTGCTGGAGGCGCTGGACTCGGTCGCCGCCGAGCACGACGTCACGCCGGCCGCCGTCGCCCTGGCCTGGCTCGCCGCCCGCCCGACGGTCGCCGCCCCGATCGCCAGCGCCCGCACCGTCGACCAGCTGACGCCGCTGCTGGCCGCCACCGCGCTGAGGCTCACCCCGGAGCAGACCGCCCTGCTGAACGCCGCCTCCGAGTGAGCACACGACCGGGCCCCGACAGCGGAGCGCCGTCGGGGCCCGGTGTCGTCTTCCGGTGCTACGGCCGCCCGAAGTGGGTCGGGTAGTAGCCCGAGGTGAACGTCGATATCCGCACGGTCTTGCCCGGTCGGGGCGCCTCCACGAACTGGCCGCCGCCCAGATAGATCCCCACGTGGTGGATCCCCGAGGCCCGGCCGCTGTCCGACCAGAACACCAGGTCACCGCGGCGCAGCTGCCCCGCGCCGATCGACGTGGTCGCCGCGTACTGGTCGTCGGCCACCCGCGGCAGGCTTATCCCACTGCGCCAGTAGGCCTGCTGGACCAGCCCGGAGCAGTCGTAGCCGGACGGGCCGTCGCCGCCCCAGACGTACGGCTTGCCCAGCTGGGCGAGCGCGTAGTCGACCGCCGCCTCCGTGCTCCCTGCGGACGACGTGTCGTCCGAGGACGGACGGCTGCCTCTCCGGTCGGGAGCCGGGGCCGAGCCTCCGCCGGACTGCCCGGTGCGGCTGACGTAGACGTCGTGGTGGCTGGTCCAGCGCCACTCACCGCTGCTGTTCTTGAACCAGTACTTCGAACCGTCCCAGCCCTGGCCCAGCCCCCAGGAGGAGGCCGAGCCGTTCGAGACGCCCTTGGCACCGGAGCCGCCGGAGCCACCGGACTGCCCGGTGCGACTGGCATAGACGCCGTGGTGGCTGGTCCAGCGCCACTCACCGCTGCTGTTCTTGAACCAGTACTTCGAACCGTCCCAGCCCTGCCGGCCGGCCGCGGCGTGCGCGGACCCGGCACCGGCCGTCAGGCCGACCACGCCGGCGGCCGCCAGCACGGTGGTGGCCAGGCAGGTACTCCGCACGGCGCGGTTTATTCGGCTGCTACCGGTTATTCGGCTGCTACCGGGCGCCGCCGCACCGCGCGCTGTGCGCGGCCGGGCCGCGCAGTTCGGGCAGCCGCAGCCCGTCATCGCGGGGATGCTGCCGAGGCGCTCCTCGAAGCCGATCAGACCGGAGTCTGCGTCGAGGTCGGTGCCGAGGTCGGCGTACGCGCCGGTGGCTATCCTCATGCGGGTCGTCCTTCCTTCCGCCCGGCCCGGGCGGCCGGGTGCGGTACCGAGGCGGCCAGTCCGGCCGGGGCGACGAAGGCGACCAGCAGCTGCTCCATCAGCGCGCTGCGGGCGGCCTCGTCCAGTTCGTGCGCGGTCGCCCGCTCCAGTCGGCGGACGGCCAGCGCCGCGGCCTCCACCGCGTCGTCGACCAGTACGGTCCGCAGGCCCGCGTCCAGGTCGGCGAGCCGGCGGCGGCGCATCGACTCGACGACCTCGGGCGCGTAGTCC
The DNA here is from genome assembly GCF_040609455.1 of Kitasatospora sp. NPDC004669. NCBI lineage: Bacteria > Bacillati > Actinomycetota > Actinomycetes > Kitasatosporales > Streptomycetaceae > Kitasatospora > Kitasatospora sp. NPDC004669. The sequence continues at coordinate 89,039 of NZ_JBEXKB010000001.1, forward strand.
AGCGCCAGCGGCTGCACCGAGTAGACCTCCAGGCCGGCCGGGGCGGCCTCGGCTGCCAGCGCCCGGGTCATCTCGTCGGCGAACCACTGCCCGTCGCGCAGCGCGGGCCCTGGCGCCGCGTTGCTGTCGCACGGCAGGGTGGACGCGGTACGGGTGAGCACCGCCTGGACCTGCTCGCGCAGGTAGCTCTCGTGGTCCTCGATCCCCAGCATCGCCCGCGCGGTGTCCTTGACCCGCCAGACGACCAGCAGCCGGACCACGATCGGGGTGCCGGTGCGGTCGACCACCTTGACCGGCTCGCTGCGCCAGTGCCGCAGTCGCACGTCCACCCGGCGACGGCGCAGCAGCGGGTTGACCCAGACCAGCCCTGTCCTGCGCACCGTGCCCCGGTAGCGGCCCCAGCGGGTCAGCACCCGGGTCTCGCCGCCCGCGTTCGCCAGCAGACCGGCCAGCGCGAGCACCACCAGCAGACCGGCCGCGCTGACCGCGGCGAACGCCCAGGCGTCCACCTCGGCCCGGCCGCTCTCCTCCGCGGCGGCGCCGCGCAGTTCGGGCAGCGCTTCCCAGTGCGGGATGGCACCGGTGCGCAGCAGCACGTACCCCATGCCGGCCAGGCCCAGCAGCAGCACCAGCAGGGCGACCCAACCCGGCAGGGCGGTGGCGGTGTGCTCACGCAGCGCCTGGTCGGCGCGCGGGGGGCGGCGCGAGCCGACGACGGCGGGAGCGCCGACGACGGCGGGGAGTTCGACGGTCACCGGAGCGGCCGTCTCCAGCGGGTCCCGCAGGTCAGCGGGGCTGGCGGGGGACTGGCCGGGGACGACGGCCAGCGGAGCGGTCACCGGGCCGTTGTCGGCCGGGACGACCGGCTTGGCGGCCTTGGCCTCCTTCACGGTCGAGACCTCGACCAACAGGCCGGCATCGGAGGCGGAGCGTTCCGGCAGAGCCGGAAGGAGCGCCTCGGGCAGGCTGTCGGGTCGCTGCGAAGAATCGCGGGTGACGTCCATGCACGGATCCTCTGGGTCGGTGTGTCGCGCAACGGGCGGCCCGGATCTGACGGGCAGTGCCAGAAGTCAGGCTAAGTTCATACGTCATCAAATGCGACATTTGAGGTGAGGTGTGTCGACATCTACTGACGAATCATCCAAAGCCGACCTGACGTGCAGACACATGAGTGAGCGAAGCGAGCGAGTCATCGAAAGGTGCGTGTGGGCGAATGCCCCTGGCGAACGAAGCGAGCCGGGCGCATGAGCGGATGGTCGGGACGGTTCGGCACAGGTCAGCGCCGTCGGGCACCGGGTCCACGGGCGAACACCAGGCGGGCGATCAGCCCGAATCCGGTGAGCACCAGCAGCACCCCGGCAAGCGCGCCGTGCCAGCGGGCCTTTCGGGGCTGACCGGCGAGACCCCGCTCCGCCTCGGCCGACTCCGTCTCTGCGGGCGGCGGCACGGGCAGCGGCCGGGCACTGGGCCGGTCCGCCTCCGATCCGCCCTGGTCAGCGGCCGACGCGGACAGGCGGCTGCCGGGCGGGGAGGCGCTCCGGGTCGGCGGGGCGGAGACAGCGGGTATGGCCGGGGCCGTCGGGCGGGCCGAGGGGGTTGCCTGGGTCGTGGGGGTCGAGACGGCGGGCGTGGTGGACGCGGACGGAGCGGACGGCACCGCCACCGTCAAGGTGGCCGGGGCCCCGACGACCGACGGCACGGTGATCGGCAGCAGCCCCGGCGGGACCGGCACGAACACCGGCACCTCGGGCGCCGCCTCCCTGGTCGGGCTCGGCGACCCGGCGGCACCCGTCACTGCAGGCACGGAGGTGGGTGCGGACGTGGCCGTGACGGTGGCCGTGGGTCTCGGCGACGACGACGGCACCGTCACACTCGGGCTCGGCACAACGGACGCCACCGGACCGGGTGGTGCGGATCCGGACGCGGCCGGAGCCGACACCGTCGGGCTCGGCACCGCAGGGCTCGCAGCGGCCGAACTCGCGGCCGTCGGACCCGGCGCCGTGGAACCCGTCGCCACCGGGCTCGCCGCCGCCGCGGCGACCCGCACCCGCACCGGGTCCGCCGAGGTCCCGTTCCCCGCCAGGTCGGTCACCGTGACGGTCAGCCGCTGCTCCCCGTCCGTCAGATCCCGGTTGGCGCTGCAGGTCCAACTCCCGTCCAGTGCCACGGCCGCGCCGCACAGCACCGTACGCTCGCCCGCCTCCGCAGCCCTCGCCCGCGCCGTGATCAGCACGTTGGAGCCCGGCTCGGCTCGCCCGCTGAGCTTCGGGCGGCCGACCTTCAGCACCTCCCCGGCAGCCGGCGAGGTGAGCACCGGCTTGTCCGGCGGCACGGTGTCGACGACCAGCGTGACCGCCTGCCCCTCCGTCCGGTTCCCGGCCGCGTCGACCGCGACCGGGGCGAGCCGGTGGCTCCCGTCCGCGAGGTTCTCCACCGGCAGGCAGGACCACGCGCCGTCCGCCCGGACCGCGCTGCTGCACAGCTCGGCGGAGGTGGACCGGTCGGTGACCGAGACGGTGCTGCCCGCCTCGCCGGTGCCGGTGAGCTGCAGCCCCGGATCGTTGGTGTCGGCGGGGAGGGCGAGCACCGGCACGGCCGGCGGCGTGGTCTTCACCGTGACCTTGACGGCCTCGCCGCGCAGCACCGCTCCCCCGCTGGTGGTCTCCACCGGGGTGAGGCTGTGCGGGCCGGCCGGGAGCGCGCCGCCGGGGCGGCAGGACCAGTCGCCGCCGTGCTCGACCCGGGCCTTGCAGAGCGTGCTGTCGCCGTCCCGGATCTCCACCGAGGCCCCGGCCGCCGCACCCTCGCCGCGGATCTCCGGGCGGGCACCGGCCAGCACGGTGCCGTCGACCGGCGCGGCGATCTCGGGCCGCGCGGCGCCGACGGTCAGTTTGATCCGCTGGTCGGAAACCTGCCCGGAGTCGGCGAAGCCGCCGGAGGCGACGAGTTGGCCGGTGTCGCGGCCGATCCGCAGCCGGGTCCAGGTCTCGCCCGAGGCGGCGCCGGAGGGGACGGTCCACTCCAGGGTCGCGGTATCGGCACCCGCCGGGATCTCGGTCTGCACCCGGCCGGCGGGGTCGAACCGGCCGCTGTGGTCGAAGTCGATCCAGCCGGCCAGGGTCGCGGGCTGGTCGCTCACCGCGACCGGGACGGTGACCCGGTAGTAGTGGCCGATCGCGGCCTCGGTGGGGAAGTCGATCGACGGGTCGGCGCCCTGGTACTCACCGCGCCCGGGCTGCAGCTTGGGCGGCGGGCCGGCGTACGGGCCGGCGAAGGGGTTGGCGCGCCGGGCCGCCCCGTGGTCGAGCTGGACCATCGGCCCCCCGTCCGTCGCGGTGGTGGCGGTCCGACCGCGGTCGCGCCGGGACGGGGTGGCCGCGTCGGTGCCGAGGAAGAGGTCGGAGACCACGTGCGAGGCGTTGCCGTAGGCCTGCGGCGCGGTGCCGAGGTCCTCGTCCACGGTGACGGTGTAGGCCTGGCGCAGCACGGGCGGGGCGGTGGTGCTCCCGGCCCGGGCGGTGGAGCGCTGCTCGACCCGGAACACCGCGGTGCGGACCGTCCCGACGAGCTCCAGGGTGCCCTCGGCGGCGGAGCCGGCCGCGCCGTAGGAGGCCCCGTCGGCGCCGCTCGGGGCGAGGGAGCCGGCGTCGACCGTCCAGCCGGGCCAGTCGGTGCGGCCGACCAGGGTGGGAGCGGCGGGCGAGCCGCCGGTGAGGGTCAGCCGGGCCGCGGTGGTGGCGGTGCCGGTTTTCCCGGTGGCGACCGCGGCCAGCCCGCTGAGGTGCAGCCGGGGATTGCGGACCGGTCGGGAGAAACTCAGCCGGAGGGTTCCGACGGTGCGCCAGGAACCGTCCGCCTGCGGACGGTCCTGGGTGAGGCCGAAGGCCTGCGCCGGGCTCCCCGAGCGCATTCCGTCCGCGTACACCGCAGCGGAATGCCCCCCTCCGGAACGGTCGGCCAATTGCCCCGGCTCGGCGGTGACGCTCACACCGGGCGCGGCCGCGAAATCGAACTGGACGGAGAGCCCGGACGGCAGGACCGCCCGGTGCTCACCCGACCAGACATCGGGGAACTGTCGGGCCACCGACAGCGGGGCGTTCAAACCGGTCAGCAGCCCGGCCGCGAGAACGGCCAGGGCGGCAGCTGTGCGGGGGGACTGTCGGCTCATCCGGCTCTCCTTCGCGGTCGGCTGCCGGGTTGCGGGCAGTCCGGGCACAAGATCCGACAAAACGGAATCACGACCCCGGACCAGCCATACTGCGACACCTGTGCTTTTGGCCGTGTCCCACCCGTTTGGCGGCTATCCGGCCGGCAGGACGGGATGCACCCCGAACGGCTGCTTTCATCCATCGGGCGGCAACAGATCCCACCCGAACGGACGAACCCGTCCGAACGAGCGGAATGGGAGATCCCGGCCGATCCGGCGGGCGCCGACGTCCGGTGCCTGACCATTCATCGGGGGACTCTGTTCGAATTACCCACCCGCTCAGTAGAGTCGGGCTCCGTGACTATGGACCCCTTACTCGTCAAGCGCAGTTTCGCGGTCGTCGAACCGCACGGCCCGGCCGTCGCCGAATACTTCTACCGGCATCTGTTCGAGCACGCCCCCGGTGTCCGCGGCCTCTTCGCCGAGCACCTGGACGAGCAGCAGGACCGGCTGTTCGCCGCGCTCGGCGCGCTCGTCACCCACCTGGAGGACACCGACACCGTGCTCGGGCTGCTCCGCGACCTGGGCTCGCGGCACGCCGGGTACGGCACGCTGGTGGAGCACTTCCCGGCCGTCGGCGCGAGCCTGCTCGCCGCCCTGGCCCACTACGCCGGGGACGAGTGGACCGAGGAGACCGAGGCCGCCTGGACCGCCGTCTACGCGGTGGTCAGCGACACCATGGGCACGGCGCTCACCGAAGCCCGGTCGGCCTAGCAGGGGAGCGGCGCGGTGCCCTTCGACCCCGCGGTCATCCGCGCCAGCTTCGCCGTGGTCGAGCGCCGCGCCGACCACCTCACCACCTTCTTCTACGCCCACCTGTTCAACCACAACCCCGGGCTGCGCTCACTCTTCCCGGCCCAGCTGCACGAACAGCGGGACCGACTGTTCGCCGCGCTCACCCGGATCGTGCTGCGGCTGGACGAGCCCGAACGGCTCACCGAGTACCTGCGGGCGCTCGGGCGCGACCACCGCAAGTTCCAGGCCGCGCCCGAGCACTACCCGGCCGTCGGGGCCAGCCTGATCGCCGCGCTGCGGCAGTGTTCCGGCCATTCCTGGACGCCGGAGACCGAGAAGGCCTGGACCGAGGCCTACACCGTGATCGCCCAGGTGATGACCGAGGCCGCCACCGACCTCCCGGAGCACCACCCGGTCTGGTGGGAGGTCGAGGTCGCCTCCCGCCGCCGGGCCGCGGCCGACCTGGTCGTGCTCACCCTCGCCCCGATGCGCCCGTACCCCTTCACCGCCGGCCAGTACGTCACGCTCAGCAGCCCCCGGACGCCCCGGGTCTGGCGGCCGTACTCGCTGGCCAACGCGCCGCGCCCGGACGGCAGCCTGGAAGTGCACGTGCGGCGGGTGCCCGGCGGGCTGCTGAGCCCCGTCCTGGTGGAGGACGTGATGCCCGGCGAGCTGCTGCGGCTCGGGCCGCCGCTCGGCGACGCGGTGCTCGCCCCCGCCTCGGACCGGCCGCTGCTGCTGGTGGCCGGGGGCAGCGGCTGGGGGCAGACCAAGGCGCTGCTGGAGCAGCTCACCGCCGAACAGCCGGAGCGGCCGGCCACCGTGCTGCTGGCGGCCCGGTCGGCGGCCGGGCAGTACGACCTGGACACGGTACGGCGGCTGCTCGCCCGCAATCCCCGGCTGCGGGTGCTCACGGCCTCCCCGGACCACCCCGCGAACCCGGCGGGGGCCACCGCGCTGCTGCGGGAGACGCTGCTCGGGCACGGCGACTTCACCGACTGGGAGGTCCACCTCAGCGGCCCGCCGGAGCTGGTCGCCGAGCTCACCGAACTGCTGCTCGCCCTGGGCGCCGACCCCTGGCTGGTCAAGCACGACCCCGCGCCGGTGACCTTCAACCGGAACCGGCCGCTGACCAGCTCGGACTGGTTCCTGGACCACCGGGACGTGCCGTGGATCAACCGGACCGAGCTGGAGTGACCGGCACCGTGAACGAAGAAGCCCCCGGCCGGCGGCCGGGGGCTTCTCGATGGTGCGCTCAGCAGGATTCGAACCTGCAACCTCTTGATCCGTAGTCAAGTGCTCTATCCGTTGAGCTATGAGCGCAAGGAACGGGCGAACCCGATCTTGCGGATATTTTGGTGCGCTCAGCAGGATTCGAACCTGCAACCTCTTGATCCGTAGTCAAGTGCTCTATCCGTTGAGCTATGAGCGCTCGCCCCGGTGAATGTTGCCCCGGGGCGTTGCGGGGACAACATTACATGACCTGCGACGTAGGACGAAATCGATTGATCCGACCCCTCCGGGCCGGCCGATGATCACGCCCTGGACATGCGAAGAGCCCCGCCGACAAGATCGTCGACGGGGCTCCCGGCTGCGGAGGCTGAGGGATTTGAACCCTCGATCAGGAATAACCCCGAAACCGCATTAGCAGTGCGGCGCCATAGACCGGACTAGGCGAAGCCTCCCCACATGGACCGTGCCCGCGCGAGCGGACCCGTTCCGTGTGTCAGTGATGATGCCACAACCCTGGGGCTCGGCACCAACCACCGCCAACGTTACTAGGCGGGTCGTCCCCGCCGCAAAGAAGAATGAGATACTGCCTCCTCCGGAGGAGCTGCCCTGAGCCGAGGAGACCTGTCGACGTGAGCAGCAGGCCGATCCGAGGCGCTGCTCGCCTCGCCGCCATACTCGACGCCCTGCCCGACGCGTTGTTGCTGGTGAACAGCAACGGCACCGTCGTGGACGCCAACAGCGCGGCCGTCCAGGCGCTGCAGGCGCCGGGCACCTCACTGGTCGGCATGGGCGTGCTGGGGCTCCTGCCCGAGTTCGACCCCAGCCGGATCCCAGGTTCGATGCGCCCGGCCACCCGCGACGGCGACGCCCTGGACCGCCCGGTCCGGATGACCGCCCACCGCACCGACGGCACCACCTTCCCGGTCGAGGTCTCCGGCAACGACTTCGCCGACGACGACGGCTACTCGCGCTCCCCGCTCGCGCCGTACGACCCGTACGGCGAGGGCTCGCGCCCGCCGTCCTCCTCCGACCTGCTCCTGCTGCTGGTCCGCGACCTGTCCGGCCGGCTCGGCGTCGAGGCCGAGCTGCGCCGTCAGCACAAGCAGACCGAGATGATCCTGCGGGCCGCCGCCGAGGGCGTGCTCGGCGTGGACCTCGAAGGCCGCTGCGTGCTGGTCAACCCGGCCGCCGCGCACATCCTGGAGTACCGGGCGAGCGAGCTGGGCGGGCGCGAGCTGCACCCGCTGATCCAGCACTCCCGGGCCGACGGCACCCCGCTGGCGCTGGAGGAGTCCGCGCTGCTGGACACCCTGAACTCCGGGCGCAAGCACCGGGTGCGCGGCACCGTGCTGTGGCGCAAGGACGGCCGTCCGGTCACCGTCGACCTCACCACCGCCCCGGTCCGGGACGGCGACCAGCTGGTCGGCGCGGTGATGACCTTCACCGACCGCAGCCGCGAGCTCGCCCTGACCGCCCGCAACGAGCACCTCACCGCCGTCCTGGAGAGCGAGCTCGGCACCGCGCTGACCGCGCTCAACCAGCGGCTGGACGCGCTCGCCGCCGACCCTGCGGGGCAGCTCTGGCCGGAGGCCAACTGGACCCTGCGCCGGCTCGCCGAGGAGTGCCGCCGGTTCGGGAAGCTGATCGACGGCGTGCTCGAACACCAGCGCTCCGAGGCCGGCGAGAGCGGCTCGGCGGAGGGCAAGGACAGCAAGGGCGACAAGGACGGCAAGGGCGGGCGCAAGGCCGCCAAGCAGGTGCCGGTCGCCCTGGACAAGGTGGTCCGCCGGGCCGTCGAGGAGGCCGGCGCCCTGGTCGGCCCGGGCCGGGTGCGCTTCTCGGTGCACGCAGCCGCGGTCGAGGTGATCGCCGACGAGCGGCGGCTCGCCCAGGCGCTCGCACACCTGGTCGCCGACGTCAGCGGCGTCGGCCTCTCGCTGGACGCCCCCACCGGCACCTCGCCCGGCCTCGGCGTCCCCGGACTGTCCGTCCCCGGGCTGGGCAACCCGCCCACGCCGCCCACGCCCGCCGAACCGCCGACCGTGGTGCTGGCCGCCGCCCAGCGCGGCGAGGTCGCCCGGGTCGAGATCCGCGGCCCCGGCATCGGCGGCAGCCCCGTCCACCTGCCGATAGCCCGCACGGTGGTCGAGCGCCACGGTGGCGTGCTCCAGCCCCACGAGCTGCCCGGCAAGGCCGGGACGACGTACGTGGTCGAGCTGCCGCTGGACCCGGCCGCCGCGAAGGCCGCCGCCGAGCGCGCGGCCGCCGAGGGCCGCTCGGACCGGCCCAAGGAGAGCGACAGCGCCGTCCTGCCCGAGCTGCCGGGCATCCCGCAGCTGCCCACCAGCGGCGAGCCGGCCGAGGCCGCCGCCGCATCCGAGCAGTCCGGCGGCAAGGCCCCGAAGCCCGAGCAGGCTCCCGCCGAGGAGCCCCCGGCCGAGCGGCGCGGCCGCCGCGGCAGGCCCGCCGCCGAGGAGCAGGCCCCCGCGGCCACCACCGCCCCGGCCGTCCAGGCCGACCAGTGGCCGAACGCCCCCGCCCGGGTCGAGCGGGCCGTCCCCGAGCAGTGGAACGGCACCGGCAACGACCCCGCGTACGGCCGCCAGGGCCTGGCCGGCCCGGACGGGGCGCAGAGCGACCCGTGGGGCAAGGACGACGGCCGCTCCGGCCCCGCCTACGCCGTGCCCGTCGAGGGCGGGCGCCCGCAGCAGAACCGGCCCGGCGGCCGGGAGCCGCTCGCGCTCGGCCCCGCGCCCTCCGACGCCTCCACTCAGCCCGCCGACGCACCCGCCGAGGACGGCGGCGAGGCCAAGCCGCGCCGGCGACGTGCCCTGCCCTCCGCCGAGGACTCCTCGGGCGGCTTCGCACTGCCCGGGATGCCCGAGGCCCCGGTGTACCCGGGCCTGGAGCACGCCCTGCCGGCCGGTCCGGCGCCCGCCCTGCCCGAACCGGCCGCCGCGCCGACCGGCCGCCGTCGTCGGCTCTCGGTGCCGCCCGGCCCCGGGCCGGAGGCCCCGGCCGGACCGGACTCCCCGGGAGCTCCGGGCCCCGGCACCGCGCTGGAGCCCGCCCGGCCCGCGCTGCCCGCCGCCGCCGAGGAACAGAGCGCCCCGCGCCCGGTCGGCAGCGGTCTGGCCGAGCTCGCCCCGCCGCGCCCGCTCGGCACGCCGCCGGTGCCCGCCGTGCCGCCGCAGCCGCCCGTACCGGCCGAGGCGCGGTCCGCGCCGCGCCCGCTGGCCGAGCTGCCGCCCGCCGACGGACCGTCCCCGGCCGAGCAGCCGCAGGCCGCGGCCGGTGAGCTGGCCCATGCCCGTCGCCTGCTGGTCTGGCCCGAGCCCGATCCGGCCACCAACCAGGCCCTCCAGGCCCGCGGCTACCAGCCGGTGATCGTCCGCTCCCGCGAGGAGGTGGACGCCCAGGTCGCCGGCTTCCCCGCAGCGCTCTTCGTCGACCCGCTGACCGGCCCGATCACCCGCACCGCGCTGCAGTCGCTGCGCACCGCGGCGCTCAACAACCGGGTCCCGGTGCTGGTCACCGCCGGTCTCGGCCAGGCCACCCGGGACGCCGCCTACGGCGCCGACCCGGCCGTGCTGCTGCGCGCCCTCGCGCCGCGCGACGGCGAGCACCACGCCCCGCGCGTACTGCTGGTCGAGGGCGATCCGGACATCGCCGCCGCCATGATCAGCAGCCTGGAGCGGCGCGGCATGCACGTCGAGCACGCGACGGACGAGAACGACGCGGTCGCCCGGGCCGCCAGCGTGCAGCCCAACCTGGTGGTGATGGACCTGTTCCGGATCCGCCGCCGCCGGGTCGGCCTGCTGGACTGGCTGCGCGCCAACGACCGGCTGCACCGCACCCCGCTGGTGGTCTACACCTCGGTGGACCTCGACCCGCGCGAACTGCCCCGGCTGCGCACCGGCGAGACGGTGCTGTTCCTCGCCGAGCGCTCGAACAGCGAGGACGTCCAGTCCCGGATCGTCGACCTGCTCGGGCGGATCGGCGCGATGGGCGAGGCGGGCGTCGCCGCCGCGGGCTGAGCACGGCACAGGGCCGGTCACCCCGATCGGGGTGACCGGCCCTCGCCGCGCCGCCGCTACGCCTTGCCGAGCACCGTGACGTCCAGCTCGTCGGCCGCGTAGCTGGCCCGGATCACCTTCTTGTCGAACTTGCCGACCGAGGTCTTCGGCACCGACTCGACGATCGCCCAGCGCTCCGGCAGCTGCCAGGAGGCGACCCGCTCGGCCAGGAAGGCCCGCAGCTCCTTCAGCCCGGCGGTCGCGCCCGGGCGCAGCACCACGGTGGCCAGCGGGCGCTCGCCCCACTTCTCGTCCGGGACGGCGACCACGGCGGCCTCGGCCACCTCGGGGTGGGCCATCAGCTGGTTCTCCAGGTCCACCGAGGAGATCCACTCGCCGCCGGACTTGATGACGTCCTTGGCCCGGTCGGTGAGGGTCAGGTAGCCGTCGGCGGTGATGGTGCCGACGTCGCCGGTGCGCAGCCAGCCGTCCTCGGAGAACTTGTCGTCCGGGCGGAGCGGGTCCTGCCCGGCGCCGCCGTAGTACGCACCGGCGATCCACGGGCCACGCACCTCCAGCTCGCCGGCGCAGACGCCGTCGTGCGGCATCCGCTCGCCGCCCGGGCCGATCAGCCGGGCCTCGACCGAGGCCGGGAAGAGGCCCTGGGTGATCCGGTACGGCCACTCCTCCTCGGGGGTGAGGCCGCCCGGCGGCTGGGCGAAGGAGCCGAGCGGGGAGGTCTCGGTCATGCCCCAGGCGTGCAGCACCCGGATGCCGTGGCGCTCCTCGAAGGCCTTCATCAGCGAGGGCGGGCAGGCGCTGCCGCCGATGACCACCATGCGCAGGCTGGAGGTGTCGTGGTCGCCCGCGTCCAGCTCGTCCAGCAGGCCGCTCCAGATGGTGGGGACGGCGGCGCTGACGGTGGGACGGACGGCGGCGATCATCTCGGCCATCGGCTTGGGCTGGAGGAAACGATCCGGCATCAACAGGTTGGCGCCGGACATGAACGAGGCGTGCGGGATGCCCCAGGCGTTCACGTGGAACATCGGGACCACCGGCAGCGCGGTGTCGCGCGGGGTGAAGGCGAAGTTGTCGCCGGCGTTGACCTGCATGCAGTGCAGGTAGATCGAGCGGTGGCTGTAGAGCACGCCCTTCGGCTCCCCGGTGGTGCCGGAGGTGTAGCAGAGCACGGCGGCCTGGCGCTCGTCGATGTCCCGCTGCCACGGGTAGTCGGTGGGCCGGTCGGCGATCAGCTCCTCGTAGTCGTGCACGCCGCCCGCGAAGCCGGCCAGCAGCGAGCGGTCGCCGGGGCCGGCCACCACGATGTGCTTGAGCGTCGGCGCGAGTTCCGGCAGCACGGCGGCGAGCAGCGGCAGCACGCTGCCGTTGACGATGATCACGCGGTCGGCGGCGTGGTTGACGATGAACGACAGCTGTCGGCCCGGCAGCCGCAGGTTGAGCGTGTGCAGCACGGCCCCCATCGCGGGGACGGCGAGGTACGCCTCCAGGTGCTCCGTGTTGTTCCACATCAGGGTCGCGACCCGGTCGTCCCCGGTCACCCCGAGCTCGTCCCGCAGCGCGTACGCGAGCTGCGAGGCCCGGGCGCCCACCTCGGCGTAGCTGCGGACGACCGGCCCGGTGCCGTCCCAGGTGGTGACGGTGGAACGGGCGTGGATCGTCGACCCGTGCTCCAGGATCCGGGTGACGGTGAGCGGTACGTCCTGCATCGTGCTGAACACGGGTCCTCCTCGACCTGGCGGCACTGGTGGCGCCTGCGGCACACCTACCGGTCGGTAATGCGCGCGGACGTGCCCGATTGTGCCGTTCCGTCCGCCCGCTGTCAGCACCCCGACCCCGTTGCACGGATCACTGGTTCGCCCCGGTTTCTCCCCACAAGCGCTCCCGCCCCCTCCGGCGACGCGGCGGCATGCCCGCACTGCCGGGCCGACCGCGGCTCAGCGGTGGTCGGGACGGCAGAGCCGGAGCGAGTTGACGGGGTCGGGGGTGTAGGCGGGGTCGAGGGTCCAGCCCTGTTCGGCTGCGATGCGCAGGGCCTGGTGGGCGCCGGCGCCGCGGTAGGTGGCGCGGTGGAGCTGGACGCGGCGCAGGAAGGTGCCGTCGGGGGCGACGAGCCGGCCGTAGCTGTCGGCGGCACGGCCGAGTTCACGGGTGGTGTCGCGCTTGAGGATGCGCCGAATGTGGCGGTCCCAGGCGGCCGGGCTGTTGGTGAACTCGGCCCGGAAGGCGCGCGGGCCGACCGTCCAGCAGGCACCCCAGCACGACCAGTGGTCGGGATTGGGGCGGTCGATCCAGAAGGTGAGCAGGCCGTACACCGGGATGTAGACGATCTGGAGCAGGAAGATGACGGGCAGCAGCGGCGCGAAGCGGGTCGACTGCGGGCCCCACGGGGTGCCGGGGGCGGCGAGCGGGTCCTGCGGGGAGGGGGCGTTCGGGGCGGGCGGCGCGGGGAAGCGGCGAACGAGCCGGACCCGCTCGGCGTCGGTACCTGACGACGCCCCCTGCCAGCCGAGCCGCTCGGCGACCCGGACCACGCCGTCGGCGCCGAGGCCCCGGTAGAGGCGCGCGGCGAGCGCGACCGACATCTCGCGGCTGAGGTCGACCTGCACCTCGCCGCCGCCGGCGGCATGCGCCACCTCGGCGGCGGCGATGCGGCGCTTGAGCACCGGGGTGACGTAGCGCTCCCAGTCCTCCGGGCGGCCGGTGAGCTCGGCCCGGAGGCGGCGCGGCGGGATGAAGCTGCGGTTGACCTTCAGCCAGCCGTCGGAGCCGGGGCCGCTCCCGCCGTAGTCGGAGAGGATGACGACCGCGATGACGATCACCAGGCCGATGATCCAGAGCGGGGCGTAGATCCACTGGAGGAGGAACTGGAGCAGGACGACGAGGCGGTTGCGGCGCGGTGCCGGGCCGGGGAAGCCGGCGGGCTGCACCGGGGTTTCGAACTGGGCGGCGGCGTACGGCTGCGCGCCGTACGGCTGCTGCGGCGGGACGGGCTGCGCGTACGGGTTCTGCCCGTACTGCCCCTGCCCGTACGGGTTCTGCTGCGGCGCGGCGCCGTACCCGTGCGCGCCCCCGTAGTCCGGGCCGTTCGACATGCCGCCCCCTCGTGCTGCCTGAGGGGACACCCTATCGACGGATGATCACCCGGCGGTCGGGGCGTCGACCCGGTCGCGGTCGCGTCAACCACGCCGCGGGCCTAGCGCAAGGCCGCCCTTTCGGGCGCACCCGTCCGCATCCGTCCCGATTCTTGTAACGAGCTTGCCGCTTCATCACTCCTTACGGCAGACTCGTCGGCATGCCCACCTCCCATACCGGCGAAACCACTGCCCCCACCTCGGCCGCCGCCGTCGCCGAGGCCCTTGCCATGCCGCCCGCCCCCAAGGGCGAGCCCGCCGGCGAGCGGGGCAGCTGGCGACGAGGTGGGGCGCCCCGCTCCGCGGCACCCCCCGGGGTGCACCCCGGCCGAACCAGCGGCCGGTTCGGCAAGGTCCTGCGGCGCCCGATGGGGGACCCCCCGGCCGAAGGCTGGGGGAGGATCCCGGCGCCGCTTCTCTGTCTGGCCGCGATGTTCCTGGTGCAGACCGGCATCGCGCTGTCCAAGCCGCTCTTCGGCCCGCTCGGGGTCAGCGGCACGACCTTCCTGCGGCTCGGCTTCGCCGCCGTCATCCTGCTCGCCGTGACCCGGCCCGAGCTGCGCGGCAAGCGCCCGCGCGACCTCGCCGCGGCCGCGCTGCTCGGCGTGGCCTCGGCCGGGATGACCTACCTGTTCGCCGGGGCGATCGACCGGCTGCCGATGGGCACCGCCGCGACCATCGAGTTCCTCGGCCCGCTCGCGGTCGCCCTGGTCTTCGCCCGGCGCGCCAGCCACCTGCTCTGGGCGTTGCTCGCGGCGGCCGGCGTGGTGCTGCTGACCCTGCTCGGCGAGGGCGACGGCGGCGGCTCGCTCGACCCGGTCGGCCTGCTGTACGCGTTCGGCGCGGCCGCCTGCTACTCGGCGTACATCCTGTTCACCGACAAGGTCGGCGCCAGCTTCCAGGGGTTCCAGGGCCTGGCGGTGTCGATGACGGTCGGCGCGCTGACCCTGGCGCCGTTCGGGCTCGGCGAGGCCTGGGACGGGCTGACCGCGCCCGGTGCCTCGCCGCCGGTGCTGCTCGCCGCGGTGGCCGGGGTGTCGCTGCTGCTGCCGGTGATCCCGTACGCGCTGGAGATGACCGCGCTGCGGCGGATGCCGCAGCGGGTGTTCAGCGTGCTGGTCAGCCTGGAGCCGGCGGTCAGCGCGCTGGTCGGGCTGGTGGTGCTCGGCCAGCTGCTGGGCGCGCCGCAGCTGGCCGGGATCGGCTGCGTGGTGGCGGCCAGCGTGGGGGCCACGCTGACCGGACGGCGATAGGGCGTTACGGCCAGAGCAGGGTGCGCGACCACTCCGGGCTGCGGACCGGGCCGGTGCGGGTGTAGCGCAGCCGGACGTGCCGGCGCTGGGCGTCGCCCTGCCAGAACTCCACCTCGTGCGCCCACAGGGTGTAGACCGCGTGCCCGGGCGCGACCGCGTCCGGGGTGGCCTCCAGCCGGCGACGGGCGACCGTCACCGCCTCGTCGTACTCGGTGAGCGCGCCCAGCGGTTCACTCTGCCGCCCGACCAGCGCGCCGACCCGGGCGGCGGGCGAGCGGGTGGCGAACTCGGCGGCGGCGACCAGGTCGGCGGCCCGCTCGACGGTGCCGCGGACCCGAACCTGGCGGCCCAGCTGCGGCCAGTAGACGGACAGCGCGGCGGCCGGGTGGTCGGCGAGCTGACGGCCCTTCGGGCTGTCGGCGGCGGCGGAGAAGTTCCAGCCAGTGCCGGCCGCGTCGACGTCGCGCAGCACCAGCACCCGGGCGTCCGGCAAGCCGTCCGCGTCGACCGTGGAGAGGGTGAAGGCCTGCGGGTCCAGCACCCCTGCGTCCAGAGCGGTGGCGAGCCAGTCCACGAACAGCGGGCCGGGCTCGGCGGGGGCGGCCTCGTGGTCGAAGGAGGGCAGCGGGCGGGCCATCGGCGGGCGGCCGAGCAGCAGCTCGGGGACGGACCTCGGCTCGGGCCGGTGCTCGTCCGGGGGCGCCGGGCGTGCCTCCGGCTCCGGTGCGGGCCTGGCCCCCTCCGGGCCGGTCAGGTCCTCGTCCTCCGCCGCCATCGCGCGCCCTTCCTTCCGGTTGCCGCGGTCGTCGCGCCGGCCGGGCCGTCCGTTCCGGGCCCGGGCACGTGATGCGCTGTCGGAGCGCAACCGTACCGCCGTGGACCGACGGCTCCGGGCGCGGGCCCTCGGTGAACGGATCCGGGCCGCTCGGACGGGCCGGGGGCCTCGTACGGGCAGGCGACTTGTACGAACCAGCAGCTCCGTACGGACCGGGGACTTCGGACGCCGGGCCGGGCGCTTCGTCACCGGCCCGGGGCTTCCCGCCGACCGGCCGCAGAACGCACTCGTGGGCGATGCCGATGACGGCACCGCCCACGAGGCCGGTTTCGCGGCGACCCTTTCCGCTCGGCCGGTCGAAGCACTTGTCCGATCCGCACCCGGACGGGAGCCCGCCCGGGGACCGCTTCGAGCCCCTCCACGGGCGCTCAGCTCACCTGCGGCCGTCCACCTCCGGCGCCCCCGCCGTCGGTGGTGCCCGAGACGGTCAGCGGAAGATCGGGGCGAAGATGACGTTGATGTTCTTGTTGCCCTGGCCGGCCAGGACGTTGCCCGCGTTGTCCTTCACGGCGAGGGTGTTGTCCTGGTTCGAGGCACCGGCACCGGTGGCCGTCTGCTGGGTGGACACGTAGTTGCCGTCGACCCCGCCGAACACGTTGCCGGTACCGGTGCTGGACACCACGCCGGCGTTGGAGCCGGTCGCGGCACCCGCGCCGTTGTCGGCGGCCGCGGCACCGGCACCCGCCAGCAGCAGGCCGGCCGCCAGTGGGGCGGCGAGCAGGAACCCGACCGCCCGCCGGGTATGGATGCGAGCCATGTGAGCCTCCAGGAAGCTGTTAATCGAGCAATGTCGAGCACGGGGTGCGGGAGTTCGCCGGCCAGACGAACGCCTGCAGGCTGCGACGCCGGGAGACAGACTTCCGCAACAAATCGACAAAGCACTAGCCGACGGGGCGATTTTCGCCCGTTAGCGTGATATCCACCCGCGCTGCGCATAACGGCAGCCGATCCGGACAGCGCACCGGCACACCACCGCCGACCTGGCACTTCTCCCGAACGGGAGGCCACTCGACGACCTCCGGGACACGGCGCTTCGACGCCGCGCAAACCACTGGGCGCACCACCCCGGCGCAGCCCACCCGTGAACGCGCCCCAGAAAAGTTCGACCACCCTTCCATGTCGACTTTTTCAGCCATTCATAGACCATCTGAAAGTCGTACTGAAAATACGGACAGCAGGGAGCGGGGCGAAGGCGAGTCGCGGGTGTGGAAAATCAGACCATCTTGCCCGGGTTGAGGATTCCCAGCGGGTCGAAGACCGCCTTCAGCTGCCGCTGCAGGTCCAGCGCGACCGGCCCCAACTCACGGGCCAGCCAGTCCCGCTTGAGCAGCCCCACCCCGTGCTCCCCCGTGATCGTGCCGCCCAGCTCCAGCCCGAGCGCCATGATCTCGTCGAAGGAGCGCCGGGCCCGTACCGTCTGCTCCTCGTCCGCGGCATCGAAGATCACGATCGGATGGGTGTTGCCGTCCCCGGCGTGGCTGACCACCCCGATGGTCAGCGCGTGCCGCTCGGCGATCTCCGCGACGCCGTTGAGCATCTCGGCCAGCCGGGAGCGCGGCACCGCGACGTCGTCGATCATCGTGGTGCCCAGCCGGTCCATCGCGGGCAGCGCCAGCCGACGGGCCGCGAGCAGCAGGTCGGACTCCGCCTGGTCCTCGGCCGGCACCACCTCGGTCGCCCCGGCCGCCCGGCACAGCTCGGCGACCTTCGCCAACTCGGCCTCCCGGTCCGGCCCGTCGAAGGCCACCAGCAGCAGCGCCCGGGTCGACTCCGGCAGCCCCATCTGCCCCAGCTCGTTGACGGCCCGCACCGAGACCGCGTCCATCAGTTCCATCAGCGACGGGGTCAGCCCGCGCGCCATCACCTCGCAGACCGCCGCGCCGGCCGTGTCGGCGCTCGGGAACTCCGCCGCCAGCGCCAGTTGCGGGGCCGGCACCGGCCGCAGCGCCAGCACCGCCCGCACCACCACCCCGAGCGTGCCCTCCGAACCGACCAGCAACCGGGTCAGGTCGTACCCGGCCACCCCCTTGGCCGTCCTGCGCCCGGTGGACAGCAGTCGCCCGTCCGCCAGCACCACGTCCAGCCCGAGCACGTACTCACCGGTGACGCCGTACTTCACGCAGCAGAGCCCGCCCGCGCCGGTGCCGATGTTGCCGCCGATCGTGCAGGACTCCCAGCTGGACGGGTCCGGCGGGTAGTACAGCCCCAACTCCTCGACAGCCCGCGAGAGTTCGGCGTTCACCACACCGGGCTCCACGACCGCGATGCGGTTCACCGGATCGATCTCCAGGATCCGGTTCAGCTTCACCAGGGACAGCACGACGCACCCGTCCACGGCGTTCGCCGCCCCCGACAGCCCGGTCCGCGCCCCCTGCGGCACCACCGGCACCCGCAGCTCGGTGGCGGTGCGCAGCACATGCTGCACCTGCTCCACCGTCTCCGGGAACACCACCACGGCGGGCGCACCGGAGGCGCAGAAGCCCGCCATGTCATGGCTGTAGGCGGCGGTCACATCGGGGTCCACCACGACGGCCTCCGCCGGGAGGCCCTGCGCCAGCCGGTCCGTCAGATCACTCAACGCCGCCTCCACTCGATGGCCGCCCCCTCCCCTCCGCACTCTGCCCGGAGGGGAGGGGGCGGGCAAGTGGGCCTCGGGGACGTCGGCGCACGAGGGGTACCCCCGGACAAGACCAGGGGTGCGCCCGGGGTCAGGCGCGGCGCAGGGCCGGGGTGGCAAGAGCCGCCAGGCCGGCGACACCGGAGGCACACGCGCACAGGAGGGTGGGCAGGGCAGCACCCGCGACGTCCGCGAACAGGCCGAGCAGCCCGTTGAACAGCACCAGCGCCACGCTCTGCACCAGCGTCAACAGCGCCTGCACCCGGGAGAGGTGGGACGTCGGCGCGCCACCCAAAACCAGCGGCCCGAGGTGGCAGGCGAACAGCCCGGAACCGACCCCGATCACCGTACTGCCCGCCACCGCCACCACCGGCACCGGCGACAGCGCCAACAGCGTGATGCCCACCGAGGCCGTACAGAGCCCGGTCGCTGCCCCGACCCCCGTCCGGGGCAGCGCGCCACGCCAGCCGACCGAACCTGCCACCGTGAGCATCCCGGCCGCCTGCCCGGCGGTCACCAGCCCGGCCGTCCCCGCCGCCCAGCCGTGCGTCCGGGCGAGCAGCGGCCCGAGCAGCGACACCACCGGCAGCAGCGCCCCCGCGGCAGCCCCGGTGAGCAGCAGCGCGGCCCGCAGCAATGGGTCGCGCAGGGCGAGCCGGACCCCGGACGCCGCCTCGCTCAGCAGCCCGCTCGGTGCGGCCGGCCCGGGGGCGTCCTGCCGGGTCCGGACCCGCAGCAGGACCAGCAGGACGACCCCGAAGCTCACCGCATCCGCGACCGCCGCGCCGGCGAGCCCACCGACGGTGACCAGCAGACCGCCCATCGGCGCCCCGAGCAGGACGGCACTCTGCCCGCCGGCCTGCCGCAGCGCGAGCGCCCGGGGCAACCGGTCGACGGGCACCAGCCGGCGCGGCATCGACCCGCTCGCCGGAAGGTAGAAGGCGTCGACCGTCCCGATCACCGCCGCCGCCGCGACCAGTAGCCGGAGCGGCGCACCCCGGACGCCCACCGCGACCGCCAAGGTGGCCGTCGCGGCCAGCATCACCGCGTCCCCGACGAGCATCACCCTGCGGGCGCCGAACCGGTCCGCGACCGCGCCGCCCAGCAGGACCAGCACGGTGCGCGGGACGGTGATCGCCGTCAGGACCAGCCCGGCCGCCCCGCCGCCGTGCGCGGAGGCGGCCCAGCCGAGGGCGAAGTACAGCGCGGCGTCGCCGAGCAGTCCGGCCTGGGTCCCGGCCAACCAGAGCAGGTACGGCCCGGGCAGCGGCGCCCGCGTGATGGTGGCAGTGGTCATGCCGGGCGACGCTAGGGCCCTCGACCTGGTCGAGGGCGAACACGCCCCCGGACAGGTCCTAACGGCGGGTCACCGGTTCCTGGAGTTCGACGACCCAGCCGGACGGGTCCTCCGGGCACTCCAGGTAGCGCTCGCGGGCGTAGCCGGCCGAGCGGTAGCCGTTCTCCTCGATGAAGCGGGCCAGGGCCTGGAAACCGGCCATGGAGTCGTCCATCGGGCCGCGGTGGACGATGGTCGCGGCCTCCTCGACCGGCGGGAGGTCGACCACCTCGAAGTCGCACCCTTCGGGCCGCACCGAAGGCCCGACCGGCACGGCGACCAGGATCAGCATCGAGCCGTCGCCCTCCGGGGTGTCCTCGTAACGGGCGACGGCCGGGCCCGCCCCCTCGATGCCGGCCGCGGCCATCCGGCGGCACAGCTCGTCGAACAGCGGGCCGATCACCGGCGTGATGTCCTCCGGCTGGTAACTCCTCGCCACGCCGGTCAGTTGGGCCACCCGGACGGATGGGACGGGCTTCACCACGACATCGTGCTCGGACATGTTCCCCTCGCTCTCGATCGTCCGGAGCCTCGCCTCCACCCGCGCCAGCCGCCGCTCGTCCGCCGCGATCGCCGCGGCGAGCTGGGCCCGCCGCAACCGCAGCATCCCGCGCAGTTCGGCCTCGTCCACCTGTTCGTCCAGGACGGCCCGCACCTGCTGCAGCGTGAAGCCGAGGTCCTTGAGCGCGATCACCCGGTTGAGCCGGGCGAGTTGGCCCGCCCCGTACGAGCGGTACCCGGTGACCGGGTCCACCCGGGCGGGCCGCAGCAGTCCGATCGCGTCGTAGTGGCGCAGCATCCGCACCGACACCCGGCCGTGGTTGGCGAAGTCTCCGATGTTCAACATGGTGCTCCCACTCCACCGTCTCCCACGGTGTCAGGGTCAACCCCGGCCGTCGGACCGCCCCCGAACCGCCCCGACGAACACCGAGGGCGGGTGCCGAGTGGTCTCGGCACCCGCCCTGAGCAGGTGGTTCTCCTACCAGCGGAGAGCGTGGGATTCGAACCCACGGTGACGGGTCACGCCACGACAGTTTTCAAGACTGTTCCCTTAGGCCGCTCGGGCAGCTCTCCAGGCGGAGGTCAGCCTAACGGTTCCGGCGGGGTTCGGCGCACACGATTGTGCGCACCCGGGGGTCACTGGTCGCCGACGCGCTCGGCCAGGGTGACCTTGGTGCTGAACGGCTGGCCGTTGCGGGTGTACTCGACGTCCACGGTCTCGCCCGGCTTGTGCGTCCAGATCCGGCTGACCAGGGCGGGGCCGTTGTCGATCGGCACGCCGCCGAGCTTGGTGATCACGTCGCCCGGCTTGAGGCCGGCCTTGTCGGCCGCGCCGCCGGGGGTGACGGCCGGCTGGCCCTGGATGTCGCGGGTCTGGATCTGCGCGCCGTCGCCCTTGTAGTCGTCGTTGCGCAGCACGTCGAGCTTGGCGTAGACCGGCTTGCCGGTCTTGATCAGGGTGTCCGCGACCCACCTGGCCTGGTTGATCGGGATGGCGAAGCCCAGGCCGATGCTGCCGGCCCGGCCGTTGGCGGAGGCGTTGGACTGGATCGCCGAGTTGATGCCCATCACCGCGCCGCTGGAGTCGAGCAGCGGGCCGCCGGAGTTGCCGGGGTTGATCGAGGCGTCGGTCTGCAGGGCGTTCATGTACGAGGCCTGCGAGCCGGTCTCGTCGCCGGAGGCGACCGGGCGGTCCTTGGCGCTGACGATGCCGCTGGTGACGGTGGACTCCAGGCCGTACGGCGCACCGATCGCGATGGTGGCGTCGCCGACGTTGACCTTGTCGGAGTCGGCCAGCGGCAGCGGCGCCAGCTTTCCCTTCGGCGGGTTGTCGATCTTGACCACGGCGACGTCGTAGCCCTCGGCGTGCCCCAGCACCGAGGCGCTGTAGGACGTGCCGTCGGCGAACTTGACGGTCAGTTTGCCGCCGTTGAGGGTCGGCGCGACCACGTGGTTGTTGGTGAGGATGTGGCCCTCGGTGTCGAAGACGAAGCCGGTTCCGGTACCCGACTCGCCGTTGCCCTGCGCCTTGATGGTGACGACGCTGGGCAGCGCCTTCTGCGCGATGGCGGCGATCGACCCGGGGACGGGCTCGCTCTTCTGGGTGTTGCTGGCCTGGACGGTGGTGCTGCGGTGGTCGTCCACCAAGCTGCTGCCGCTGCTGTGGTTGGTGGCGACCACGCCGATCGCGCCGCCGGCCACACCGGCGACCAGCGCGACGGCCGCGAGCAGGGCCACCAGGCCGCCGCGCTTCTTGCGCGGGCCGCCGGGGCCGTTCGGGCCGCCGGGGTAGTCGGCCGGGTAGCCGAGCGGGCCGCCGGGGCCGCCGGGGCCGCCGGGGTAGCCCGCGCCGCCCGAGGTGGCGTCGTGGCCGGCGCCCCAACCGCCGAGCGGCTGGCCGGCACCGAACGGGTGGTGGCCGTGGGCGGCGGGCGCACCGGCGGGCGCGGCGCCGTAGGGCTCCTGGCCGGCGGCGGCCGGAGTGCCGTACGGCTCGTGGGCAACCGCGGCGGGGGCCCCGTACGGCTCCTGCGCACCGGCGGCGGGCACGCCGTGGGACGGCGTCGCGTACGGGTTGGCAGCCGGCGGCAGGGCCGGGGCGGCCGGGGCCGGCGCAGCAGCCGGCGCGGCGGGGGCCGCCGCGCCGGGCGCGACGGGCGGCGCGGGCGGCAGCACCGGCGGCGGGGCGTCGATGTAGCCGGTGACCGGGTCGACCGCAGGCTCCTCGGCGGGCGCCGCCGGGGCCTGCGGCGCCGGGACCTTGGTGAAGGCCACGGTGGGCTTGTGCCCGCCCTCGGCGGGAACGGCCTCGGCAGCCGGAGCCTCCGGGGCGGCCTCGGCCGCAGCCGGCTCGGGCTTGGCCTCCGGCTCCGGGACCCGGCTGAACGCCATGGTCGGCTTGTGCCCGCCGCCCGGAGCGCCGTCGGCCGGCGCCGCGTCAGCGGCTTCCGGCTTGGCCTCGGGCTCGGGCTCGGGCACCCGGCTGAACGCCATCGTCGGCTTGTGGCCGCCCTGAGCGGTGCCGTCGGAGGCGGACCCAGCCTCCTCCTGGGGACCCGCGGGCTGCTCCCCCTGCGGCCCGGTGGGCCCAACCTCGCGCTCGGTGCTCACGGACGACCTCCATAGCTGACAGAACCAAGAACCATAGTTTTTCGCACCGACGATTCGATTGCCGTAAGGACCCCTCTGAAGAACTCATAAGAATCCTTAGCCGGCACCGACGACGGCGCCGACGGGTGACCGTCGAGGGCTCCCCTCCCCCCGCCCGGACGTTCCGCGATGCGGACCGCGCACCCCGTGGCCTTTGGCGTTCGTACCCGTGCCGGTTAGCCTGTCGCTCCAAACTGACACGCGGGAGCTTGGACCGACCAGGCTGAGAGTGCGCATGTCGACCGTACGCCAAGGCAAGAACCAGCGGACCGTCGAGGGGGCGCTGACCGCCGGAACCTGTCCGGGTAATGCCGGCGTAGGGAGTATCGGCCATGCCGCCTGCTTCGCCATCCTCTTCTTCGAACGCGCCCGCGTCCAAGGATTTCCCCGATCTTCCGGCGGACTCGGCTGCGGCCGCCGCCCCCGCGACCGACGAGCGGGTCGAGGCGCCGCTGGTGCTGGACACCGAGCCGCCGCGCACCCTGCGCTTCCGGGACCACTTCGCGCTCTGGATGAACCTGGGCGTCAGCCTGATCGGTTTCTCCACCGCCGCCACCGTGCTCGGCGAGAAGGGCAGCGAGCTGTCGCTGGCCGCCGCGGTGACCGCGATCGTGGCCGGTACGGCGGTCGGCACCGCGATGCTCGGCGTGGCCGCGCTGATCGGCGCCCGGACCGGCGCCCCCGCGATGGCCAACCTGCGCGGGCTGTTCGGCACCCGGCTGTCCTACCTGCCGACCGTGCTGAACATCGTCCAGTGCATCGGCTGGGGCGTGTTCGAGCTGCTGACCATCTCGGCGGGCGCGCAGACCGTCGCCCACACCAGCGGCTACCGCTGGCTGTTCGTGCTGCTCGCGGGCGCGCTGACCACCGCGCTGACGATCTGGCCGCTGGGCTCGATCGCGGTGCTGCGACGCTTCGTGGCCGGCGCGGTCGCCGTGGCGATGGTGTACTTCACCGTCCAGCTGGGCCGTCAGGGCGTGCCGGACCCGGGCGCGGGCAACTGGAAGGGCTTCCTCGGCGCCACCGACGCGATGATCGCGGTGTCGGTCTCCTTCGTCCCGCTGGCCGCCGACTACACCCGGCACTCGCGCACCGCGCGCTCGGCCTTCTGGGGCAGCTTCTCCGGCTACACGATCGCCCAGGTGTGGTGCTACGTGCTCGGCCTGATGGCGCTGCTGCAGTCCGGCGGCGACCCGGACAAGCTCTTCGACTCCTTCCTCGGCGTCTGGGCCGGCTGGCTGTTCCTGCTGGTGCTGGTGCTGCGCGAGACGGACCAGTCCTTCGCCAACGTGTACTCGACCGCGATGTCGCTGCAGAACCTGCTGCCGCGGGTGGACCGCCGGGTGCTGAGCGGCGGGATCGGCGTGCTGACCACCGTGCTGGCGCTGCGGATCGACAAGTTCACCGACACCTACAGCAACTTCCTCGGCCTGATCGGCTCGGTGTTCGTGCCGCTGCTCGCGGTGCTGGCGGTGGACTACTTCCTCGGGGCCGGCCGGCAGGGCTGGGACCTCTCCGAGAAGGCGCCGTCCCGCTGGCTGATGCTGCTGCCGTGGGTACTGGGCTTCGCGGTCTACCAGTTCATCGCACCGACCGCGGTGGCGGGCTGGTGGACGGACTTCTGGACCTCGGCCCAGCGGACGCTGCACTTCACCCCGCAGGAGTGGACCTCGGCCTCGCTGTTCGCCTTCCTGGTGCCCGCCCTGGTCACCTTCGCGCTCACCCCGCTGACCCGGCGCGCGGCGCAGTCCTGAGGCGCGGAGGCGAAGCCGGCCCCTCGGATTGGGACCGGCTTCGCCTCCGCTTCACCTCGGCCCCCTATCGTTGCCCCCGTGACCAGCACAGACCTGTCCTCGGCGACGGCGCGCACCGCGCCCTCCGTCCAGGTGATCGCGCACCGCGGTTCCTCCCACGCCCTGCCCGAGCACACCTTCGCCGCCTTCCGACGCGCGCTCGACGAGGGCGCCGACGCCGTCGAGTGCGACGTCCGGGTCACCGCCGACGGCGAACTGGTCTGCGTCCACGACCGCCGCATCGGCCGGGTCTCCAAC
Source organism: Kitasatospora sp. NPDC004669 (assembly GCF_040609455.1). Lineage (NCBI taxonomy): Bacteria > Bacillati > Actinomycetota > Actinomycetes > Kitasatosporales > Streptomycetaceae > Kitasatospora > Kitasatospora sp. NPDC004669. Next base: position 113,624 of record NZ_JBEXKB010000001.1, read on the forward strand.
GGCCAGGGCACCGTCTCCGCGATGACGCTCGCCGAGCTGGAGGCGTACGACTTCGGCGCCTGGAAGACCGGCCGCCCCAGCACCGACCCCGAGCTGCGCGGCGTGCTGCGGCTGGAGCGCCTGCTGGAGCTGGTGGTGGACTGCGGCCGCCCGGTGGACCTGGCCATCGAGACCAAGCACCCGGTGCGCTTCCGCGGCCGGGTCGAGGCCGAACTGCTGCGGATGCTGGAACGGTTCAAGATCGGCTCGACCCGGGACGGCGACCGCCCGGCCGCCCGGATCATGAGCTTCTCCTCGATCGCGCTGAACCGGGTCGCCGCCGCCGCGCCGGAGTACCACCGGGTGTTCCTGTTCGAGCGGATGCTGCCGCTGCTCGGCCAGCTGCGTCCGGGCAAGCCGCTGCCGGGTGGCGCGCGGATCGCCGGGCCGGGCATGGACCTGGTCCGGGCCAAGCCGCAGCTGGTGACCCGGCTGCGCGAGCTGGGCCACGAGGTGCACGTGTGGACCGTGGACGAGCCGTCCGACGTCGAGCTCTGCCTGGAGCTGGGCGTGGCCGCGATCATCACCAACCGGCCCGCGGAGGTGCTGGCCCAGCTCGGGCGGTGATCCGCCGGCGAGCCGAAGGCCGTACCGGTTCAGCCTGATCACACCGGTCGGCAACCAAACCTTCCGTGCACGTAATTGTCGGAATTCTTGCGTTCGGGCGACAGAGGGTGAGCGTGGAATGGCCTCTTGTCGACCCTGAGTCGCGCCGCTCGAAATGGACTCGCGGGATCCTCCGGCGGTCGTTTCCGACGCATTACCAAGGGGCATCCATCCCTCGGCATACGCTGAAGGAGGTCCGGGGGTGGCGTTGATGGTGGCGCGTACTGTGCCCACAGGAGTTGGGCCGACCTCATCGACCATGGCAGTGCCGCACGGCCCAGCGAGTGTCGGGGTCGCACGGCGCCGACTGCGTCGAGATCTGGGTGACCGGCAGATACCGGAACCGGTCATCGACGATGCCGTATTGATCCTTTCCGAACTGTTGAGCAACGCCTGTCGATACGCCCGTCCGCTCGGCCCGCTGCCGGCCCTCGGCCGCGGGGCCAAGGCCGAGGTGGTGGACCAGCTGCTGGTCGGCCTCCCCTCCGGGACACACCCCGCACCGGGCGGCCAGGAGCACGGCGACGGCGCTGACGAGCCGGACGGCGGCGTGCTGGTCCGCTGGCAGATGCACACCGACGGCGTGCTCACCCTGGAGGTCACCGACGGCGGCGCGACCACCCGGCCGCTGCCCGCCAGTCCCTCGCTGACCTCCCGCGGCGGCCGCGGCCTGAGCATCGTCGACGAGCTGGCCGCCGACTGGGGCGTGCGCGACGCGCCGGGCGAGGTGACGGTCTGGGCGGCGCTGCCCGCCCGGGGCCGACACGCCCGCCGCACCGGCGGTGACGCGCGCAGCGCGTAGCCGCACGCCCGCGGGCGCGTATCCGCGGGCACGTATCCGCACGACGCCCGCCCCGGCGCGTTCCCGCGCGCCGGGGGAACGTCAGTAGGCTTCCCGGAGCAAAGGACCACCGTTCCCGGGAGAGCCGCACCATGGGCAAGAAGGCCGCCAAGAAGGCGCCGCAGCGCCAGTCCACCACCGCCGTCACGGGCGAGATCCCCGTGGTCGGGGCCCGCGAGGACTGCCCCTGCGGCTCCGGCCGCCGGTACAAGGCCTGCCACGGCCGGGAGGCCTCGCACGCGGTGCAGGAGCTGGTGCACCGCCCGTTCGAGGGCCTGTCGGGCGAGGCCGACTGGGTGGCGCTGCGCGAGCTGGTGCCGGCCGCGACGGTGCCGCTGACGCTGGCCGCCGGGGTCGCGGAGACCGCCAACGGTGACGTCCCGTCGGTCACCCTGGCCACCGTGCTGCCGCTGGCCTGGCCGGCCCTGCGCCGCCAGGACGGCTCGATCCTGCTCGGCCTGCAGACCCAGTCCGCCTCCGGCGACCTCAGCCGCGACCTCGCGGACGCCCTGGAGCTGGCCCTCGCCACCGAGCCGGGCACCCCGGTGCCGGCCCGCCGGACCGTCCCGGGCGGGCGCCGCCTGCAGGACCTGCTGGACGTCACCGCCGCGTTCACGCCCACCGTGCACACCGGCTTCGAGTTCTGGCTGGAGGACGCCGAGACCGCCACCGGCGAGGTCGCCGCCTCCCTGGAGCGCGCCAACGCCTCGGCCATCCCGACCGAGAAGCTGGCCGGCCTCGACGCCGCCTACTGGTGCGGCACCCCGGACAAGAACCACCTGCGCTGGGTGATGACCGTGCCCGAGGAGAAGCTGCTGGACGCGCTGGCCCGGCTGAACGCCGCCGGCGAGGCCTCGCTCGGCGCGGACACCCGCCTGGTCGGCTCCTTCCGCGCGCACGGCCTGACCGTCCCGGTGTGGGACCTCCCGCTCTCGATGACCGCCGTCGACTGCGAGAAGCCGGCCGCCGAGTTCGCCGAGCGGCTCGCCGCCGTCCTCGCCGACGAGACCCCGCTGACCGCCGAGGAGCGGCGCGCCCGCGCGAACCTGGTGAACCGTCAGGTCACCTTGAACTAAAGCACGCAGGATCAGGGTGATACGCGTCACATTGTCGCCGTGAAGGCGCAATTTCCGGGCCTGGAGGGCGTCTTGGAAATTGGCGCGGGCGCGGATCCTTGTTACTGTCTAAAGAGTCCGGTCGCTGGTGCATCCCCCGTCGCCAGCGGCCGGATCTTTTGTTTTTCCGGAGCGGCCCGCAGAACCGGGCCCCGGAACCCCTTTCCGACCGGCAGCCCGTCAGTGCGCCGGGCGTCCGCTGTCCAGCCGGACCGTCGCCTCCACCAACTCGCCCAGCAGCGGCCCGACCTGCGGCAGCCAGACCCCGCCACCCGCAGCCGGCCGCGGCGCCAGCACCCAACGCACCCGCCCGGCCGCCCCGCCGGGCGGCAGCGACAGGAAGCCGCCCGTCCCGTGGTAGCGCAGCGATCCCGGCACCCAAGGGAGTTGGGCGAGCATCTCACCGAGCGCGTCGAGCGAGTACGGGGCCACGAGCAGCGCGTAGCGGCCCGGCATCGCGAGCACCGGACCGAGCGGCAGCCGCAGCGCGCCCAGGTAGACCAGCGCCCTGGCCCCGGCCGCCGCGGGCAGCGAGACCGCCGAGACGGCGGAGCCGGTGGCGGCCAGCACCGGCGCGTCCGGGCTCTGCCGCTCCCACCACCAGCGCACCATCCGGGCGTCCGTGGTGGCGGCCAGCAGCGAGGGGTCGTGCGGGTGCGCGCCGGGCACCGGGCAGTCCTCGTCGCCGCAGGAACAGCGCCCGCCGCACAGCACGGTGCCCGGCACCACGGGCCAGCGGTGCTCGACGGCGGCCGTCAGGGCCGCGGCCAGCCGGGCGGACGACTCCTGCGACCGGCTCTTCGGGTTCTCACGCATAGCGCTCGTTCCTTTCCCTGACCGCTCGGTTCGCTCCGCCTCACCGACATCCGTCGGGACTCGCCACGCGGGCCCGCGACGACACGGCCCCGGACGGCGCGAAGCGGGGGCGGGCGGCATGGCGGGGACGGCGCGGCTACGACGTGGAGCACGGTGTGGAGCACGACATGAGAAGGGCCGCGCACTGGAACAGCCCTTGGAACGAGAATCCCGTATGCGACCGGATGGACGCCGCCCGGGCGCGCTTGGTTCCACCGTACGAGTGAGAGACTTCCGGCCAGCCCGGTGCGCGGGCGGCGCGGGAATACGATCCGGACGGCCGCCCGGTCCGTCCTCTCGGTTCTGCCCGCTCCCGGCCCGCTCCATACCTCCGGTCCCGACCGGCGCGTGCACGGACCACGCACGCCCTCCGACCGGGGTGATGACGATGTGGAACCGGGCACCGCGTCGTCCTGGATCTGGACATGCCCCGAATGGCCTGTGTAGAAGTGGTGGCATTGCTGTCGATCAATGACGAGTAGTAGCGAATCGAGGCGAAACGCGACCTTTGGCCGTGCTCGCTCCACATTGGCCGTATCTGGGGGTTTCGCATGGCACGTAGCACTGCGTCAGGAGTGGCGGCATGACCGAGTCCCATCCGTCGACGTCCCACCCGTCGCCGATGACCGCCGAGCTGGGCGAACCCGGTTGCTCGGGCGGGCTCACCGTCCTCGACCTGCCGGGCCTGCCCGGTCCCGCCGACGCCCCGCAGGGCACCGCGGACGACCTCACGGCACCGTCCGTCACGGTGCAGGACCGTTTGGCCGGACGTCTGTCCGATATCACCAGCCTGCAGGAGCACACCGAACGGCTCGCCCGCGCCCGCGGCCTCGCCGCCACCCTGGACGCCGTCCTCGCCTCCGGCGCCGCGTTGCTCGGCGCCGACCGAGGCGTCCTGGTCACCCTGATGCCGTGCGGCGGCGCCGGCCAGCCGGTCGGCCTCGGCCTCGACCGGGCCAGCCTCGGCGCCCTGGAGACCGTTCCGACCGAGCAGAGCCTGCTCGCCCGACTGCTGCGCGAGCAGGACCGGCCCGCCCAGGTGCACTCCGTCGACCTCGCCGAGGACCCCGCCATCGGTGCCCGGCTGCGCGAACTCGCCGTCCACCTCGGCCTCGGCGGCGCCTTCGGCCTGCCGCTCGCCACCACCGAGGAAGGCCCGCTCGCGGCCGCCGTCTGGTTCTACGACCGGCCCGCCCAAACCACCGACCGCCAGCGCGAACTCGCCCGCCGCTACTGCGAGATCGCCGCCCCGCTGCTCGCCAAGCAGCTGGACGCCGAACGCATCCGGCGCACCACCGAGGCACTGCGCCGCGGCCTGCTGCCGGACCGCCTCCCCCAGCCGGACGGCCTGCGGCTGGCCGCCCGGCTCGTCCCGGCCGGGCTGGACCGCTCCTGCGGCAGCGACTGGTACGACGCCATCCCGCTGCCGGACGGCACCGTCGGCCTCACCGTCGGCTCGGTCTCCGGCGACGGCCCCGGCGCGGGCCCCGGCTCCGCCCCCGGTGCGGCCGCCGCGATGGGCCGGGTCCGGGCCGCGCTGCGGGCCTACGCGGTGCTGGAGGGCGAGGACCCGGTCTCCGTCCTCGGCGACCTGGAGCTGCTGCTCAAGACCACCGAGCCGGCCCGCACCGCCACCGCGGTCTACGCCTGGGTCGAGCCGGAGGACCGCCGGATCACCCTCGCCGGGGCCGGGCACTGCCCGCCGATCCTGGTCAGCCGGCGCGGCGCCGAGTTCGTCGAGACCTCGCTCTCCGCCCCGCTCGGCATGCTCACCTGTTGGGAGGCCCCCGGGGTCGAGTTCACCGCCGAGCGCGGCGACACCCTGCTGCTCTACAGCGAGGGCCTGGCCCGCCGCTGCGGCCCGACCCTGCACGCCGGACAGGCCAACCTGCGCCGGGCCGCCGCCGACGCCCCGCGCGACGTGCGGATCGACCCGGACCGGTTCTGCGCCCACCTGCTGGCCGTCTGCCCCGGCCCGGACGTCTCCCCGGCCACCGACGACCTGATGCTGATGGCGGCACGCTTCGAATAGGCACCGCCGGGCACCGCCGGGCACCGCTGAACAGGCACCGCTCCGGGGGTTGCACCGGGCCCGAACGGGTGAGCGGTCGGGCGTCCGTACCATGGACGCACGGCCGCCCGCGCGTGTCGCGATCCGACACCTCCCCCGAGGGCGGCGGTACCACCCCCAAGGAGGCGTTGCACGTGACCGAGGACCGGACCCCCGCGGTGGCCGAGAACCCCGAGGCCGAGGGCGGCGAGGAGCCGCAGCAGTTCAAGGGCCGCAAGAACGGCCTCTACGGCGAGATCTCGGACGAGCTGTCCACCTCGATGAAGTCCGGCTGGGCCGACACCGAGCTGCACGGCCTCGCCCCGATCGCCCAGGCCCCGTACGCGGCCGAGCGCCGCGCCAAGCTCTCCGCCGCCTTCCCCGGCGAGCGCCTGGTCGTCCCGGCCGGCAACCTGCGGGTTCGCTCCAACGACACCGACTACAGCTTCCGCGCCGGCAGCGAGTACGTGCACCTCACCGGTGACCAGACCGAGGACGCGGTGCTGGTCGCCGAGCCGACCGGCGCGACCGGCCACGAGTTCGCCCTCTACCTGCTGCCCCGCTCCGACCGCGAGAACGGCGAGTTCTGGCTGGACGGCTACGGCGAGCTGTGGGTCGGCCGCCGGCACAGCCTGGGCGAGCAGGAGCAGCTGCTCGGCCTGCCCGCGCGCGACGTCCGCAAGGCCGCCGAGGAGCTGGCCGAGCAGGCCAAGGACTCCACCGTGCCGACCCGCATCGTCCGCGGCTACGACGCCGGCCTGGAGGCCGCGCTGGCCGAGGTGCTGGACGCCGACAAGGACGCCGAGTTCAAGGAGTTCCTGAGCGGCCTGCGGCTGGTCAAGGACGAGTGGGAGATCGGCGAGCTGCGCGCCGCCTGCGACGCCACCGTCAACGGCTTCACCGACGTGGTCCGCGAGCTCGGCCAGGCCGTCGCCACCTCGGAGCGCTGGATCGAGGGCACCTTCTGGCGCCGCGCCCGCGTCGAGGGCAACGACGTCGGCTACGGCACCATCGCCGCGGCCGGCCCGCACGCCACCACCCTGCACTGGGTCCGCAACGACGGCGACGTGCGCCCCGGCGAGCTGCTGCTGCTGGACGCCGGCGTGGAGACCCACACCCTCTACACCGCCGACGTCACCCGCACCCTGCCGATCAACGGCGGCTTCGACGAGCTGCAGCGGAAGATCTACGACGCGGTGTACGACGCCCAGGAGGCCGGCATCGCCGCGGTCAAGCCGGGCGCCCGCTTCCGCGACTTCCACGAGGCCTCGCAGCGCGTCCTCGCCGAGCGCCTGCTCGCCTGGGGCCTGCTGGACGCCTCGGCGTACGACGCCGAGAAGGTCCTGGAGCTCGGCCTGCAGCGCCGCTGGACCCTGCACGGCACCGGCCACATGCTCGGCCTGGACGTCCACGACTGCGCCCACTCGCGCCGCGAGGAGCACGTCGACGCCCTGCTGGTGCCCGGCATGGTGCTCACCGTCGAGCCCGGCCTGTACTTCCAGCAGGACGACCTGACCGTGCCGGAGGAGTACCGCGGCATCGGCGTCCGGATCGAGGACGACATCCTGGTCACGGCCGAGGGCAACGAGAACCTCTCGGCGGGGCTGCCGCGCCGCTCCGAGGACGTCGAGGCCTGGATGGCCTCGCTCGCCTGAGCCGAACGGTGAAGGGCCCGGCCTCCCCGTGGTGGGGAGGCCGGGCCCTTCGGCGTTACTTGGTGACCTTCACGGCGATGTCCTTCTCGCCGAGCAGGGTTATCTTGCTGCCACTGTAGGGAAGCATCACCTGGGCCTTCACCGGCATGTTCCCGGGGCCGTTTCCGGCGCCCAACGTCATCCGGTAGGTGACCTTCTTGCTCTGCCCCGGGGCCAAGGAGAACAGCGACGCGGGATCGGCCATCGCGTAATCCATGCCGGACCCCGGCGACATCGCCACCTGCTTCCAGGTGCCGCCGTCCTGACGCTCCAGCTTGCCGTCGTTGGGCTCCTGCACGACGGACGCCGGCGGCGAACCCGGGTAGAAGTCCGTGATGACCAACGGCTGCAGCTGGCTGTAGGTGTTCTGACCGGTGTTCCGGAAGGTCACCGAGAAGGTGACGACGGAGCTTCCCGCCGTCAGCTGCTGGCCGTCCGCAAGGCCGTCGAAGCCGACCGTGATGTCGGCCTTGTTGGCGTCCGAGGACGGGGCCTGATGGCCGCTGACGTCCAGGCTGCCGACGATCGACGCCAGGCCCGCTTGGTAGTCGTCCTTCAGGCCCGCCGCCGTGACGAACACCTGATCCTTGGGCAGGCCCCACATCTGGGCCGTGAAGGAGTCCTGACCGCAGGTCCCCTGCCACTGCGACTTGACCGCGGAACGACCCGCCACGGTGACCGTGCTCTTCGTCGGACCGACACTGTTCGGTTCACCCATGGCCGGCGCGCGGGGGCTGCCCCAGACCGGGCAGTTGCCCTGGTGCGACCAGCCGGCACCGCTGTCCATGTCGGCGGTCGTCGGCCAGGCACCGCCCTGGCTCTCGTCCGGGGAGTTGTAGACCGTGACCAGAACGCCGTACGGCGCGCAGCTGTCCGGCGACCAGTTCTGCTGCGGGCTCGTCGGCGCGCCCGGGCTCAGAACGCAGACCCGGTTGTCCAAGGCCCTCGGCGACGCGACCTTCCAGCCGGCCGGCACCTTGAACTTGACGCCCCGGAAGCTGTACGAGGTCGCCGGGCCGGCCGGAGCACCGGTAGGAGTCCGGGTCGAACTCGGGGTGACGTCGGCCAGCGGGACGTCCGTCTCCGCGTCACCGGTCGGGGTTCCGGTGTCGGTGGGGGTGGCCGTCGACGTGGGGGTGGCCGTCGGCGTGGGGGTGGCCGTCGGGCTCGGGGAGGTGGTGACGCCGGCGGCCGGGGGCGGGGGGACGTCCTGCTTGGCCACCGGGTCGCCGTGGAAGGCGAACACGCCGATCGCCACGGACGCGGCCAGGGCGAGGATCGGCGCGGTGGTCAGGTACACCGGGCGGAGCCTGCGCACGCGGGTCTTCGGGGGCGCGGCCGGGCGCAGGTCGTGCGCGGTGATCACGGACGCTCGGGCGTTCATCGCCTCGCGGAGCAGCCGTTCCGTCGGGGTCTCGGCCGGCCCGTCGCCGTCACCGCCGCCCGGGCGGGGGAGCTTGTCGGTCATCGAACCTTCTCCAGGTGCTTTTCCAAGGCGTCCAGGGCCCGGCTGGCGGTGGACTTCACGGCGCCCCGGGAGAGTCCCAGGGTCTCGGCTATCTGCGCCTCCGACATGTCGGACCAGTAGCGCAGCACCAGCACCTCACGCTGGCGTGGGGTCAACTCCTGCAGGGCGACGAGGACTCGCCGGTGCTCGTCGTTGAGCACCGCGTGGTCCTCGGCGGAGGGGGCGTCCGCCTCGTGCGGGGGCACGTACTCCCTGGCGGTCTTGCGGCGGCGCAGCATCGAGCGGGCACCGTTGACCACCGAGGTCCGCAGATACCCGAGGGCGTTGTCGAGGTCGTCCAGGTTCTCGCCGTGGCGCTGGTAGAGCTGGGTGAAAGCTTCCTGCACGACGTCCTCGGCCAGATCCTGGTGGTCCACCAGGAGCACGGCCATCCGCACCAGGCCCAGCCGGTGGGCGTGGTACAGGTCGGTCAGGGTGGGCCGGTCCTCCGCGGGCTTGCGGCCGCCGCGCAGCAGCCGGAAGCCGGAGCGGCGCTGGACCGCCTGCTGGTCGGAGGTGGGACCGGTGTTCGGCTCGCCGGCCTCCTGCGCGCCGAACAGCGCGGCGACCACTCCGCGGACGGAGAAGCCGCGCCGCCCCACCGGCACGGCGATCGGCCCGATGGCCATGGACATGTGCGGTCTGCTTTCCCCCGGGACGGTGGCGGCGTTCGCCGGACCGTCAGGTCACCTGATCAAGATCGTGATCGGGGAGATCCTCGCAGCCGCCCTCGGCCCGGTTCTCTCCACCCCCGTAGCAATGGACGTGTGACGGGCGTGGAGGTTGCAGGGGGATTCGCGGAAAGTTCCGGGGTGGCCGAGGCAGCTACACTCACCGGGATTTCCGCCACCCGTGAGCAGGGGGTTCGCATGACCGAGCAGAACGTCGGGAGCGCGGGAGGCGCGGGCACCGGCACGGGCGTGCGACCGCGCCCGGTGGCCGTCGTCATCGGCCGGCGCCCGGAGCCCGTGCACGATGTCGCGGTGTACGCCTTCGAGGGCATGGCGCCGTTCGAACTCGGGGTGGTGGTCGAGGTGTTCGGGTTGGCGCGGCCCGAGCTGGGCGGCCTGCTGGCCGCGCCCTGGTACGGACTGAAGGTGTGCGCCGACCGGCCAGGTACGGAGCTGGACGCGGTGGGCGGCTTCGCGCTGACCGCCAAGCACGGGTTGGACGATCTGGCGGCCGCCGACACCGTGGTGGTCCCGGGGGTTCGCAACGCCTTCAGCGGTGTGGGGGCACCTCCCGGCCGCCAGGCTGGGGGAGTGTCCCCCGAACTGGTCGAGGCGCTGCGGACAGCGCACGAGCGCGGCGCCCGGATCGTGTCGATCTGCTCGGGCGCCTTCGCACTGGCCGCCGCCGGGTTGCTGGACGGCCGGGAGGCGACCACCCACTGGCGGTACGCCGAACTGCTCCAGCAGCGCTACCCGAAGGTGCGGGTCAACCCGGACGTGCTGTACGTGGACAACGGCGACGTGCTCACCAGCGCGGGCAGTGCGGCCGGGATCGATCTGTGCCTGCACCTGGTCCGGCGGGACCACGGCGCCAAGGTGGCCAACAGCGTGGCCCGGCGCTTCGTGGTGGCGCCGCACCGGGACGGCGGGCAGGCGCAGTTCATCGAGGCGGCGGTCCGGCCGGTCGAGGAGGAGGACGACGGTGTCGCCCGCAGCATGCAGTGGGCGCTGGACCACCTGGCCGACCCGCTGACCGTCTCGGTGCTGGCCCGCGCGGCCCGGATGTCGGACCGCTCGTACCTGCGGCACTTCACCGCGCGCAACGGCACCAGCCCGATGCGCTGGGTCGTCACCCAGCGCATCGCGGCCAGTCTGCCGCTGTTGGAGTCCCCGGACGGGACGGTGGAGGAGATCGCCGCGGCGGTCGGCTTCGAGAGCGCGGCGACCTTCCGCCACCACTTCGGTCGGGTGATGCGCACCTCGCCGACCGCCTACCGGCGCTCCTTCGGGCGCGGGGTGGCGTAGCCGCCGGTTCCCCGCGGCGGCGGTTACGCCTTCTCGTTCCGGTCGGCGTTGGCGAGGATGGCGTCGTGCAGCCACTGCGCCAGGCCGGGGGCGAGGTTCTCGTAGGTGGTGGTCCAGCGCGGGTCCGAGACGTACAGACGCGCCAGGCCGCGGTGGATGGTGAACGTGCAGTCGTAGAAGTTCTGGCAGATGTGCTGCCGGTGGGCCTCGGCGAGGTCCATCGCGGCGGTGCCGTCGGCGGGCTCGCCGGCGGTGAGCGCCTCGACCAGGCTGTTGTTGAGCCCGGTCATCTCCTCCTGGATGCGCTGCCAGTCGGCCTTGGTGTAGCCGCCGGTGCGGCGCTGGGACTCGGCCCAGGCCTCGGTGTCGCCCCAGCGCTGCTCGGCCTCCTGCTCCCACTCCTCCTGGTAGCCCTCGCCGAAGATCTCGAACTTCTCCTCCGGGGTCAGCTGAATGCCCATCCTGCGTGCCTCCATGGCCTGTTCGACGGCGGTGGCGAGTTCCTGGAGGTGCCTGATCCGGTCGGTCAGCAGTCGGTGCTGCCGTCGGAGGTGCTCGCTCGGGCTGACCGAGTCGTCGTCCAGGATCGCCGCGATCTCCTCCAGGGGGAATTCGAGCTCGCGGTAGAACAGGATCTGCTGCAACCGGTCGAGGTCGGCGTCCACGTACCGGCGGTAGCCGGCCCGGGTGCGGCCCGCGGGGGACAGCAGGCCGATCTCGTCGTAGTGGTGCAGGGTGCGGACGGTCACCTTGGCGATCTTCGCCACGGCGCCGACCGAGTGGCCCTCGTTCTCGTTCATCCGGGTTCCTCCCTGGTGCTGACCACGACCCTCCGCTCTCACGTCGCGTGAGGGTCAAGCCACAGGGTCGAGCCGTGGGCGCGGAGGGCCTCAGGCGTCGGCGCCGACCAGGTCCCGCTCGCGCCGCCGGGCGCTCCGGCGGCGCCCGTCGCCGCCCTGGGCCGGGGGCCGCGGCCGGCGGGTCTGCTGGGTCGGCCAGAGCAGCACGTACCCGGCGGAGACCACCACGAAGGCGAGCCGGACGAAGCCGCGGGCCGAGTCGGACGGCAGCAACAGCGTGCCGCCGTACAGCGCGGCCAGCGCGATCCAGCTCCACCACGGGACCAGCCGCTTCTGCCCGACCGCGTCCCAGAGCAGGGTGCCGAGCAGGATCGAGGCCGTGTAGTACGTGTAGACGCTGGGGTCGAGCAGGATCCGGGCGTCCGCACCGAGCAGCACCACGGCCGGCCAGCGGCCGCGCCAGACGGCGACGCAGCCGAGGCCGATGCCGAGCGCGAACTGGGTCGGGCGGTCCCACCAGGGAGTGGCGGGGTCGGTGACCCCGAACCAGCGCAGCGCGGAGGCCGGCTGGTTCGGGATGGTGAACTTGGCGGCCGCCATGGTGTCCAGGTTGCCCAGGTAGAACGGCAGCCAGGCGACGGCCACCAGGACGCAGAACCAGATCGCGGTGCGCAGCCAGGCGGGCCGGGGCAGGGCCAGGATCAGCGGGGCGAAGGCGATCGCCCAGGGCTTGGAGTCCACCGCCAGCGCCAGGAAGATCGCGACCTGGACGGGCTTGCCACGGGCCAGGGCGTGCGCGGCGAGGGTGGTGAAGAAGAGGGCGAGGACGTCGTCCAGGTGCGCGAAGCGGACCGAGACCTCGACCCACATCGGGATGAACGCCAGTCCGGCGATCAGTAGGCGCTGCTGGAGGCGACGGTGGTTGGTGCCGGTGCCCAGGTAGTACAGGGCGGCGGCGCGGCCGATCAGGACCAGCATCACCAGGCCGAGGCCGGCGCTCACCGCCTCGGCGACCAGCTGGCCGATGTGCGGTGGGAACGGTGCCGTGAGTCTGGCGGCCGCCAGGCTCACCGGGCCGATCTGCAGCTCGGGGTGGTGGGCGTAGAGCGAGAGGCCGCCGTCGGCCTGGTGGCTGAAGAGCAGCTGCTCGCCCTGGCGCAGGTAGTGCCAGGAGAACCCGCCGCTGGGCTCGACCAGGAAGAACCAGAGGATCGTCCAGGCGGTCAGCAGGACGTGGTGCCTGCGGAGCGGGAGTCCCGCGATCCGCCCGGTCGCAGCTTCGTAGTCGGTGGTGGCCTGTGCCGTGCGTACTACCCGCACCTGTCCCTCTCCCCGCCGTTCCGCCCCCCTCCGGCCGGACATCCTATGTGACGGAGAAGTACCGCCCGTGCCGCCCGGCCATCCGTTCGAACGGACGGCCGGGCCACGCGGGCGGTACTCGCAAACCCCCAGGGGTCAGCTCTGCTGGCCCGACTTGCGACGACGCAGCACCACGAGGGTGCCGACACCGGCGACCAGGACGGCGCCGCCGGCGGCCGCGATCGCGGTGGTGTGATCACCGCCACCGGTGGTGGCGAGGGACTTGTCCGCGTTGGCCGCGGCGGTCTTGGCCTTGGTGACACCGCCCAGGGTGATCTTCGGCGGGGTGACGGTCGGGTTCTGGACCGGGAAGTCGATCGGCTGCGGGGCGTCGGTGCTGCTGCCGCCGGACGGGACCGGGGCGCTGGTCGCGCCGGAGTCGGACGTCGAGGCGGAGGGCGACGCGGTGCCGGTGGCCGGGGTGGTCGGCGCCTTCGTCGGCGTCGTCGGCTCGGTGGTGGGGGTCGCGGTGGTCGTCGCGGTGGCGGTGGCCGTCGCGGTGGCCGTGGCCGTGGCGGTGGCGGTGGCGGTCGGCGACGCGCTGGAGGTCGGCGTGTGGCCGGCCGTGGGCGAGCCGCTCGCGGTCGGGGTCGGCTTGCCGGTCTTGGTCGGGGTGGGGGTCGGGCTGGGCTTGCCGCCGCCGGCCTTGATGGTGAAGCCGGCGCCCTTGATCCCGTCGCAGCTGAAGCCGCCGTGGTCGTTCCCGTCGTTGGCGTCGGCGGAGAAGACCACCGGCACGACACCGGCCTTGCCCAGCGGGGCGTCCTTGGTGAAGGAGGCGCGCACCTTGATGTCGAGGCTCTTGCCCTGGGCGAGGAAGAGCAGCGCGTCGTCGGCGGCGTCGCCGCCGTCGGTCACGTCGCCGAGGAACATCAGCACGGCGCTGTCGTCGCCGTCACCGCCACCGGGGGCGATGACGGCGGTCTTCCAGGTACCGCCGCCGGGCAGCGACGCCGGCAGCTGGTACTCGAGCTTGAAGTCCTTCGCCTTGAGCGAGCCCGCCTTGTTCTTGAACTTCAGCAGCGGGAAGGCGACGAAGTCGGTCTTCGTCGAGTTGTCGATCCGGTAGGTGAACTCGCGGGCGTCACCACCGGCGATGAAGGTTCCGGGAACACCGCGCACCGAGAGGTCGAGGTTCTGGTGGCCCGCCTTCTCGGCCTGGGCGGCGGCGGACGGGGTGCCGGTGGCGCCGACGGCCATGGCGCCCTGGGCGCCGGCCAGCACGAGCGAGGACGCGAGCGCGGCGGCGCCGGCAAGGGCAAGACTGCGACGTATGGACAAGGAGACCTCACGGAAGTGTCCGGGCGAGGCCCGGGCGCGAGGGGGCGGCCGGAGACGCCGCGAACCCCCCGCGAAGCTGAAAGTCCGACGGAGAGTACCGAACGATCCGGCCACTTCGGAAGGCAGGTGCCGTGCTGTGACCCGCGTCCGGCCCGAGGGCGCCCGAATCGTCCAACTCCGTCCATCCATAGGGCTTTTGCGTTTCGCCAAGAGATGGCCACGGGGTGACGGGTACACGCCCGGAGGACAGTACCGCACGGACGGGATGGCGTGAATGCGTCACTCCGCGGGGGCAGCGGGAAGCTCGGCCCGTGACGGCCGCGGGAAGCTCGGCCCGCGGCCGCCGCGGGAAGGTCAGTCCGCGAAGAAGGACTTGGCCGCGATCAGCGCCCGCTCGTCGCGCAGGACGTCCCCCGGCCGGGTGCCGTTGCCGAGCAGCGCGCCGCCCCAGCGCATTCCCATGTACTCGGCGGTCAGCCGGAGCGCGCCGATCAGCGGCTCGGCCTTGTCCTCCTCGGCGGCCAGGGCGGTGACGCCCCAGACGGTGCCGCCGCGCATCCGGGCGCGGAAGTCCACTCCGGGCACCCGGAGCCAGGCCGACCAGTGGTCGAGGTAGAGCTTGGCGGCGGTGGGCAGCGAGTACCAGTACAGCGGCGCGACGAAGACCAGGTCGGTGGCCGCGAGGGTGGCCTCCAGCAGGGTCCGCTCATGACCGGCCGGCTCGGGGTAGCGGCCGTCGCCGGTGTGCCGCAGGTCCTGGAAGGGCGGCAGCGGGTGGTCGGCGAGCCGCAGCCAGTGCTGCTCCGCGCCGGCCGGCAGGCTCGACTCGGCGGCCAGCCGGGCGAGTTGCCCGGAGTTGCCGTCGACGCGTGCGCTGGCGTCGAGGAACAGGAACCGGCGCGGCGCTTCGGCGCCGGACGGCTGGTCGGCCATGGGTGACTCCCCCGGTCGGGTGCTGCGGACGGAGGTGCGAGCACCCGCCGCGCGCCGGTTATTCCGCGCCCGCGCCCCGGAAAGCCGCAGGTGGGTCAGTCCGCCAGTCCGGCCCGGCGGCGGGCGACCTCGGCGACGGCGGCCCAGTCCTTGTCCCCGTCGCCGTGGGCCAGCGCGTCCAGGAAGGCGTCCCGCAGGATGCCGCCGAACGGCAACGGGACGTTGCGCTCGGCCCCGGCCGCCAGGGCCAGGCCGACGTCCTTGAGGCCGAGCGGCAGCCGGAACCCGGCCGGCTCGTAGCGGCGTTCGGCGACCATCGCGCCGTATCCGGAGTAGACCGGCCCGGGGAAGAGCGTGCTGGTGAGCATCTCGACCAGGTCAGCGGCCCGCACCCCGTGCGCCTCGGCCAGGCTGCACGCCTCGGCCATCGACTCGATCGCGCAGGCCAGCAGGAAGTTGGCACCGATCTTGGCGGTGTTGGCCTGCCGGGGGCTGTCTCCGAACCGCCAGACGCGCTCGCCCATCGCGGCGAACAGGGGCTCGGCCCGCTCCAGCAGCTCCGGCGCGCCCGCGGCCAGGATGTTGAGCCGGCCCGCCGCCGCGACCGGGGGCCGGCCGAGGACGGGCGCGGCGACGTAGCCGATGCCGTGCTCGGCGTGCAGCGCCTCCGCGCGTTCGGCGAGCGCCAGCGAGACGGTGGCCATGTTGACGTGCAGGGTCGCGTTCGCGCCCGCCAGCAGCCCGGGGTCGAGCAGCAGTCGCTCGACCGCCTCGTCGTTGGCCAGCATGGAGACCACCGTGTCGGCGGCGAAGGCCTCGGCGGGCGTGTCGGCCGCCTCCGCGCCCTGGGCCACCAGGGCGGCCACCGGCTCGGGCGAGCGGTTCCAGACCCGTACGGTGTGGCCGGCCCGCAGCAGGCTGCCGGCCATGCCCTGCCCCATCGCGCCAAGCCCCACGAAGCCGACCGTCGCCGTCCCCGTCATCCGCGCACTCCCGTCGCCGTAGCCGACCGCCCGTTCACGGCCGACCGTCGCTCACGACTGACTGTACGTCAGGGTCGGCGCGGCGCCGGGGTGGCTCGGTTCCGGAGCGGTCGGTCGCCCGAGCCGTCAGGCGCAGACGCGCGCCCGCCGGGGGCTGCGGTTGGCGGCGGCCCCGCGCTCCAGCTCGGTGACCACACGGTGGCGCAGCAGCTCGTACTGGGCCTGGAGCCGGCCGGGGCGGGCCGGCCGGGCGACCGGGCGGCCGGGGCCGACCAGCTCGTCCGGCCCGAACTGTTCGCGGGTGAGGTCGATCTCGAAGCCGGTGGCGAAGCGGTTCCACCAGTGGAGGTCCGTCCGGACCCCGTCGACGTGCACCTCGCCCATCATCAGCTCGCCGCCGAGCAGGTCGTTCACCACGAGCGCCGTCACTCCGCACTGGCCGCGGGCGGGATTGTCGGGACGCCAGTGGGCCAGGTCCTCGGGCGCACAGGTGTCGACACCCCAGGAGGAGCGGATCGCACGTTCGATGTCGTTGAGGGTCCACGCCGTCATACCGGGAAGCCTGCCACGCGGCACTGACAACGACACCGGCTTTTCAAAGGGTCACCGCCTGTTCTGCGACGACCCTCCCCGTGTTCACCCGAACGAGGACACCCCGGCGCCCGGCCCGGGACGCGAAGCGGCCGGCCGGTCGCCCGTGCGGGCAGGCCGACCGACCGGGTGCGTCACCTCACCAGGGCGACGCCGGGGTGCGTCATTTCGCCAGGGCGGCGACGCCGGCCTGTGCGAACTGCTCGTCCAGGTCTCCGCTGGGCGCGCCCGCGACGCCGATGCCGGCGACCGGGGCGCCCTTGGCCTGCACCGGGGCGCCGCCGGCCAGGAACAGCGTGCCCGGGATGTCCTTCAGGTTCGGGGCCTGGGCGAGGCGCTTGGCCAGCTCCGAGGTCGGGGCGTTCCAGGAGACCGCGGTGAAGGCCTTGCGCTCGGCCGACTCCGGGGCCTGCGGGCCGGCACCGTCGCCCTTGAGCAGGACCCGGGTGACGCCGTCACGGTCGACCACGGCCACCGAGACGTGCTGGCCGGCCTTGGTGGCCGCGTCCAGGGCGGCCTGGGCGGCGCGGGTGGCGGCGTCGATGGTCAGACCGGTGGTCTGGGCCAGGTCCTTGTTCTGGGTGTCGGCCTTGACGGCGGCCGGCGCGGCCGGGGTCTCGGTGGTCTCGGCGCTGGCCGAGACGGCGCCCACACCGGCGGCGAGCGCGGCGACGGCGACGGTGCCGGTCAGCACCCGGGTGCGCACGGAGGTCTTCTTCATGGTCCAGCTCCTCGACGGATCTGCGGGGTCTGCGGACTGCGCGGCGGATCGGGCCGCGCGGCGGATTCGGGGCCGGACGGCGGGGGGGACCGCCCGGCTCCGCTTCGATCCTCCGGCCGGATCCGGGCGCGCGGCATCGACGTTCCGGCGGGACCGTCCGGGCATGATGGGGGACGGCGCCGTCAACCGATCGGCTGATGCGGGACCGGGCCGGACAGGTCACCATCGAGGGATCGGTGCAGGTCAGCGCGCCGAGCGCTGGCACCGTGCACCGAGTGGGGCGCGCCGAGCAGCGCGCACCGCGCGCCGAAGCCCGCGCACCACGCACCACGCACCACGTGCCGAGTACTGCCAGGAGCCACCCGTGCAGCAACCCCGCCCGTCCGCCGACCGGCCCGTCGGCGGGCGCGACGCCGGGGACCCGGACGCGGGCCGGCTGGCGTTGCTGCTGGACTCCGCCTTCCTGCTGCTGCTCGCCGCCTCGCTCAGCCGCTTCCTCACCCACCACGCCGGGAGCCCCTGGATCCCCTGGGTGATCGGGCTGAGCGCCGTCCTGGCCGTCGCCCAGCCGGCCGCCTCCTGGCTCGACCACTGCCACCCGGCAGCGCCGGGCCGTCCGCGCCGGTGGCCGTTGGCGCTGGTGGTCGCGCTCTGGGTGGTGCTGGTGCTGCTCGCGCCGAGCTTCGCCTGGTGCGCCGTCCCGCTGATCTACACCGCGCTGCGGGCGCTGCCCGCGAAGGCGGCGATCCCGTTGGTGGCGGCGCTGACGCTGCTGGTGGTGATCGCCGAGATCCGACTGCCCGGCGGGGCGGACGCCACCCTCGTGCTGCTGCCGCCCTCGGTGGCCGCGCTGGCCACCGGTGTGTTCCTGTTCATGGCCCGGCAGGCCGCCCGGCAGCGGGCGCTGATCGCCGACCTGGTCCGCACCCGGCGCGAACTCGCCGCCACCGAACGGCGGGAGGGCACCCTCGCCGAGCGCGGGCGGCTGGCGATGGAGATCCACGACACCCTGGCGCAGGGCCTGTCCAGCCAGCAGATGCTGCTGCAGGCCGCCGAGCGCACCTGGGACGCCGACCCGGCGACCGCCCGCACCCATGTCCGCACCGCCGCCGAGGTGGCCGGCCGGAACCTGGCCGAGGCCCGCCGTTTCGTCCACGACCTCGCCCCGGCCGAGCTGGCCGACGGCCGCGCCCTCGACCGGGCGCTGCGGGCGCTGGCCGAGCGGGAGTCCGCCGAGAGCGGGCTGCCGGTCCGCTTCCACCTGGACGGCTCGCCCGTCCCGCTGCCCGCGGCCGCACAGTCCGCGCTGCTGCGGATCGCCCAGGGCGCGCTGGCCAACGTCCGTGAGCACGCCTGGGCCTCGGCGGCGGCGATCACCCTGTCCTTCCTGGGCGACCAGGCGGTCTTGGACATCGCGGACGACGGGCAGGGCTTCGACCCCGCGACGGCCGGCTCCGGTGGCGGGCGCGGGTACGGCCTGCCGGCGATGCGAGCCCGGCTGCGACAGCTGGGTGGCAGGCTGACCGTGGAGAGCACCCCCGGCGAGGGCACCGTCGTCTCCGCCGCGATCCCCCTGGAGCACCGATGAACGCACCCCCCGTCCGCCTGCTGGTCTGCGACGACCACGCGGTGGTCCGGGCCGGACTGCTGGCGCTGCTCGCCAGCGCGGGCGACATCGAGGTGGTCGGCGAGGCGAGCACCGGGGAGGAGGCCGTCGCGCTGGCCGCCAAGCTGGCGCCGCAGGTCGTGCTGATGGACCTCCAGCTCGGCGACGGCATCGACGGCGTGGAGGCCACCCGGCGGATCACCGCCGCCCCGGGCGGGCCGCACGTCCTGGTGCTCACCACCTACGACACCGACGCCGACATCACCCGGGCGATCGCCGCGGGCGCCACCGGCTACCTGCTGAAGGCCGAACGGCCGGAGGAGCTGTTCGCCGCCGTCCACGCGGCCGCCCAGGGCCGGACGGCGCTCTCGCCGCCGGTCGCCTCCCGGGTGATGGCGCAGATGCGGGCGCCCGCGCCGCAGCTCACCGAGCGTGAGCAGGACATCCTCGAACAGCTGGCGCAGGGCCTGGGCAACCGGGAGATCGCGCGGGCGCTGTTCATCAGCGAGGCGACGGTGAAGACCCACCTGGGGCGCATCTACGACAAGTTGGGCGTGGACACCCGGGCCGGCGCGGTGGCGGTGGCCAAGGAGCGCCGGCTGCTGCGCTGAGCGGCCGGTACGGCCGGTGGCTGCGCTGGGCATTCGCGCGGTGCCGCTGTGTGCTGCCATGATGCTCGGAATGTCGGATTCCAAGCACCGCGCTCTGCACACCGGGCCTACGCCCGGGGCGCGCACTGCGGCCGTACGCCACCCTGACGCGCCCACAACTGCCTGGTAGAGCGCCTATCGGAACGGCTGGAGCCCGTCATCACGATTGTGGATTTTTCGTGGATCCCACTATTGACAAACCAACCACGCGGTTTGTTAGCGTGAGACCAACGACGTCCCCGGAGGTGGGGGCTCGCCGGGGTCTGTGCGGACCGCTCTCGCCGGAGGGCGTTGCCAGGGGGGAACGGCGGGACTTGCCGGGGTGTCGGGGGGAGCGGCAACGCCGAAGCCGCGCAACGAGGCGGCGTGGAGCGGGTCCGGGGGGACTCGCTCCACGCCTCCCCCGGAAGTCCCCACCTCACATCAGGGCACTCCAGTACGGGCAGTGCACATTCGGCAGCGACGCGACTTCGCCGGTCGCCCACCGCTGCGGGCAGGCCGCCCCGGGCGAACCCGCGGTCAGCGTGATCTCACCGAACTCGCCGACGCCCAGCACCAGTTGATAACCGTCCCCAGTGACGGCGGCCACCCCCGGCCGATCCCGCCCGACGTTCAGCGAGGTGATCGTCCATCCCCGTCGGCGCCAGTGACGCTCCACCACTGCCACCAACTCCCCCTGGCGGCAAGGCGATACGAGGGTGAGCAGATCCCGCCCCCGGGTGACGTACCAGTGCGACTCCGACTCCCGCCCCGGCAGCGGCAGCCGCACACCTGTCCTGGGCGCCACCTCCCGCCAGACCGGCGCAGGCCGGACGGCGCCCACGGTTTCCCGAAGCAGCGCCTCGCAGCGCTCCGCCGCATCCAGTTGATCGACCGTCACCTCCGGAGTCAGCGCCGGCCACCAGGCGGGCGCGGCCGGGGAGCCGTCGCGGCAACCGCCCGGGAATCCGAGGTTCAGTTCGGCACCACCTGACTGCACTGGGCCCTCCGTACTCCTCCCGGCGTTCAACCCGGGCAGGCATTCCGTCACTGCTTGGACGGCGGCCGGGCACGGACAGTTCCGCCCCGCACCGTTCCTCCACCCCCAATTACACTACACGGTGCAGTTGAATCACTAATCTGCACCGTGTAGTTTACTTCTCATCGAGACACCGGCCGCGCCGGATCGGACCAGGAGGAACCCCACCATGCCCACCATCACCGTCGGCACCGCCCGCATCCCCTACCGCGTCGTCGGCGACGGCCCCGATACCCTCGTCCTGGTCCACGGCACCGGCCCCGGCTCCGGCATGTGGGACGGCCTGCTGGACTCCTTCACCGACCGCTACACCGTGCTGCTGCCCGACCTCTCCGGCAGCGAGGCCGCCGTTGACGACGGCGCCCCGCTCACCCTGGAGACCCTCGCCGAGCAGGTCAACGCCGTCATCGCGGACGCCGGCCGCGGCCCCGTCGACCTCCTCGGCTTCTCACTCGGCGCCGTCGTCGCCACCGCGGCCGCCGCCCTGCACCCCGACCGGGTCCGCCGCCTGGTCGCCGCGGCCGGCTGGATCAGCGCCGAAGAGGACGAGTACCTGCGGCTCTCCCTGGCCACCTGGCTCTCCCTCGCCGACCACCCCGAGGCCTTCGGCCGCTACGCCACCCTCACCGCCTTCAGCCGCGGCTTCCTCAACCGCATCGGCCGCCCGGCCGTCGAGGCCAACACCGCCTACATGCGGCCGACCCCCGGCACCCTCCGCCACATCGCCCTCGACCTCGACCTCGACCTCACCCCGCTCCTCCCCCGCGTCCAGGCCCCCACGCTGGTGATCGGCTGCACCCAGGACGCCACCGTCCCGGTCGAGAACCCCCGCCGCCTCCACGCCGCCCTCCCCACCAGCGGCTACGCCGAGTTCGACACCGGCCACATCGTCCTCGCCGAACAGCCCGAGGCCTTCACCAAGACCGTCCGCGACTTCTTCGACGCCGGCTGAACCGACCTCCCGGACCGGGGCGCGCACAACAAAAAAGCCGCAGGTCCAAGACCTGCGGCTTTCGATATGGAGCGGGCGACGAGAATCGAACTCGCGCTCTAAGCTTGGGAAGCTCATGTTCTACCATTAAACTACGCCCGCCTGATGAGCAGTCAGAGACCGCTCGATCCAGTGTCACTGTACCCCATCCGTGACTGTGGCCGCACGGTCGGCCCGAGGACGTGGCGGGGCCGGGTCGGGGTGGGCGGGAGGCGTACTGTTTGGGCCGCGTGCGAGTGCTCCGGTGGGCGTGGGGTCGGGGCGGCGAGCCACGGTGTGGAATGTCCGGAACATCCCCTAATGTGACGCTGTCCCGGGGCCTGGCCGCCGGGGCGCGATGAGTACGGGTGAGTACTGGGTTAGGGATGGGAAGGGGATCGATGGAGCAGCGCGCCGTCGTTCGTTGTGCCGAGGGGCACCTGTTCAGCACCACCACGTTCCCGATGCAGAACCTCGGTCCCGGGCGGCTCGGGCCCGGGCGGTTGATCCGCTGTCCGCAGTGCGGACGGCTCCGGAGCTCGGTGCTGACCGACGTGCGGGAGCTGTCGACGGCGCAACTGGCGCAGGCGATGCGGATGGAGGCCGCGGAGTTCCTGGCCTGACGGCCGTCGCAAGGACGTAACGGGCCCCGGGCGGATTCGTCCGGGGCCCTGTCGTGCACGTAACCTCGAACCGTGCTGCTCTCTGACAAGGACATCCGGACCGAAATCGACCTGGGCCGGGTCGTCATCGACCCGTACGACCCGGCGATGATCCAGCCGTCGAGTATCGACGTGCGCCTCGACCGCTTCTTCCGCGTGTTCGAGAACCACAAGTACCCGCACATCGACCCCTCCGAGGAGCAGCCGGACCTGACCCGGCTGGTCGAGCCGGACGGCGACGAGGCGTTCATCCTGCACCCGGGCGAGTTCGTGCTGGCCTCGACGTACGAGGTCATCACGCTGCCCGAGGACGTGGCCTCCCGGCTGGAGGGCAAGTCGAGCCTGGGCCGGCTGGGCCTGCTCACCCACTCCACGGCCGGCTTCATCGACCCCGGCTTCAGCGGCCACGTGACCCTGGAGCTGTCGAACGTCGCGACGCTGCCGATCAAGCTGTACCCGGGCATGAAGATCGGGCAGCTCTGCCTGTTCCGGCTGTCCTCGCCGTCGGAGCACCCGTACGGCTCCGAGCGCTACGGCTCGCGCTACCAGGGCCAGCGCGGCCCGACGCCGTCCCGCTCGTACCTGAACTTCCACCGCAGCGAGGTCTGATCCCGGCGGAGTGCACGCACGGCGGGCGGCCGCCCCTCACCACGAGGGGCGGCCGCCCGCGGCGTTTCTCAGGCCCGCTCGGGGCTGGTGACCGCGACCAGCTCGGTGCCGTCCTCGGACAGCCGCAGCTCGGTACGCAGTTCGGCGAGCTCGCCGAGGTGGTGCAGGTGGGTGCCGCCGCAGAAGATCCGCGCGCCGCCCTCGGGCAGCTCGCAGTGCCACTGGCGGCGGGCGGTGAGCTCGGGGCCGGGGACCTCGATCCGGACCGGGGCGTCGGCCGCGACCCAGGCCGCGAGCTGCGCGTTGACGGCCTGGGTGAGGGCGGGCAGGGAGTCGGCGAGGGCGGGGAGCTCCTCGGTGGCGTCCACCGTGAAGCCCTTCTTCTTCAGCGACTTGCCGAGCCGGTAGGTGTCCGTGCTGGCCTGGGTGTCCATCACCGAGCTGTCCATCGCCAGGCTGTCGAAGTCGGGGTTTCCGAAGGCGTCCGAGCGGCCCGGGTCCTTGCGCCAGCGCGGGGCGAGTGCGGCGTTCAGGGCGAGGGCGAGCAGGTGGCAGCCGCTGTGCGAGGCGCTCAGGGCGGCCCGGCGCTCGGCGTCGACGGCGAGGACGGCGGTGCGGCCCGTGATGTCCCCGGGGTCGGTGTCCAGGACGTGCAGGACCAGCCAGGACCACTCCTCGTCCCCGCGCTTGACCGGGATCTCGGCGCCGACCAGTGGCGCGCCGCCGTCCGGGCCGACCGCGCCGGTGAGGCAGTCCACCACGGCCAGCTCGGCGCCGTCGACGGTCAGGGTTCCGTGGTCGGCCGGCTGGTCGGGCCAGGTGTGGTCGAGCGGGTGGAACGGGGTCGCCCCGGTCACCACGGCGTACCGGCCGTCGGCGAGCGGGTGCACCGCGAGCACCGGGGACTCTCCGGTCACCGCCCCGGCCGGGAAGCTGACGTGGGTGGTGGGGAGGGTCATGGCTGGCTCCGGTGGTGGTGGACGAACGAGGGCGGGCGGGCCCGAACCTTCCGGCCGGACCCGCCCACCATTCTGCCTGTCGCCCCTCAGCCCAGGGTCGGCAGCTTGATCAGCACCAGCAGCGCGATCAGCTGCACCGCGGCGGCGGCCGCCGCCTTGCCCCACGGCAGGTCGTGCACCCGCCGGACCATGGTGGTCAGCAGGTACGCGCAGAACATCCAGGTGGCCCAGCCGACGACCTGGACCACCGCGCTGCCGGAGGGCAGCACCAGGTCGAGCAGCAGCCGGGGCCCGTCGGTCAGCCAGCCGATCAGCGCGGCCAGGCCGACCGTCGACTTCCACGGGCCGTCGCCGCCGAGCTGGCGGGCCAGCGCGTAGGTGACCGCACCGAAGATCCCGCCGACCAGGGTGAAGCCGACGGCGGCGGCGAGCAGGCCGGTCAGCGCCACGGAGAAGGTCGAGTTGACGATGTCGTCGTGGGTCAGCCCGATGCCGAGCACCGCGAGCGCGCCGTACAGCATCGAGACGGTGAGGGCGGGCAGCCAGACCTGGTGGTCGCGGGTGCGGTCGAAGATCGCGGTCGGGCTGCTGAAGATGCCGGTGATCAGCTCGCGCCACTGCGGCCGGGGGCCTGAGACGTGCGGCCCGGACTGGCCGCCGGCCCGGTAGACGGCGACGTTGTCCTGGCCGTACGGGGGCTGCGGCTCCTGGCCGTACGGCGGCTGCTGCCCGTAGCCGTCGTCGTAGTGGCCCGGCCCCTGGCCGTACCAGCCCTGGTCCTGGCCCTGGTAGGGCTCCTGGCCGTACGGCGGCTGCCGCCCGTACGGGTCGCCGACCGGGAAGGCGCGGGTGCTGCCCGGCCGGTCCGCCGCGTACGGGTCGTAGCCGTCGCCGGCCGTGCTCCCGGGGCTGCCGGGGCCGCCGGCCGGACCGCCGGGGCCACCGGCCGCCGTCGGGTGCGGGGCCGTGAAGTACTCCGGCCCGTCCGGCGGCCCGTACCCCCCGGGCGCCGTCGGCGGCGGCGGGGGCGACCATCCGCCGTGCGGGCGGTCGGCGCCCTGACCGCTGTCGTATCGATTACCAGCCACGCTCTGAAGGTACCCGTCCGGCCCAACGCGCGTCGGCCCCGGACGGAGCCGGGGCCGGTTTGCAGCGAGCCTGAGACGAACGGGTCCGAAACGCCCCCCAGATGTCGCTACCGCTGGGCGGTGACCGACGGCCCGTGCACCGCGGCGGCCGCGCTGGTGCCGGCCGGGCAGCCGCCCGGGCCGGCCGTGGTGCGCACGGCGCCGACCGGCAGCAGGGTGCCGCAGGCGATCCGGATGCCACTGGGCAGCTCGTTGTCGGACTCCACGATCGCGCCGTCGCCGATCACCGCGCCGTCCAGCGCCGAGCGGTCGCCGACGGTGGCGAAGGCGCCCACGATCGAGTCCTTGACCAGGGTGTCCGGGCCGATCACGGCGCCGGGCAGGATCACGCTGCCCTCCACGATCGCACCGGCCTCGATCACCGCGTCCTCGGAGACCACGGTGCCGCCGCTGAGCACCGCGCCCGGGTGGACGGTGGCGCCGGGCAGCAGCAGGGCGTCGCCGGTCGGGCCGGGGACGGCCGGGGAGTCGACCTTGCCGAGCACCAGGTCGGCCGAGCCGCGGACGAAGGCCGCCGGGGTGCCGAGATCCAGCCAGTACGAGGTGTCGACGACACCGCGCAGCAGCGCGCCGCCGGCCAGCAGCTCGGGGAAGGTCTCGCGCTCGACGGACACTTCCCGGCCGGCCGGGATGCGGTCGATGACGGACCGGGTGAAGACGTAGCAGCCGGCGTTGATCTGGTCGGTGACGATCTGCTCCGGCGTCTCCGGCTTCTCCAGGAACTCCAGCACCCGCCCGTTCCCGTCGGTCGGGACGAGGCCGAAGGCCCGCGGGTCCTCGACCCGGGTGAGGTGCAGGGTGACGTCGGCCCCCGCGGCCACGTGGCCGTCGCGCAGGGCCGCGATGTCGAGCCCGGAGAGGATGTCGCCGTTGAAGACCAGGACCGGCTCGTCCGGACCGCAGGTCAGCCCGGAGGCGGCGTTGCGGATGGCCCCGCCGGTGCCCAGCGGCTCGCGCTCGGTCAGGTAGACCAGCTCGATGCCGTACGGGGTCCCGTCCTGGAAGTGGTCCTCGAACACCTCGGCCAGGTACGAGGTGGCCAGCACCACGCGGGTGACCCCGGCGGCGGCCGCGCGGGCGAGCTGGTGCGCGATGAACGGGACGCCCGCGACGGGCAGCATCGGCTTGGGGGTGTGGGTGGTCAGCGGACGCAGTCGCGTGCCCTTACCACCGACGAGCATGATCGCCTCGGTCATGGTCTGCGCTGTTCCCCTTGTGGTCTCTGCGGCCCGGCCCGGCGGGCCGGTACCTCCGTCGGTGTTCTGTCCCCGTCCGGAACGGGTCGACCGGCCGCGCGGCCGGTCCGGCGCCTACTGTATTTCCTTCCGACCGAATGCCCGTCCGGCGGCCGTGCGATTGACGTCACCCTCCGTCCGCCCGCCGTATCCCCGGCCGTCGGCCCGGGCGCCAAAAGCCCGGCCCGGCGGGCGCGTTGACTGCGTCCACCGGGCCGGGCAGTTGTAGCAGAACTGTCGAACAGCGGTCGCTACGCGTCCACCGTCGCAGGCGCCTCGGTCTCGGTCGGCGGGGTCGCCTTCACCGAGTCGAGCAGCAGCTGGGCCACGTCGACCACCTTCAGGTGCTCCTTGGCCGCGCCCTCGTTCTTCTTGCCGTTGACCGAGTCGGAGAGCATCACCAGGCAGAACGGGCAGGCGGTGGAGACGATGTCCGGGTTGAGCGACAGCGCCTCGTCCACGCGCTCGGTGTTGATCCGCTTGCCGATGCGCTCCTCCATCCACATCCGGGCGCCGCCGGCGCCGCAGCAGAAGCCGCGCTCCTTGTGGCGGTGCATCTCCTGCTGGCGCAGACCGGGGACCTTGTCCATGATCTCGCGCGGCGGGCTGTAGACCTTGTTGTGGCGGCCCAGGTAGCAGGGGTCGTGGTAGGTGATCAGGCCCTCGACCGGGTTGACCGGGACGAGCTTGCCCTCATCGATCAGGTGCTGCAGCAGCTGGGTGTGGTGGATCACCTCGAAGTGTCCGCCGAGCTGCGGGTACTCGTTGGCGATGGTGTTGAAGCAGTGCGGGCAGGTGGCCACGATCCGCTTGGTCGGGGCGTCCTCCAGCGCGGCGTTCAGCGTCTCCACGTTCTGCGCGCCGAGCATCTGGAACAGGAACTCGTTGCCCAGGCGGCGCGGGGAGTCACCGGTGCAGGTCTCCTCCTTGCCGAGGATCGCGAACTTCACGCCCGCGGTGTGCAGCAGCTCGGCGAAGGCCTTGGTGGTCTTCTTCGCGCGGTCCTCCAGGGCACCGGCGCAGCCGACCCAGTAGAGGTACTCGACCTCGGCGGGGTCGATGTCCTCGCCGATCACCGGCACCTCGATGCCGGTCTCCTTCTTGAGCTCCTTGACCCAGTCCAGGCGGGCCTTGGTGGCCATGCCCCACGGGTTGCCCTTGTTCTCCAGGTTCTTGAGCATCGTCCCGGCCTCGGTCGGGAAGTTGCTCTCGATCATCACCTGGTAGCGGCGCATGTCGACGATGTGGTCGATGTGCTCGATGTCCACCGGGCACTGCTCGACGCAGGCGCCGCAGGTGGTGCAGGACCACAGCACGTCCGGGTCGATGACGCCGTTCTCCTCGGCGGTGCCGATCAGCGGGCGCTCGCCCTCGGCGAGGGCCGCCGCCGGGACGTCCTTCAGCTGCTCGGCGGTGGCCTTCTCGGTGCCCTCCATGTCCTTGCCGCCACCGGCCAGCAGGTACGGCGCCTTGCCGAAGGCGTGGTCCCGCAGGCTCATGATCAGCAGCTTCGGGGAGAGCGGCTTGCCGGTGTTCCAGGCCGGGCACTGCGACTGGCAGCGACCGCACTCGGTGCAGGTGGAGAAGTCGAGGATGCCCTTCCAGGAGAAGTGCTCGACCTGGGAGACGCCGAAGACGGCGTCGTCGGCCGGGTCCTCGAAGTCGATCGGCTGGCCGCCCGAGGTCATCGGCTGCAGCGCGCCCAGCGCGACGGCACCGTCGGCGTTGCGCTTGAACCAGATGTTCGGGAAGCCCAGGAAGCGGTGCCAGGCCACACCCATGTCGGTGTTCAGCGAGACCGTGATCATCCAGATGAAGGAGACGGAGATCTTGATCGTCGCGACCAGCCAGAGCAGGTTGTGCAGGGTGCCGACGCTCAGTCCGGAGAACAGCTTCACCAGCGGGTACGAGACCACGTAGTCGACCGAGTAGTGGTCGGCCCCCAGCTGGGCGCCCTCCAGGCCGCGCAGGGTCAGGATGGCCGCGCCGATGACCAGGATGACCGCCTCGACGAAGTACGCGAAGCCCATGTTGGAACCCGCGAAGCGGGACTTGCGGCCCGCCTTGTTCGGCAGGCTCAGCTGGCGGATCACGGTCAGCACCGCGATGCCGAGGAAGGTCACGAAGCCGAGCAGTTCCTGGAACACCAGGTACGGCGTCCAGTCGCCGACGACCGGGACCTCGAAGTCCGGGTCGAAGAGCTGACCGAACGCGCCGACCAGGGTGAGGATCAACGCGTAGAAGCCGACCGCGACAGCCCAGTGGGCGATGCCGACGACGCCCCACTTGTTCATCCGGGTGTGCCCGAGGAACTCACGGATCAGGGTCACCGTGCGGGCCACCGGGTCGTTGATCCGCGCGCCCTTCGGTACGGGCTGGCCGAGCCGGACGAACCGGTAGATCTGCGCGATGGCACGAGCGAACAGCGCCACGCCGACCACGGTCGTGCCCAGTGAGATGACGATCGCTGCTAGCTGCATCCGGCTTCTCCGTACTCCAGGGCGGTGAAGGTATACGTCGGTCAAGTGTACTCGTGGGTAACTTAACCACCCACCGGCCGGACCTTACCGCCCGTTAGCGCCGATTCAGAAGGTGCTCAAGGTATGGCGGCAGTCACGTAAGGCCATACTCATCCATTCGGAGCAAAACAGCAGAGGGGAATCGCCGCCGCAGCAAAGTTGAGCCAGGACGGCTCAAGGCTGTTGACTCGTTCGTGAGCCTCATGCATGCTTGAGCCCGTAAAGCTCAACTCTTCCGTGGAGGTATCTACGATGGCACGCGCGGTCGGCATCGACCTCGGCACGACGAACTCGGTCGTCAGCGTTCTCGAGGGTGGCGAGCCCACCGTCATCACGAACGCCGAGGGCGCCCGGACCACGCCGTCCGTCGTCGCCTTCGCCAAGAACGGCGAGGTCCTGGTCGGCGAGGTGGCCAAGCGCCAGGCGGTCACCAACGTCGACCGCACCATCCGCTCGGTCAAGCGCCACATGGGCACCGGGTGGAAGACCAACCTGGACGGCAAGGACTTCAACCCGCAGCAGATCAGCGCCTTCATCCTGCAGAAGCTGAAGCGGGACGCCGAGGCGTACCTGGGCGAGACCGTCACCGACGCCGTCATCACCGTCCCGGCGTACTTCTCGGACTCCGAGCGCCAGGCCACCAAGGAGGCCGGTGAGATCGCGGGCCTGAACGTCCTGCGCATCGTCAACGAGCCGACCGCGGCCGCCCTCGCGTACGGCCTCGACAAGGACGACCAGACCATCCTGGTCTTCGACCTCGGCGGCGGCACCTTCGACGTCTCCCTGCTGGAGATCGGCGACGGGGTCGTCGAGGTGAAGGCCACCAACGGTGACAACCACCTCGGTGGTGACGACTGGGACCAGAAGGTCGTCGACCACCTGGTCAAGACCTTCCAGAGCGGCCACGGCGTCGACCTGTCCAAGGACAAGATGGCCCTGCAGCGTCTGCGCGAGGCCGCCGAGAAGGCCAAGATCGAGCTGTCCTCGTCCTCCGAGACCTCGATCAACCTGCCCTACATCACGGCCTCCGCCGAGGGCCCGCTGCACCTGGACGAGAAGCTCACCCGCGCCCAGTTCCAGCAGCTGACCTCCGACCTGCTGGAGCGCTGCAAGATCCCGTTCCACAACGTGATCAAGGACGCCGGCATCTCGCTCTCCGAGATCGACCACGTCGTCCTGGTCGGTGGCTCGACCCGTATGCCGGCCGTCGCCGAGCTGGTCCGCGAGCTGACCGGCGGCAAGGACGCCAACAAGGGCGTCAACCCGGACGAGGTCGTCGCCATCGGTGCCTCGCTCCAGGCCGGTGTCCTCAAGGGCGAGGTCAAGGACGTCCTGCTGCTGGACGTCACCCCGCTGTCCCTCGGCATCGAGACCAAGGGCGGCATCATGACCAAGCTGATCGAGCGCAACACCACGATCCCGACCAAGCGCTCCGAGATCTTCACCACGGCCGAGGACAACCAGCCGTCCGTGCAGATCCAGGTCTACCAGGGCGAGCGCGAGATCGCCGCGTACAACAAGAAGCTCGGCATGTTCGAGCTGACCGGCCTGCCGCCGGCGCCGCGCGGCCTGCCGCAGATCGAGGTCACCTTCGACATCGACGCCAACGGCATCATGCACGTCGCCGCCAAGGACCTCGGCACCGGCAAGGAGCAGAAGATGACCGTCACCGGCGGCTCCTCGCTGCCGAAGGACGAGGTCGACCGCATGCGCCGCGAGGCCGAGCAGTACGCCGAGGACGACCACAAGCGCCGCGAGGCCGTCGAGACCCGCAACTCCGCCGAGCAGCTCGTCTACTCGACCGAGAAGTTCATCGCCGACAACGCCGACAAGCTGCCGGCCGACGTCAAGACCGAGGTCGAGACCGCCATCGGCGAGCTCAAGGAGGCCCTGAAGGGCGAGGACATCGCGAAGATCCGCGAGGCCTCGGAGAAGGTCTCCACCACCGCCCAGAAGCTCGGCCAGGCGCTGTACGCCAACGCCGACGCCGCCGGTGCCGGTGCCGCCGCGGCCGGCGAGTCCGCCCAGGCCAAGGAAGACGACGTCGTCGACGCCGAGATCGTGGACGACGAGAAGCCCAAGGGCGGTGCGTCGGCATGACGGACAAGCCGCAGGGCGGCAAGCCCGGCGACGACTCCGCCGCCGAGGAGGCCGTGATCAAGGCTGCCGAGGAAGCCGCGGCGGCCGGCGCCGGCGAGGGCTCCGAGGAGCTCGCCACGGCCAAGCGCGAGCTGGCCGAGCGCACCGCGGACCTGCAGCGCCTGCAGGCCGAGTACCAGAACTACCGCAAGCGGGTCGAGCGCGACCGGCTGACCGTCCGCGAGATCGCGGTCTCCAACATCCTGGAGTCCCTGATCCCGGTCCTGGACGACATCGGCCGCGCCCGCGAGCACGGCGAGGTGACGGGCGGCTTCAAGTCCGTCGCCGAGTCCCTGGAGACGGTCGTCGCCAAGCTGGGCCTGCAGCAGTTCGGCAAGGAGGGCGAGCCCTTCGACCCGACCCAGCACGAGGCGCTGATGCACAGCTACTCCTCGGACGTCACCGAGGACACCTGTGTGCAGATCCTCCAGCCCGGCTACCGCATCGGCGAGCGGATCATCCGCCCGGCGATGGTCGCCGTGGCGGAGCCCCAGCCGGGCAGCCAGACGGCGTCCGCCCCGGACGCCGACGCGAAGTCCGCCGACGCGGACAAGTCCGACGGTGGCTCGGACAGCTGACAACCTGTGACAGCTGACAACCAGTGCGCTGCGGAGTCGTACGCCGGCCAGTACGGCGGCCGGCTCCGCAGCGCGCTGTCAGCAGTGGGCTCTGCGGGCCTCGCTGTTGACAGCGCAGTGACGATGGACATCGGGAGGTGGCGGAGGCCGTGAGCGAGCGCAGCGAGCGAACCGTTAAGAGGTGCGCGTGCCGCGAATCGGCTGCCGAGCGAAGCGAGGTGGGCGCATGAGCGGCAAGGACTTCGTCGAGAAGGACTACTACAAGGTCCTCGGCGTGCCCAAGGACGCCACCGCCACCGAGATCAAGAAGACCTACCGCAAGCTGGCGCGCGAGTTCCACCCGGACGCGAACAAGGGCGACGCCAAGGCCGAGGAGCGCTTCAAGGACATCTCCGAGGCGTACGACGTCCTCTCCGACGAGAAGCGCCGCAAGGAGTACGACGAGGCCCGCACCCTCTTCGCCAACGGCGGCTTCCGCACCGGCGGCACCGGCACCGGCAGCTACAGCTTCGACTTCGGCGACCTCTTCAGCGGCAACCAGGGCAGCGGCGGCGGCGGGCTCGGCGACGTCTTCGGCGGCCTGTTCAACCGCACCGGCACCCGGCAGGCCCAGCCCCGGCGCGGCGCCGACGTCGAGACCGAGGTGACGCTCTCCTTCGAGGAGGCGGTCGACGGCGCGACCGTCCCGCTGCGGATGACCAGCCAGGCCCCCTGCCGCGTCTGCAACGGCACCGGCGCCAAGTCCGGCACCACCCCGCGGGTCTGCCCGACCTGCGTCGGCGCCGGCACGGTCAGCCGCGGCCAGGGCGCCTTCGCGCTCTCCGAGCCGTGCAAGGACTGCCGCGGCCGGGGCATGATCGTCGACGACCCCTGCACCGACTGCCACGGCAGCGGCCGGGCCAGCTCCGCCCGCACCATGCAGGTCCGCATCCCGGCCGGCGTCCAGGGCGACCAGCGGATCCGGCTCAAGGGCAAGGGCGCCCAGGGCGAGCGCGGCGGCCAGCCCGGCGACCTCTACGTCACCGTGCACGTCGACCCGCACCCGGTCTTCGGGCGCAAGGGCGACAACCTGACCGTCACCGTCCCGGTCACCTTCCCCGAGGCGGCCCTCGGCGCCACCATCGAGGTGCCCACCCTCGGCGGCCCCGCCGTCAAGCTCAAGCTGCCCCCGGGCAGCGCCAACGGTCTGACCATGCGCGCCCGCGGCAAGGGCGCCACCCGCAAGGACGGCACCCGCGGCGACCTCCTCGTCACCGTCGAGGTCGTGGTGCCTCAGCACGTCACCGGCGACGCGCTGAACGCTCTGGAGCAGTACCGCGAGGCCACCGTCTCCGACGACCCGCGAGCCGCCCTCTTCCGGGCGGCGGAGGGAGCGTGACGACCAGATGTCCCCGAACCCGATGACCCCCGACAGCCCGATCGGCCCCGGCATCGGCGAAGGCCTGCCGGGCGACGGCCGCCGCCGTACGACCCGTCGCACCGCCTCGGCCCCGCCGCAGTACGTGCTCACCGAGGAAACCCCGGTGTACGTCATCTCGGTCGCCGCCGAGCTGTCCGGCCTGCACCCGCAGACCCTGCGCCAGTACGACCGCCTCGGCCTGGTCTGCCCCGACCGCACCGCCGGCCGCGGCCGCCGCTACTCCGCCCGCGACATCCAGCAGCTGCGGGAGGTCCAGCGGCTCTCCCAGGACGAGGGCATCAACCTGGCCGGCATCAAGCGGATCATCGAGCTGGAGAACCAGGTCACCGCCCTCCAGGCCCGCATCACCGAGCTGGTCGACTCCCTGGAAGGCGCTGCCACCGCCCTCCAGCAGCGCGAGGCGGCCGTCCACGCCTCCTACCGCCGCGACCTCGTCCCGTACCAGCCCCCCACTCCCCAGTCCAGCGCCCTCGTCGTCTGGCGCCCCAAGCGCTGACCTGGGGCACTGCTCACCTCGCCAGCCGCCGGCTCCCTCCTGTTCGGGGGGTGCCGGCGGCTCGGTGTTGGTGAGAGAGTGCTGATTTCAGGGACCTGACGAGCACCTGGACGGACTTGATTTGAGCCGAGCATCGGATCGCGGTCTCCGATTAAGATCCCTGGGCAGCGGACTTCAGTCGCGTTGACTACTTGTCCGGTCGACGACAAGGAGCCGAAAGTGAGTGATCGAGAACACCTGGTGAACCACCAAGGTCGATCGCCAATCCTGTCTCCCGGCGCCCGCACGCTGTACCTCAAAGCCTTGGCAGGAGACGGCCGACTCGTCAGGAGTACCTGCACTCAGGACGAGAACGAGGCACTCCAGGAGTTGCTGGATCTCGGGCTTCTGATTTCGGACAATGACGAGCCCGGGTCATTGTTCGCGACCGACCCTGAAAAACTTGCC
This sequence comes from Kitasatospora sp. NPDC004669, assembly GCF_040609455.1. Lineage (NCBI taxonomy): Bacteria > Bacillati > Actinomycetota > Actinomycetes > Kitasatosporales > Streptomycetaceae > Kitasatospora > Kitasatospora sp. NPDC004669. The sequence continues at coordinate 147,431 of NZ_JBEXKB010000001.1, forward strand.
GCCAGCCTGAGCTCGACCTGGCAACGCCAGGCTCTCGACCTCCTGGCGCGCGCGGTTTCAATTCCAGCTGAATTGACAGATCTGGCCGAGGCGTTCCACATGCCCGACCAGACCGGCGGACCCATTGAATACGTCCAGGGCAGGGCACTGATTAATCAGCGGCTGCAACAGGCCGCAGCAAGTGACATAACCGAGGCTCTCGCCATGCAGCCCGGGGGGCCACGACCCTCCGAAATGCTGACTTCGTTCCTGAAGCGGGATCTCGACATCATTCGCACCGGCGCGTCGATGCGGACGATCTACAACGCAAGCACCCGCTATCACCAGCCCACCAGGGACTATGTGGCCACGCTCGCCAAGGAAGGGTGGCAGTTCCGAACCCTGGACGAGCCGTACAACCGGCTGCTGATCTTCGACCGGCGACTCGCGGTGATCCCGGTCGCCGGAGACAACCTGGCCGCCTTCATCCATGATTCGGCGGTGATCGACTATCTCGCCCAAGAAGTCTTCGAACGAAACTGGAGCAGAGCCCTGGATTTCGAAGGCGACCGCACCATTCCACATCAGGTCGTCTCACAGCTCCGGCAGACCATCGTCGACCTGTTGCTCTCCGGAACGAATCACCGCGTCATCGCGCGACGGCTCGGGATCAGCGAACGGACCCTGGCCAGGCATATCGCGGAAATGCGCGAGGAGTACAACGTCGACTCGCTCTTCCAGCTCGGCTACGTCCTCGGGCATGCGGCGAGAGGGGGCAGCGGGGGGCACTGACATCGCACCCCGGGGCCCCTCGGCGACCGGGAGACCCCGATGGCCGAAGGCGGGTGCAGGACGCCCATCGGCCACGTCGGCATTACGGGCATGGACGACAACCGGGATGCGCGAGATGGCATGTCAATGCCAATGGCCCCCTCGCCCCGCCCGGAAGGTTCGATGCCCAGGCCTCCCGCCGGCCGGGCAATCCGGCATACCGGGCGCGCGGCTTACCAGTGGAGGTCGTCAGCCACTGCCTGAGCTCCGACAACGACGGTCGCACGGTCGTGCGCGTTCTCGGTCGGTCCATAACCCCCGACAGCGGCCGCGACAGCCACGAGAGAAACGCCCACCACTGCGGACAGCACAGCCTTACGGACAAGTCGGCGCATACGGGACATGGACCTACCCTCTTCCTCTGAAGTCCGCAAGCTGGACCAATAGCACGAGCGTTCACATGATGCCGCATAGCGCGTTCCAGTGTCACCTGCCGACCAACAGACCGGGCGTCATCTCTCTGCCAGGCATCCAGATGCCAGGGCGGATCGCTGGACGAGGCCATCGCCACTGATAGACGATCAGTTCGCTCCCGATGGTCCAACCGCAGCCAGAAGACTTGCCGCTGTACCGTCAATTCCTGCTCTGCTTAACCGTCGGATTCCTTGAAGCAGCAACTAAACGCGCCTACCGGCACCGCTTCCCTACCCGGTCGGCCTTCCCCCGGAGTCGACATGACCGAGCCCTACCTGCGTCACCACGACAGCCAGGCCCCTGAGGGTCGGCGTGCACGTGTGTTCCTGGCCGCGCCGCTGATGCGGCTGACCGGCCCGGCGGACAGCGTGGTGACCCTCGCCAGCCGGACGCGGCTGACGACGCTCCGCACCACCCTGCTCCGCAGCGGTGCCGCCGTGTACAGCGCGCACCACAGCGACGCCTGGACCGTCGCCGGCCGCGCCCCCGAGCCCCGGGTGCCGTCCGACTTCCGCGCCCTGCAGTCCGCGGACCTGGTCTTCGCCTACGTCGGTGCCCCGCTCTCGGCCGGAGTGAGCCTGGAGCTGGGCTGGGCGTCGGCCCTGCGGAAGCCGATCGTCCTGCTCGTCGACGAGGCCATCACCCACAACCCGCTGATCGCCACCATCGAGCAGGTCGCCCCCGTCCTGCCGCTGGTCTTCGACGACACCTGGTCGCAGGAGGCGCTCAACCACACGGTGGAGACCGCCCTGGACTGGGCCGGCATGGCGCTCTCCCTCCGCGAGGGCTTCTGGACCGCGCCCGGCGAGCAGTTCAACGTCCCCCGACAGCAGTCCTCCGTCCCGGGCTACTGGCCGACCGGCGCCGCCACCGGCTGAGCAGAGCGCACCCCCCGGACTCCCCTCCGGGCTCTTGCTTCCGCCGATCCAGTTGGAACGGCGTCTCCGTGTCGTGCAACTCACGCAGCGGGTGATGTGACCGGCCACGGTCCACTCGCTCGGCCCCATGTGGCCGGTGATCACCCGCTGCGTGAGCCCCCGGGCGGGCAGATCGAGGTCAGGCATCGCAGGCTCCCCTCATCTGCCAGCCGAGTTGGAAGAGCGTCTCGGCGTCGTACCGCTCGCGCAGGCGGGCGATGTGACCGGCCACCGTGCGCTCGCTCAGGCCCAGGCGGGTGGCGATCGCTCGCTGGGTGAGGCCCTGGGCGAGCAGGCGGCCCACTTGCTCGTACGGAGCGGAGTCGGTGGAACCGGCGGCCAGAGCGGCCCAGTTGACTCCCTCGGCGAGTTGCCAGAAGCGGTCGAAGACTTCGGCCAGGAAGGCGACCGTGGCCGGGTCCTCCACGAACGCCGCGGCGGCGAGGTCCGCCGAGGCCGGGATGACGGCCACCGTGCGGCCGAAGATCATCATCTTGGTGAGCGCGAACGGTGCGACCCGGATGTGGCAGCCCATGTCCGTCAGGCGGGCCGCCAGCCTCACGGTCGGACCGTCGAGACGGGCCGCGGCCTCGTAGATGGTGCGGAGAGAACCGCCTGCCTCCAGGATTCGGCGGTCGTAGTCCACGATGTCGTCAGCGGCGTCCATGGGACGCGCTCCGCCCGGCTGGAGGGACAGCACCTCGTGGCACAACTCTTCGGAGATTTGGGAGATGTGGTGCCGAATGTTCTCGGCGCCCTCGACGATCCGAGTGGTTCCGGTGCGATCGTGGCGCCGGGGGGCGGTGTCGTAGGCGTCGATGAGGTCACCGAACAGATCGGGAAGTTGCTCGGCCTGCATCAGCAGGCGGGTACCGGCCGCACGGAGGTCGGCGCCGACCCGGGCGGTCACCGAGCGCGGGTTGATCGCGCTGAGTGAGCCGTCCGAGATGTAGGGCTTCAGCAGACCCAGGTCCAGCAGCCTCTGCACGGTCGCCGCGCCCTGCTCCGGGATGTCGGCGATCCGGATCCGGCCGCCTTCCCGGAGGATCGTGCGGTAGAGCTCGCGGGCGGCTTCGTCCGGTAGGACGAGGCTGTGGTCCGTCATGGCTGTTCTCCCCTCATCTGCCAGCCGAGCTGGAAGAGCGTCTCGACGCCGTGGACTTCACGCAGGCGGGCGAGGTGGGCGGCGACGGTGCGTTCGCTGAGGCCGAGGCGGGTGGCGACGGCGCGCTGGGTGAGGCCACGGGCGAGGAGCCGGCCGATGCGGACGGTGGTGGGGTGCGGGGAGTCGAGGTGGCGGTCGGCGGGGGTGGCGCGGGCCCAGTCGCGTTCGAAGGCGCCGATCAGGAAGGTGAGGGCGGCCGGGTCGCTGATGACGGCGGCGCGGCTGCGGTCCTCGGCGGCGGGGACGACGGCGACGGCGCGGTCGAAGACCAGCACCTGCTCGTACGGTTCGGCGAGCACCCGGACCTGGGCGCCGTACCGGGCGCGGAGGTCGATCTGATGGCGTATCGCGCGGTCGGTGAGGGTGACGGGCTGGTAGAGGATGCGCATCGAGCAGCCGCGGCGGAGCAGGGAGAGGTCCTGGGCGAGGGCCGTTTCGAGGCCTTCGAGGGGGCGCGGGCCGGGTTGGGCGACGAGGACCTCCTTCGTGCACTCGGAGATGAGTTCGAAGACGCGGTGGCGGATGTCGATCTCGGTGTCGAACTGCACGGGCTGCGGTCCGAATCGGCCCGGGCCGTCCGGCCGTCGGACCGCCTCGTAGGCGTGGGTGAGCGGCCCGAGGGTGTGCGGGAGCCGTTCGGCGTTCAGGAGCAGGCGGGTGGCGCGGGTGCGGAGTTCGACGCCGAGGCGGTCGCCGAGGGCGCGCGGGTTGGTGGCGGTGTATCCGGTGGCGGTGGGGGTGAGGAGACCTCGGGCGACGAGGGCGGCGACGGTGGGGCGGTCCGCGGGGGCGAGCTCCTCGGGACGCAGGCGCCCGCCACCGCGGACGGCGGCCAGGTAGAGGGCGCGCTCGGCCGGTCCGGGCTCGTCAGTCATCGCGGGAGCCTCTCATCAGCCACCCGAGCTGGAAGAGGGTCTGGGCGCCGTAGCGGTCGCGCAGCCGGGAGATGTGGGCGGCGACGGTGCGTTCGCTGAGGCCGAGGCGGGTGGCGACGGCGCGCTGGGTGAGGCCGCGGGCGAGGAGCCGGCCGACCCGGTCGGGAATGGTGCGGGTGGGGCCCTGGCCGAGGCAGGCGGCGGCCTCGGTGGTGTCGGCGCGGGCCCAGTCGCGTTCGAAGGCGCCGATCAGGAAGGTGAGGGCGGCCGGGTCGCTGATGAAGGCGGCGGTGCTGTTGTCGTCGTTGGCGGCGATGACGGCGACGCTGCGGTCGAAGACGATCAGCCGCTGGAAGGGCTCGTCGAGGACCCGGATCTGCGAGCCGTACCGGGTGACCTCCTCGGCGTAGGCGAGCGCGGGCGGGTCGGCGAGGGCGACCGGCTGGTAGATGGTGCGCAGCGAGCAGCCGCGCTGGAGGAGTTGGACGTCCTGGGCGAGGGCGACCTGAAGGGTGTCGGCGGGCCGGTGGCCGGGCTGGGCGGTGAGCACCTCGGAGCGGCAGTCGGAGACCAGCTGGGAGATCCGCTGGCGGATGTGGACGTGGCCCTCGACGTAGACCGCGCCGCCGGAGCGGCCTGAGGGGCGGGGCATCGCGTCGTAGGCGCGGGTGAGGGTGTCCAGGGCGCCCGGGAGGCTCTCCGCGCGGACCAGCAGGCGGGTCGCCTCGCTGCGCAGTTCGGCGCCGACGCGGTCGCTGACCGAGCGGGGGCTGACGGCGGTGTAGCAGCGGTCCATCCGGTTGGCCATCACCAGGCCGATGTCGAGGAGCTGCCGGAGCGCGTTGCGGTCGGTGTCGCCGATGTCGGCGCAGGGGATGCGGCCGCCCTCGGCGATGATCGCCAGGTACAGCTGTCGGGCCGCCTCGTCGGGCTGCTCGCCCACGGGTACCGCGTGGTGCGGCGTGACCGCCGGTTCCGCCGTCACGTCGCACTCTCCCTGCCGGACGCGTCTCCCCTGGTGTCGCCCCCGCCCGTACGCGCGAGCCGTGGGGTGTGCGGTACCGGTTGCCGGGCGTGCTCACGGTACCGGTCGGACGGCGGGCCCCCGGGCCCGGGTGCCGTCGCACACCGGGTGTCCGGGGGCCGCCATCGGCACGCCAATGCCAAGGCGCTTCCGTCGAGGCGGAGCAGCAACGCCTCGACGGATCCGGATCCGGAGTCCATCACCACACATGGACCCCGACCGGCGCTCTTCCCCCCCCGTTCCACAGGTGCGGGACGCGCACCCGTGGTCAGTACTGAAGAGCAAGTCGCCACCATCGGGCTGCGGTTGCCCGGACGACTTGGCGTGCCTCCACCCTCACAGCGTGACGCCCCGTCGACAAGTGCCGTCGGAGTTCAGGTTCACGCAATTGCAGCTACCTGCATCCCGGCACGGGTCCGGCCCCCCGGGCGGCGGGCGGGATTCCGGTAAAGGCCGAGGCCAGCGGGGGGTGCGGGCGGCGGGCGCCGATGCAGGGCGTTGGCTGTCCACGGTCACTCCGCAGGTGCGCGTTCCTGCAACGGCGGCGTGCTCCTGAGCCGAGGGACGTCCGAGCCGGGGCTCCGGCCGGGGGGGGCTTACCCCGACCGGAGCCCCGGCCAGGTCAGCGCGCCAGCAGGCGACCGCGCGCCAGCCCCGCGGCGGTGCCCCCGGCCGCCAGCACCCAGGCGACGGCCAGCAGCAGGTAGAGCCCGGCGGCCAGCGCGGTGAACCCGCCGAAGCCGGTGTGCCGGGCGAGCGCGGAGGCGCCGGTGACGCAGGTGCCGATCGGGAAGGTGTAGGCCCACCAGGTCATCGCGAACGGCATCCCGGCCCGGCGGGCGCGCAGGTTGGCGGTGAGGGCGACGGCCAGCCAGAGCATCGCGACGCCGATCACCGCGACACCGTACAGCTCGGCGAGCGGCAGCATCACGGGGGCCAGCGCGGGCAGCACCGGGCGGGCGGCGTCGGCGAGCTGGTGGATCGCGGTGACGGACTGGCCGAGCGGCCCGAGCACCAGGAACAGCGAGGGGGTGAGCGCCAGGGCGGGCAGCTTGCTGTGGAACAGCCCGGTGAACACCACCGGCAGCAGCACCAGGGTGGCCAGCAGGCCGACCCCGAACAGCGCCCAGCAGCCGTACAGCAGGGTCTGCTGCGGCAGTCCGGCCGGCAGGTGCGGGACGAGGGCCGGGCCGCAGGCGGAGGCGACCACCGGGGCGACCACCGGCAGCAGCCAGGTCGGGTTGGCCTCCAGGGCGGACACCCGGTGCCTGGTGATCATCAGGTACGGGATGCCGCCCGCGACGGCCAGCGCGTACAGGGTGCCGACGCCCCACAGCACGGCGTCCAGGGCGACCGCCGGGCCGGTGCCGATGACCCTGGAGCCGAGCAGCAGGGTGCCGAGTCCGACCGCCAGCAGCGCCATCGGCGGGCAGCCGTAGAAGACGGCGGTGGCCGGGTTGTCCAGCAGCTGGGCGCGGGCCGCCTCGCGGTGCCGGGCGAGGTGGACCAGCCGGGCCGCGGCCAGCACCAGCAGGGCGGCCAGTCCGAATGCCCACATCACCTCGCCGAAGCCGATCAGCCCGGGCACCGGTACGGGCAGGGCGGCGGCGCCGTTGGCGATGATCGCCGTCCCCATCACGGCGGCGTACCAGTTGGGGCCGAGCTGGGCGAGGTCGAACCGGGAGAGCCGGGAACGGGAGGCGGGGCGGGAGAGCGGGCGGACATCGGCCAAGGTGGACATGGTTCCACCCTGGCCCGGCGGCCCGACCGCCGGTAGCGCCACGGGCTCTATGAGGGCATAGCCTGAACCTATGGCCCTCTCCCCGCACGTCCCCGAACTGGGCGCCCTGGAACTGCTGCTCGCGGTGGCCCGCCTGGGCAGTGTCGGCCGGGCGGCGGCCGAGCTGGGCGTCAGCCAGCCGACCGCCAGCGCCCGGATCAAGGGCATGGAGCGGCAGATCGGCGTCCCGCTGCTGGAGCGCTCGCCCCGGGGCAGCCGGCCGACCGAGGCGGGCCGGCTGGTGGTCGAGTGGGCCCGGCAGGTGGTGGAGGCGGCGCAGGCACTGGACGCCGGGATCGACGCGCTGCGCGAGCGGCGGGACGCCAAGCTGCGGGTGGTGGCCAGCTTGACCGTCGCCGAGTACCTGATGCCGGGCTGGCTGCTGGGACTGGCCGAGGCCAGTCCGGGGACGGCGGTGACACTGCGGACGGCGAACTCCGCGGAGGTGGCCGGGCACGTGCTGGCCGGGGATGCCGACCTGGGCTTCGTCGAGGGCCCGTCCACCCCGCCCGGGCTGGCCGGCGTGGTGGTGGCGGCGGACCGGCTGGTGGTCGTGGTGGCGCCCGGCCACCCCTGGGCGCGCCGCCGCACCCCGCTGACCGCGACCGAGTTGGCGGGCACCCCGCTGGTGCTGCGCGAGCCCGGCTCGGGCACCCGGGAGGTGCTGGAGATGGCGCTGGCGCCGTACGGGGGCGCCGCGCAGCCCCGACTGGAGCTGGCCTCCTCCACCGCGCTGAAGGCGGCGGCGATGACCGGGGCGGGGCCGGTCTGCCTGAGCGAGCTGGCGGTGGTGGAGGAACTGGCCACCCGGCGGCTGGTCGAGGTGCCACTGGCGGAGGAGCTGGACCTGCGGCGGCCGCTGCGCGCGGTGTGGCCGGCCGGGCAGCGGCCGAGCGGGCCGGCCCGGGAGCTGCTGGGGCTGACCCGGCAGGCGGTCGGTCAGACCCCGAGGAGGAACCAGGCCGCGAGGAGGAACCAGGCCGCCGGGAGAAGAAGTTCAGCGACGTAAAGTTGAGCGGAATAGACTCAAGTTAGTGCATGCTGTACGTAGCAGCAGTGAAGGACGACGAGGGAGGATCCCCCAGCAGTGGACGCGAGCAAGTTCACCACCAAGACGCAGGACGCCCTGTCCGCCGCGATCCGGCAGGCAGGCACGGCCGGCAACCCGGACGTCAGGCCGGTGCACATCCTGATCGCCCTGCTGGAGCAGCCCGAGGGCATCGCCCGGCCCCTGCTGGAGGCGGTCGGGGCGAACGCCGCCCGGGTCGATGCCGAGGCGCGCCGCCAGCTGACCGCGCTGCCCAGCGCGATGGGCTCGACGGTCGCCGCCCCGCAGCTCGCCCGGGACACCCTCGCCGTGCTGACCGAGGCCGGCAAGCGCGCGGACGACCTGGACGACCAGTACGTCTCCACCGAGCACCTGATGGTCGGTCTGGCGGCCGAGGGCGGGCCGGTGGCCGAGCTGCTGGTGCAGCAGGGCGCGACGCCCAAGGCGCTGCTCGCCGCCTTCAAGGACGTCCGGGGCAGCGGCCGGGTCACCTCGCCGGACCCGGAGGGCACCTACAAGGCACTGGAGAAGTACGGCACCGACCTCACCCAGGCCGCCCGGGACGGCAAGCTCGACCCGGTGATCGGCCGTGACCACGAGATCCGCCGGGTGGTCCAGGTGCTCTCCCGCCGGACCAAGAACAACCCGGTGCTGATCGGCGAGCCCGGCGTCGGCAAGACCGCCGTGGTCGAGGGCCTGGCCCAGCGCATCGTGGCCGGCGACGTGCCGGAGTCGCTGCGCGGCAAGCGGCTGGTCGCGCTGGACCTCAGCGCGATGGTGGCCGGCGCCAAGTTCCGCGGCGAGTTCGAGGAGCGGCTGAAGGCCGTCCTGAACGACATCAAGGCCTCCGACGGCCAGGTCGTCACCTTCATCGACGAGCTGCACACCATGGTCGGCGCGGGCGCCGGCGGCGACTCCGCGATGGACGCGGGCAACATGCTCAAGCCGATGCTGGCCCGCGGCGAGCTGCGGATGGTCGGCGCCACCACGCTGGACGAGTACCGCGAGCGGATCGAGAAGGATCCGGCCCTGGAGCGCCGCTTCCAGCAGGTGCTGGTCGGCGAGCCCAGCGTGGAGGACTCGATCGCCATCCTGCGCGGCCTCAAGGGTCGGTACGAGGCGCACCACAAGGTGCAGATCTCGGACGCCGCGCTGGTCGCCGCCGCCACCCTGTCCAACCGCTACATCACCTCCCGCTTCCTGCCCGACAAGGCGATCGACCTGGTCGACGAGGCGGCCTCCCGGCTGCGGATGGAGATCGACTCATCCCCGGTCGAGATCGACGAACTCCAGCGCGCCGTCGACCGGTTGCGGATGGAGGAGCTGGCCCTGGAGAAGGAGTCGGACCCGGCCTCGGTCGATCGGCTGGCCCGGCTTCGGCGCGATCTCGCCGACAAGAACGAGCAGTTGAGCGTACTGACGGCGCGATGGGAGCAGGAGAAGAAGAGCCTCAACCGGGTCGGCGAGCTCAAGGAGCGACTGGACGACCTGCACGGCGCGCTCGAACGGGCCCAGCGCGACGGGGACTTCGAGCGGGCGTCCAAGCTGATGTACGCCGAGATCCCGGCCGCCGAGAAGGAGCTCACCGACGCCCAGGAGCGCGCCGCGACCGCGAACGACGAGACCGGGCCCGCCTCGGCCTCGATGGTCAAGGAGGAGGTCGGCCCGGACGACGTGGCCGATGTGGTCGCCTCCTGGACGGGCATCCCGGCCGGCCGCCTGATGGAGGGCGAGAGCGCCAAACTCCTGCGCATGGAGGAGGAGTTGGGTCGTCGCCTGATCGGCCAGGCGGAGGCCGTGCAGGCGGTCTCGGACGCGGTGCGCCGCACCCGCTCGGGCATCGCCGACCCGGACCGCCCGACCGGCTCCTTCCTGTTCCTCGGCCCGACCGGTGTCGGCAAGACCGAACTCGCCAAGGCCCTGGCCGACTTCCTGTTCGACGACGATCGGGCGATGGTCCGCATCGACATGAGCGAGTACGGCGAGAAGCACTCGGTCTCCCGCCTGGTCGGCGCCCCGCCCGGGTACGTCGGCTACGAGGAGGGCGGCCAGCTCACCGAGGCGGTCCGCCGCCGCCCGTACAGCGTGGTGCTGCTGGACGAGGTGGAGAAGGCCCACCCGGAGGTCTTCGACGTACTGCTCCAGGTGCTGGACGACGGCCGGCTCACCGACGGCCAGGGCCGCACGGTGGACTTCCGCAACGCGATCCTGATCCTCACCTCCAACCTGGGCTCGCAGTACCTGGTCGACCCGGCCACCCCCGAGGACAAGAAGAAGGCCCTGGTGCAGGACTGCGTCCGGGCCGCGTTCAAGCCGGAGTTCCTCAACCGGCTGGACGACATCGTGGTCTTCGACCCGCTGGGCACCGACGAGCTCAGCCGGATCGTCGACCTCCAGGTGGCCCGCCTCGGCGAGCGACTGCGCGAGCGGCGGCTCACCCTGGACGTCTCCGAGGCCGCCCGCGACTGGCTGGCGCTCACCGGGTACGACCCGGCGTACGGCGCCCGCCCGCTGCGCCGGCTGGTGCAGTCCGCGATCGGCGACCAGCTTGCCCGGGCGATCCTGTCCGGCCAGGTGCACGACGGGGACACCGTCCTGGTCGAGCGGGACGAGGAAAGCGACCGGCTCACCGTCCGCGGTCGGGGCCCGCTGGAGAAGTAGGCCCGAAGGCCGGTTCGGGCCGCTCCCCGTGCTCAGGCGCGGGGAGCGGCCCGAACCGCTACCGCCGCTCCTCGGCCGCGCCCCGCCGCTGGCGCCGCGCGCGGTCCCGCCAGGTGCGCGCCAGCCGGTGCAGCTCGGCGCCCCGCGACTCCGGCAGGTTCCACGTCTGGGTGAGCAGCCGCAGCGTGGAGACCCGCGGACAGGACACCCCCCGCTCCAGGTCGCGGATCGACCGCACGCTCAGCCCCGACGCCTCCCCCAACTGCTCCTGTGTCATCCCCCGCTCCAGCCGGATGCTCCGCAGCAGCGTCCCCAGCGAGGCACCCTCCCCGGTCACCGTACGCTCCATCCCCGCTTCCCCCCTTCAGCTCAAATCACCTCAACTCGCCCACCTCATAGGGCCGTTGCCAAGGGCGAGTTCCGTCGCACGCTAACCGCATCCGACCGGCACGGCAGGCGAACCCGGGCGCCGGGCGCGTGACTTGGCTCACGCGCGCGCCCGGCGCGCCGCCCCGCCGCCGACCGCCGGGCACCCTGCGTGACCGGTGCCCCGGCACGCGCCGAAATGAAGATCGACGCGCGCCCGGGTGCCCCTGTGAGCGAGGCCCCGAATGAGGCAGGATGGGAGGAGCAAAGGGCGGCCTCTCATTGCCGGCCACCACGTGCACTGAGGAAGAGGACCCCATGAGCATCGACCCGTCGTCCATCCCGTCCTTCGGCGTACCCGGAGGCGGCCAGCCTGGTGGCCAGCCCGGCGGCCAGGGCGGGCGGCCGGCCGGCCCGCCGCCGATCATCGTCCCGGACCAGGGCCTGGTCACCCAGTTGCTGGACCAGATGCAGCTCAAGCACGTCGTGGACGAGGAGGGCGACCTCACCGCCCCCTGGGAGGGTTTCCGCGTCTACTACATGTTCCGCGGCGAGCAGAAGGAGCTCTTCGCGGTGCGCGCCTTCTACGACCGCGCGTACCCGCTGGAGAAGAAGGGCGAGATCCTCGACCTGATCGACGAGTGGAACCGCGAGACCCTGTGGCCCAAGGTCTACACCCACACCCACGAGGACGGCGTCGTCCGTCTGATCGGTGAGGCCCAGATGATCGTCGGCACCGGCGTCAACCTGGACTACTTCGTCACCACCACCGCGAACTGGACCCAGGCCGCGGTCGGCTTCGAGCAGTGGATCGTCGAGCGCCTGGGCCTGCAGAACGAGATCGAGGGCGAAGAGGGCGAGGAGGGCGAGGGCGAGGGCTCCGACGAGGCCTGATCCCCGCACCCCCACCCACGGCCCGCCACCGCGATCGAGCGCGGTGGCGGGCCGTCCTTGTCCCCGGGCCCCGGCTGTCCCAGGATGGGCGCGACGACGACGCGTGAGGAGCCTTTCGCATGGGAACCAGGCCGCTGCTGAACCGCCGACTGGCCGGGATGGGCACGACGATCTTCGCCGAAATGTCCGCCCTCGCGGTCGCCACCGGCTCGATCAACCTCGGCCAGGGGTTCCCCGACACCGACGGGCCCGCCTCCGTCGCCCGGGCCGCCGCCGATGCCGTGCTCAGCGGCCGCGGCAACCAGTACCCGCCCGGCCCCGGCATCCCCGAGCTGCGTACCGCGATCGCCGAGCACCAGCAGCGCTTCCACGGCCTCGCCTACGACCCGGACACCGAGGTGCTCGTCACCGCCGGCGCCACCGAGGCCATCGCCGCCGCCCTGCTCGCCCTGCTGGAGCCCGGCGACGAGGTAATCGCCCTCGAACCCTTCTACGACTCCTACGCCGCGTGCATCGCCATGGCCGGCGCCACCCGCGTCCCGCTCACCCTCCGAGCCCCGCACTTCCGCCCCGACCTGGACGAGCTGCGCGCCCTGATCACCCCGCGCACCCGGCTGCTGCTGATCAACACCCCGCACAACCCCACCGGCACCGTCCTCACCGCCGAGGAGCTGCGCGGCATCGCCGAACTCGCCGTCGAGCACGACCTGCTGGTGGTCACCGACGAGGTCTACGAGCACCTGGTCTTCGGCGCCGTCCACCACCCCATCGCCGCCCTGCCCGGCATGCGTGAGCGCACCGTCTCCATCTCCTCCGCCGGAAAGACCTTCTCCTTCACCGGCTGGAAGGTCGGCTGGGTCAAGCCCTGTTCGCCTACCTATTTGCTGGTGAGCTGAGGGCGAATGGGGTGGCCCCTGCCGAGATGCCGGGTCAGCCTGCGAGCGCTCCCATGCCTTGGTTGAAGGCCGAGGGCAGCATCTGCTGACCCACAGGGTTCGAGGATGCCGCCGAGAGAGTCCCCCGGATCCGCTGGCCCACGCTCCTCAGTCGGCCCTCTTGGACCGGCGCTGGTGCGGTCTCCTCCAGGATGTCCGCGTCCTGAACAAGGTCCTCCCGTTCGGTCTCGGAAAGTGCATGTCAGCGCCCGGGTCCGCCGATCGCAGCCAGAAGCAACCAATTACTATCCGACAGTAATCATTTCTGGGGGAACGCGGGCTACGGGCGACGTCCCGGGGCCGACTGCAGGGGGGAACACATGGCGGATCCTGATCTGTCCTTGGAGTTCAAGGTCAATCCGGCCGAGCTGGACGGCTGCGGACAGAGCGCCCAGCACATAGGCGGTCTCATACCGGGCGAGACCTCGAAGCTCACCGAGCCGTGCAGCCAGGCCGCCGGTGGCCTGAAGGGCTGGCTCACGGCCGGCGCGATCACCAACTGCAGCACCAACTGGAAGACCCTGCTGGACAAGCTCGGCACCGACATGAGCGACGTCGGCACCAAGCTCGGCACGACGGCCACCTACTACCGAACGGCCGAACAGAACGCCCACAACAGCATGCGGAACCCGAACGCGCCCGTCTCGAACGGGTCGGAGCCGGACCCCTTCAACACCGCTGTCGTCCCCGGGCCCGTGACGCCCCGCAGCGCGAAGGCGGCCGAATAAGCGATGGACATCAAGACCCTTCACGACGCCGACATCATCGGCATCACCACCGCGAAGAACGCCTTCGACACCCTGGCCACCGCCTTCGGTCAGCACGTCGAGAACTGGCAGACCCAGGTCGTCAACCGCCTGCACAACTCGCAGTGGACCGGGACCGCCGCAGACCACGCCAACACCCGGATGCAGAACCTGGAGAACGAACTCAAGGCCGCCCAGCAGGAGATCGGACTCGTCAGCCGCGCCCTGCAGGACGCCTACGCCGGCTTCGCCGCCGCCCAGTCGCACCTGATCAGCGCCCTCGACGACGCCAAGACCCACAAGCTGACCGTCGCCGACGACGGCGGGATCACCTGGGACAAGGACCCCAACTCCCCGAACTTCGCCGGCAACGACGCCGATTCACAGGTCCAGCAGATCCAGGCCCGGATCACCGCCGCGCTCAACGAGGCCGACCACGCCGACCAGACCATCAACGCCCGACTCGCCCACCTGGCCACCAACGCGAGCAACGGCACCGGCCTCGACTCCGCCACCGCGAAGACCGACACCGACGCCGCGAACGCGCTCCTGCAGGCCCCCGCCGCCGGCACCGACCCGAACAGCGTCAAGGCCTGGTGGAACAGCCTGACCGACGACCAGCAGCACCGGATGATCCTCAACCACCCCGACCAGATCGGCAACCTCGACGGCATCCCCGCCGCCGCCCGCAACGACGCCAACCGGACCAACCTGAAGAACCTGATCCAGGACCGCCAGCGCCAGCTCGCCGACCTCGGGCCCGAGCCGAAGCAGTACCTGGGGTACGTCAAGGGCGAGCCCGTCATTAACCCCGAGTACGAGAAGTGGAAGGCCAAGCACGACGCCCTGAAGGAGAAGCTCGACGGCTTCCAGTCCATTCAGGACCGGCTCGACGGCAAGAAGGACGAGGGTGCGGGCGGGCCGAACTCCGACCCGCCGCTGCTGTTGCTGGGGATCGGTGATCAGGGGCAGGGCCGTGCGATCGTGTCCTGGGGTGACCCGGACAAGGCGCGCAACGTCTCGTCCCTGGTACCCGGGCTGAACAGCACCATGGCGGGCGTCGGAGGCGGCGACGCCATGACCGCGAAGCGCATCTACGATTCCGCGGTGAGCAGCGCGGGGAAGAATGAGACGCCGAGCGTCGCGTCCGTGTTCTGGTTGGGGTACGACGCCCCGCAGCTGGACGGTGATTCCGTTGCCGCCAAGGACCGGGCGGTCGCGGGCGGGGCTGACTACAACAAGTTCCTCGCCGGGCTCCGAGCCACCCACGAGGGGGCGCCGGCGCACATGACCGCTCAGGGGCACAGTTACGGATCCTTGGTGGTTGGACAGGCGACCCAGCACCCAGGAGGCTTGGCCGCTGACGACATCATCCTGGTCGGCAGCCCAGGTGTCGGGGTGGACAAGGCGTCGCAACTCGGGGTCGGCGCTGATCACGTGTACGTCGGCGCTGCCAAGAACGACCCTGTGGCCAATGCGCCGAGTCCCGGGATGATCGGTGGTTGGGGCGCGTTCATCTACGAGGAGATGAATCACACGGGCAAGCAGTCGTGGTTCGGCGCGGACCCGGCCAGCGGGGACTTCGGCGGGCAGCGCTTCTCGGTGGCGGACGGGACCATCACCGACTCGCACGACAACTACTTCGGGAAGCACGGCGCGGGCGGCGACTCGCTCCCCAACATCGGGAAGATCGTGAGCGGCCACGGGAACGCGATCACCCGGCAGGACCCGCGGTGAGGGCCCCGACATGGCGCGTGACCGTGCCGGGGGTCGTGCTGGCCCTCCTCATCGGCTGGCTCGCCTGGCCGGAGCAGAAGGAACCCACCATGCCGGTCGAGCAGGCACAGCACCGGGTCGAGGGCGAACTCGCCGATGTCGCTGGGGCCTTCCACCCGGGGCTCCAGTGGGCCGAGACGAAGTTCGAGAGCAACCCCGACCTGACCGGGTTCTGCGGAACGTCCGGGTGCAGGAAGACGGGTCGCACGGAGATGATCGCCGAACAGGCGGCCCGGGTCCGGATCGCCTCCAGGCGGGGTCAGGAGCCGCTCGACCTCGTCCAGGCGCTCTGGACGGGCAAGGGCTACCCGGTCGAGCGCAACGAGGGCGCGGTGGAAGTGAGGGGCTCGGGGTTCACCCTCTGGTTCGCCGTGGGTGTGAACGGCTGCGCCAAGGTCCGAGCCACCCTGACCGATGTCACCGACACCACCGATAACAACGGCAACGGCGGGTTCCTCCGTGGACCGTTGAACTACGCCGACCAGTGCGCGACGGTCGAAGACCCGTACTGGTCGAGCTGAGGCACGAGTTGGGCCGGGGCGGCGGGCGCGCATGCTTGTCCGCCGCCCACCGGCCGTCAGAAGATGGCCCCCACGACGAGCTGTGAGGAGCCTTTCGCATGGGAACCAGGCCGCTGCTGAACCGCCGACTGGCCGGGATGGGCACGACGATCTTCGCCGAAATGTCCGCCCTCGCGGTCGCCACCGGCTCGATCAACCTCGGCCAGGGGTTCCCCGACACCGACGGGCCCGCCTCCGTCGCCCGGGCCGCCGCCGATGCCGTGCTCAGCGGCCACGGCAACCAGTACCCGCCCGGCCCCGGCATCCCCGAGCTGCGCACCGCGATCGCCGAACACCAGCAGCGCTTCCACGGCCTCGCCTACGACCCGGACACCGAGGTGCTCGTCACCGCCGGCGCCACCGAGGCCATCGCCGCCGCGCTGCTCGCCCTGCTGGAGCCCGGCGACGAGGTGATCGCCCTCGAACCCTTCTACGACTCCTACGCCGCCTGCATCGCCATGGCCGGCGCCACCCGCGTCCCGCTCACCCTCCGGGCCCCGCACTTCCGCCCCGACCTGGACGAGCTGCGCGCCCTGATCACCCCGCGCACCCGGCTGCTGCTGATCAACACCCCGCACAACCCCACCGGCACCGTCCTCACCGCCGAGGAGCTGCGCGGCATCGCCGAACTCGCCGTCGAGCACGACCTGCTGGTGGTCACCGACGAGGTCTACGAGCACCTGGTCTTCGGCGCCACCCACCACCCCATCGCCGCCCTGCCTGGCATGCGCGTGCGCACCGTCACCATCTCCTCCGCCGGCAAGACCTTCTCGTACACGGGCTGGAAGGTCGGCTGGGTGACCGCGAGCCCCGCGCTGATCTCCGCCGTCCGCACCGCCAAGCAGTACCTGACCTACGTCAGCGCCGGCCCCTTCCAGTACGCCGTCGCCGAGGCTCTCCGGCTCCCCGACGACTACTTCGACACTTTCCGGGCCGACCTGCTGCGCAAGCGCGACCTGCTCGCCGACGGACTCTCCGCCGCCGGCTTCCGGGTCTTCAACCCCGAGGGCACCTACTTCATCACCACCGACATCACCCCGCTGGGCGAGAAGGACGGCATCGAATTCTGCCGCGCCCTGCCCGAGCGCTGCGGCGTCGTCGCGATCCCCAACGCCGTCTTCTACGACGACACCGACGCCGGCCGTAGCCTGGTCCGCTTCACTTTCTGCAAAAGGGACGAGGTCCTCCAGGAGGCCGTCGCTCGCCTGCAGCGCCTCTGAGCGTCCGCGCGCCCCCTCGAACGAGAGCGATCCCAGCCCGACAAGAGTTCTGATCCGCCATCAACTCCCCTGATCGGCATGCTCGTTTGCTGCCCAGGAGGCAATTCGACCGACCTCCCCGGCACGCCCGGCCGCCCTCCACGCCCGACGCGTGGAGGGCGGCGGCATGTGAAGCGCGCGGACGGCACGCACCCGGCGCGCACGGCGTGCATGCCGGTTGCAGGGGCGCGCGCTGTGCAGAGTCGCACACTGGGTCGATCAGAGCTGGGAAGCAGGTGTGCTCGAAACAGTGAATGCTTGACAAAGTTGGGTAAATCACCGACGGGCCCGGCGTATTCATGCTTCTCTGCTGCTGAATCTCCAGCCGGAATCCTTCCTTCCACGGTCGGCCGCGCCCAGGGCCGCACAGCCACGAACAGCCTCGCCATCGCCTAGGCCTAGTCGCTGCTGCTCGGCGGGCGCGCACGGAGCTGAAACGCGGAGCCGAGCATGCTCACCACACTGCAGACCTCCTACACGGACACCCGCGCCGGTGACCTGGCCTGGTGCCTCGGCGGCGACCCACTGCCCGCGCTCGCGGTCCACGACCTCAGACTCGACGGCGGCCGGCCCGGTACCTCCGGCACCCTCCAACTGCGGCTGCTGGGCGCCTCGCACCAGGTGGTGATCGACGCCGGCCCCGGCAGCTGCCTGGAGACCGTCGCCTGCCTGCCCGGCCGCCGCACCCCGCTGCCGGCCCGGGTCGCCAAGCAGGTCGGCGGCTGGGAGTACGAGTTCGCCGCCCGGATCGAGGCCCTGCCCCCGCACGACTTCGCGGCCCGCGCCCAGGAGCTGCTGGCCCTGGTCGAGGGGCACCCGCGCGGCCTCGCCGGGGTCTTCCCCGGTGACCCGAGCGCCTTCACCGCGCTGGTCACCCAGGGCGGCACGGACCGGCTGCTCTGGCGGACCTGGCACGCCTACCCGCAGGAGGGGCAGCTGGTCTGCACCCGCTCCTCGCTGGTGGTGTCGGGGACATGACCGCCCAAGGCCTGAGTGGGAACGCCGATTCGGTCATGCGCTCCTTAGCGCGAGCCGATGAATCGTACGCAGGAACGGTTCGTCAATCCGAAGGCCCGCACTGTCCGTCGGATGGGCGCAGCTATCCGTCCCGCACGTCCCCTAGCGTTTGTTCGTGATCAACCATCCGGTCGGTCCGCCCGCACGCCCGCGAGTGGACCTCGACGACGGCCCCCCACCCCGGCCCGGGCGAAGCCTCACCCCCCTGCCCGCCCGCCGTCGATCCCGGCTGCGCTCCCGCCCCCGGCTCGCCCGCCTGACCGTCCTGCTGGCCGCGTTCGTCTGCGCGGCCTGCGGACTCGTCTACGAGCTCGAACTCGTGGCGCTCGGCGACTACCTGATCGGAGACACGGTCACCCAGACCTCCGTCGTGCTCTCCGTGATGGTGTTCGCGATGGGCCTCGGCTCCCTGCTCGCCAAGCGGCTCACCAGCCGGCCCGCGACCGCGTTCGCCCTGGTCGAATGCGCCCTCGCGCTCACCGGCGGACTCTCCGTCCTCGCCCTGTACTCCTGCTGGGCCTGGATCGGCCGCTACCAGGCCGCGATGGTCGGCCTCACCTGCCTGATCGGCATCCTGATCGGCGCCGAGATCCCGCTGCTGATGACCCTCATCCAGCGGATCCGACGCGAGGACGCCGGACGCGCCGCCGCCGACCTGTTCGCCGCCGACTACGTGGGCGCGCTGATCGGCGGCCTCGCCTTCCCCTTCCTCGTCCTCCCCGGCCTCGGCCCCGGCGACGGCGCGCTGCTCACCGGGGCGGTCAACGCGGTGGCCGGGGCCGCCGTGGTGCTCTGGCTCTTCCGCGAGGAGCCCGCCCCCCGGATACGACGGCTGCTCTGGCTCGGCTGCGCCCTCGTCCTCGCCCTGCTCGCGGCCGCCGCCGCCGGCTCCGACGCGATCGAACGCGCCGCCCGGCACACCCTCTACGGCGACCGGATCCGCTACGCCACCCGCAGCCAGTACCAGGAGATCGTGCTCACCGGCCCCGCCGAGGGCCCGCTCCGGCTCTACCTCGACGGCCGGCTCACGGCCTGCGGGCCCGACGAGTACCGGGGCAGCGAAGCACTCGTCCACCCGGCCATGGCCGCCGGGCCGGATCACCGGGTCCTGCTGCTCGGCGGCGGCGACGGCCTCGCCCTGCGGGAGGTGCTGCGGCACCGCGGGGTCCGCGCCGTCCGACTGGTCGACGCCGACCCGGCCCTCCCCCGGCTCGCCCGCACCGACCCCGGGCTCGCCGCCCTCACCGGGCATTCCCTGGACGACCCCCGGGTCAGCACCACGGCGGCCGACCCGATGGCCTGGCTGCACGGCGCCCCCGAGGAGGAGTATGACGTGGTCCTCGCCGACCTGCCCGCCCCCTCGGACGGCGGGCCGGTCAAGTTCCACTCCCAGGAGTTCTACGGCCTCGCCGCCCGGCTGCTGGCCCCCGGCGGCCGGATCGCCGTCCGGGCCGGCGGGGACAGGGACAGGGACGGGGACGGGGACGGCCTCTGGCGGATCGAGTCCGGCCTCCGCGCGGCGGGCCTGCGAACCACCCCGTACGCCGTTCAGGGCAGTCCCACCGCCACCTGCCGCCCCGGCGCTCCGGACACCGCCCAGGACTTCCTGCTCGCCGCCGCCACCCCGCCCCCGCTCGCCCTCGCCCCCGACGCCCCACCACCCCGTGCCCTCACCCCCGACGCCCTCCACGCCTCCACCACCCGCCTCGCCGCCCTCCGGCCCGCCCGGCCCCCGGCGCCGCTGACCTTGCTGGGACCGCGCTGAGGGTGGTGGGGGCCTGCGCAGGGGCGCACGGGAAGAGAGAAACGGGCCGGGCTGACGGCTGGAGGGCGTGACGCACGGGGTGGGGCGAAAGTCGGGTGGTGGTAGGTGGGGACCGGGCCGGTTCGGGTCGGTAGGCTCCGTGACATGGAGCATGAGGTTGTCGTCCCGATGTCCGCAGAGCTGGTGCGGGAGGCCTTGCAGGATCCGGCGCTGCTGGCGCGGAGTGTGCCGGGGCTGAGCACCGAGCCGGCGGCGGTCGGGGGTGGGCCGGCGGAGGAGATCGGCGGGCGGCTGAAGCTGCGGATCGGCGGCTCCACGATCACGTACAAGGGCGTGCTGTCGCTGATCGAGGGCCGGGAGGGTGTGCTCACGGTGCTGGCCGAAGGGCAGGAGGCCCGGGGCAGCGGTGAGGCGACCGCCACCGTGCGGGTCAGCGTCGTGGACGGCGCCGAGGAGGGCACTGCGGCGATCCGCTTCACCGGCGACCTGAGTGCCACCGGCCGGCTGACCGAGTTCGACGCCGAGACCCTCGACGCCGTCGGCCGCCGTCTGCTGGACCGCTTCGCCACCGCGCTCACCTCCCCGGAGGGCGAACCCGTGGACGACGACGCGGCCGAGGACGCGGCCGAGGACGGGCCCGAGGCCGAAGTCGAGGCCGAGAACGGGACCCCGGCCGAGGTCGTCTCCATCGAGGACCGCCAGGACCAGCCCGGCGACGATCTGGACGACGACCTCTCCGACCTGATCGCCTTCTCGGACGCCGACGCCGAGCGCTTCGGCCTCCCCACCGGCTCCGCCGACGACCACGAGGACGACGCGGCCGACGAGGACGACGAGGACGAGATCGGCGGCCGCACGGACGAGGTCGCCGAGGAGGTCCCGGTCGAACCGCTGTTCGCCTACGAGGAGGGGCCGGAACTCAGCGGCCCGGTCCGCCGCAGCATCGTCGGCCGTTCGGCCGAGGAGGTGGACCACGCCCCGCCGCGCGGCCGGTACGCCCCGGCGCTGCCCGCCCGCAGCGCGCGGGCCCGGGCGGCGTCCCGCTGGGGCGGCGAGGCCGGCGGCATCGTGGTGCCGGGCAGTGGCGGCCGCAGCGCGGTGCCGTGGGTGATCGGCGGCTCGGTGGCGCTGCTGGGCGGCGCCGTGGTGCTGGTCAGGGTGCTGCGCCGGCGCTAGCCGAGAAGCGCCGCGCACGGCTGCAGGCCAGGGCCTGAGGACAGGCCCTAGACTGAACGCTCATGAGCAACGACCGCGACGCCCTGCTGGCACAGATCAAGGACAAGGCCGTCGTGCACGGCAAGGTCACCCTTTCCTCCGGCAAGGAGGCCGACTACTACGTCGACCTGCGCCGGATCACGCTGGACGGCGAGGCCGCCCCGCTGGTCGGCCGGGTGATGCTGGACGCGACCTCGCACCTGGAGTACGACGCCGTCGGCGGTCTGACCCTGGGTGCCGACCCGGTGGCCACCTCGATGCTGCACGCCGCCGCCGCGCGCGGGCGGAAGCTGGACGCCTTCGTGGTCCGCAAGACCGGCAAGGCGCACGGCCTGCAGCGTCGGATCGAGGGCCCGGAGGTGAAGGGCCGCCGGGTGCTGGCGGTCGAGGACACCTCCACCACCGGCGGCTCGGTGCTGACCGCCGTCGAGGCGCTGCGCGAGGCGGGCGCCGAGGTGGTCGGCGTCGCGGTGATCGTCGAGCGCGGTGGCGCGGGTGCCGTCGAGGAGCAGGGCCTGGAGTACGTGACCGCGTACACCCTGGACGACCTGGGCCTCTGACCCCGCGAAGACCCGGTGAGTCCTCCCCGGGAGTCCTCCCGGACAACGCGAAGGGCCGGGCTGTTCCACGTGGAACAGCCCGGCCCTTCGCGTTGAACCCAGCCGGTCGGGCTCAGCCGCGCCGGTGCCGCCCGCCGCCGCTCTGCACGGCCTCGGCCGCGCTGTCGGTGACGCCCGCCTTCTTCTTGCGGCGCTCCCGCATGACCTCGATCAGGATCGGCGAGATCGACAGCAGCACGATCAGCAGCACCGCCGGGATCAGGTACTTGTCGATCACCGGGGCGAGCGCGTCACCGAAGAAGTAGCCGATCAGCAGCATGGACTCGGTCCAGAGCACACCGCCGATGACGTTCCACAGGAAGAACGTCCTGGCGGGCATCTCCAGGGTGCCCGCCACCGGGTTCAGGAAAGTCCGGATGATCGGCATGAAGCGGGCCAGCACCACGGCCTTCCCGGAGCCGAACTTGTTGAAGTACTCCTCCGCCTTCACCACGTACTCGCGGCGGAAGATCTTCGAATCGGGCTTGTCGAACATCCTCGGCCCGACCTTGGCCCCGATCAGGTGCCCCAGCTGGGCACCGGCGACCGCCGCGATCGGGCAGCCGACGAGCAGCACGGCGATCGGCAGCTTGGCGCCGTCGCCGAGCACCGAGGACGCGGCGTTCGAGGCGGCGACGCCCGCGAGGATCAGCAACGAGTCGCCCGGGAAGAAGAAGCCGACCAGCAGGCCGGTCTCCGCGAAGATGATCGCGATGAGCCCGATGGCGCCGAGGGACGAGATCAGGGATTTGGCGTCGAGTAGATTGACGGCCAGCTGGGTGTAGGTCACGGGCGCAGGATAGCGGGCGTACCTTGCCGACGACTTCCGGCCGAGCCCTGCGACGGCTTCCGGCCGCACGCCCCAGCACGACGTTCCGACAGGCGGGCTCCTGCTGACCTGCGGGCACGAGTCTGGGAAGATGGCCCAGGCGTCCGGTCCGCGGCGGCCCACCACCCTCATGGCCGTACCGCGGAGGCCGCCTCGAACCTTGGTGCCGGAGAGCCACACCGCAGCGCCGCGCGTCGGCGGGCCGGCACGGAGTCGTCACGAAGGCGTACACAGCGTCGGACAGCACCGTCCGTACGCCGCAACCCGACAGGAGCGGATCGCATGCCCATCGCAACTCCCGAGGTCTACAACGAGATGCTGGACCGGGCCAAGGCGGGCAAGTTCGCCTACCCGGCCATCAACGTCACCTCCTCGCAGACCCTGCACGCCGCGCTGCGTGGTTTCGCCGAGGCCGAGAGCGACGGCATCATCCAGATCTCGACCGGTGGCGCGGAGTTCCTGGGCGGCCAGCACAACAAGGACATGGTGACCGGCGCGGTCGCGCTCGCCGAGTTCGCGCACATCGTCGCCGCCAAGTACGACGTCACCGTCGCGCTGCACACCGACCACTGCCCGAAGGACAAGCTGGACGGCTACGTCCGCCCGCTGCTGGCGATCTCCGCCGAGCGCGTGGCCAAGGGCCAGAACCCGCTGTTCCAGTCGCACATGTGGGACGGCTCCGCCGAGACCCTGGCCGACAACCTGTCCATCGCCCAGGAGCTGCTGGCCCAGGCCGCCGCCGCCAAGATCATCCTTGAGGTCGAGATCACCCCGACCGGCGGCGAGGAGGACGGCGTCTCCCACGAGATCAACGACGAGCTGTACACCACCGTCAACGACGCCGTCCGCACCGCCGAGGCGCTGGGCCTGGGCGAGAAGGGCCGCTACCTGCTGGCCGCCTCCTTCGGCAACGTGCACGGCGTGTACAAGCCGGGCAACGTCGTGCTGAAGCCGGAGCTGCTGCGCGAGCTGCAGGACGCGATCGGCAAGCAGTACGGCAAGACCGACCCGTTCGACTTCGTCTTCCACGGCGGTTCGGGCTCCACCGCGGAGGAGATCGCCACCGCGCTGGAGAACGGCGTCGTGAAGATGAACCTGGACACCGACACCCAGTACGCCTTCACCCGCCCGGTCGCCGGCCACATGTTCGCCAACTACGACGGCGTGCTGAAGGTCGACGGCGAGGTCGGCAAGAAGAACACCTACGACCCCCGCACCTGGGGCAAGCTGGCCGAGGCCGGCATGGCCGCCCGCGTGGTCGAGGCCGCCGAGCAGCTGCGCTCGGCCGGCAAGCGCCTGAAGTGAGCCCGCTGACACGAGCGCGGTGAACACGTGTGCCCCCGGCGGTCCTCCGCCGGGGGCACAGTCGTGTGGTCCTACCGGTCGAGCTGCACAGCCCTACCGCTTGTGCCGCGCAGCCCCTACTGCTTGAGCTCCGCGTACGCCTCGGCGCTGCTGTCCTTCAGGAACTGCCAGCAACGGGCCTCCTCCTCGGTGTCCTTGATCGCGCCGGCCGCCCGGGCGAGCGCCGCCAGGCAGCGCAGGAAGCCGCGGTTGCCGCGGTGCTCCCACGGCACCGGCCCATGGCCCTTCCAGCCGTTGCGGCGCAGCGCGTCCAGGCCGCGGTGGTAGCCGGTGCGGGCATAGGCGTACGACTCGACGTAGCGACCGGCCGCGTAGGCGTCGTCGGCGAGCATGGCCCAGGCGAGGCAGAAGGCCGGGAAGTCGGCGGCCACCTGGGTCGGTGAGGCCGACTCCTCCGCCAGCATCCGGTAGGGCTGCTCGTCCTCCGGCAGGAGGGTCGGTTCGGGGCCGTCGAGAAGATTCTTGTGAATCGCCATGGAGTGCAGTCTGCCACCCGAGGCCCAGGGGTCAACCGCCGTCACGGGATCGGCCCCGGCTCAGTGCCGTACGGTCACCACGAGCTTGCCCACCTTTGCGTCGGCCTCCATGCGCCAGTGCGCCTCGACGGTCTCCGCCAGGTCGAAGACCCGGTCGATCAGCGGACGGCTCATCGGCACCGGGGCGGGCCCAACGCTGAGGGCGCCCCCAAGGTTGCATACCTGGTATGTGGACATTCACCCGTTCTCCATGCCAGGGTTTCGCTCGTGCCCGCAGCCCGATCCGCCCGCAGGCGAGCCGTCCCGCCCAAGAACGCCGGCGGAAGCCGCCGACGCCGCAAGGCACGTCGCCGGATCGGACCTGGCATGCTCACGGCATTAGTCGCCGCGGTGCTGGTGCTGGGCGCCGCGGCCTTCGTGCTGAACCGCCCCTCGGGTCAGACCTCGCCCGCGCCGACCGCCCAGGCCCGGATCGCCCCGCCGGCCGAGCAGTCGCCCACCGCGGCCGCGCCGCCGACCCCGACGCCCGCCACCACGCCGACCCCGACGCCCACGCCCACCGCGCCGGACCCCGGCCCGACCAAGGGCGCCGGCACCTTCACCATCGCCTCCGCCAACGCCAAGCCGGTCGGCCGCGGCAACGTGCGCCGCTACCGGGTGGAGGTCGAGGACGGCATCGGCATCGACGCGGCGGCCGCCGCCGCGCAGATCCACGGCATCCTCGGCGACCCGCGCGGCTGGACCAACAACCACAAGGACGGCTTCCAGCTGGTCGCGAGCGGCTCGTACGACTTCACCGTGAAGATCGCCTCCCCGACCACCGTGGACAAGATCTGCGGAGCCTCCGGCCTGGACACCCACGGCGAGGTCAACTGCGACGTCGGCAGCCAGGTGGTGGTCAACTCCAAGCGCTGGAACACCGGTTCACCGCAGTTCAACGGCCCGCTGGACGAGTACCGGGCACTGATCATCAACCACGAGGTCGGCCACCGGATCGGCCACGGCCACGAGACCTGCCCCGGCCCGGGCAAGCCGGCGCCCGCGATGATGCAGCAGATATACGGCCTCAAGGGCTGCGCCCCGAACGCCTGGCCGTACTCGGCGGACGGCACCTACCTGAGCGGCCCATCCGTCCCGTAGTGGAACGGAGTTGAGACCCGAACGGCAACCGGACGGCACAACGGCGCCCTACCCTGCGATCATGACCGCTGCCCAACGCCGAAGGCTCGCCGCCGTGTTCGCCGCCGCCGGGATCACGCTCGGTGCCGCCGCCTGCTCGTCCTCGACCGGCACCGCCACGAGTGGTGGCGCGCTCTCCTACGACCGCGTCCGGTCGACCGCCCTGGACCTGTTCAAGACGAAGTCCAGCACCTGCCCGTTCGGCCTCGACCTCGGGAAGGCCCTGACCGGCGCCGGGATCACCGGCGCCGTCGCCCCCGCCGTGACGGACGGTCGTTCCGTCCGGGGCAACGCCGGCGACGGCCTCCCGGCCCAGCCCTGGCCGTCGGGGGCCACCCATCCGCCGTCCATGCCCGAGCAGCCTGCCACTCCCCCGCACGCCGAGATCACCTGCTCGTACACGGTCGGCCCGTCCACCGTCGGCATCGACCTGTTGGCCGTCCCGAAGAACGACTACGCCGTCAGCCTGATGCTTCCCTCGGTCCAAGCCGCCGGACTGCTCGACGTGGACCAGCTGAGCCGGTTCTCCACCGACCGGCCCGCCGTCGGCCAGACCAGGATCACCCCGGGCAAGGGCACGGTCGCCGTCGCGCGCATCGCGGTCGAGGGGGAGGGCGACCTGGCCCTGACGCTCGCCCAGGACACCCACGACGCCGACCCGGACCCGGCCCTCGCCGGCGAGCCGCTGCGCAAGGCCGCCGAGTCCCTGGCGGCCCAGCTGCACTAACCGAGGATCGGCAGGTACTCCCCCAGGTCACTGCGCTCCCCGGAGGCGGACACCCCGGCGTCCGCCACCGCCGTCGCCCAGTCCGCCCGGCCGGTGGCCAGCCGGATCCAGGTCAGCGGGTCGGTCTCGACCACGTTCGGCGGGGTGCCGCGGGTGTGCTTGGGCCCCGGCACCGCCTGGACCACCGCGTACGGCGGGATCCGCAGCTCGACCGCGCCGCCGGGGACGCGGTCGGCGAAGGCGTCCGCCAACATCCGGGTGACGGCGGCGACGGCCTGGCGATCGTGCGGGAAGGCGTCCAGGCCGAGCGCGGCCGCCAGGTCGTCGGCGTGCACCACGGCCTCGACCAGCCGGGTCACCAGGTAGTCGATCAGGAGCATCGACCGGCCGGCCAGCAGGGCGACCCGCCGCTCCGGCTCCAGCGCGGCCGGGCGGTCGAGCACGACCCGCACGGCGTCGAGCGGCCGGTCGAACGCGGCGGCCACCTCCTCGGGCGGGCCCGCGAATCCGGTCGCCGCGTACTCGGTCACCGCGGTGTCGACCGCCTCGGCCATCGTCCTGCTCAGCTCCGCGTAGCCGGCCAGCGAGAGCACCGGCCCGTCCGGTGCCGGCTTGTCCAGCGCGGCCGGCAGGTGGCCCAGCGCCAGGCCCAGGTGGGCCAGCAGCTCCCGTACCCGCCAGGAGCCGAGCCGGGTCGGCCGGTCCAGGTCCGGCTCCGTCAGCCGGTGCACGACGGCGCGCAGCGCCTCGTTCTGCGTCGCCAGCGCGGCGCGGACCTTCTGCGGTTGGTACGTACGGGACTTGGGAGGCATGGAACCCAACATACGCCGAGGGACGGACGGTTCCGGAGAACCGTCCGCCCCTCGGAGCACCCGCGTCAGGCCAGCAGGGCCTCGATGACGCCGGTGTGGGCGTCCTTCAGCTCGGCCAGCGAGACGGTGAACTGCCCCTGGACGTCCAGGCTGTCGCCGTCCACGACACCGATCCGGGCGGCCGGCAGGCCACGCGCGGTGCACATGTCGTTGAACCGGAGCTCCTCGCTGCGCGGCACCGCCACGACGGCGCGGCCGGCCGACTCCGAGAACAGGAGGACGAACGGGTCCATGCCCTCGGGCACGACGATCCGCGCGCCGTGACCGCCCTTGAGGCAGCTCTCCACCAGCGCCTGGCCGAGACCGCCGTCGGACAGGTCGTGAGCGGCGTCGATCATGCCGTCGCGCGAGGCGGAGATCAGGATCTCGCCGAGCAGGCGCTCGCGCTCCAGGTCCACCTTGGGCGGCAGGCCGCCGAGGTGGTCGTGGACGACCTGCGACCAGGCCGAGCCGCCGAGCTCGTCCGCCGTGTCGCCGAGCAGGTAGAGCAGCTGCCCCTCCTCGGCGAAGGCGACCGGGGTGCGACGGGTGACGTCGTCGATGACGCCGAGCACCGCGACCACGGGGGTCGGGTGGATGGCGACCTCACCGGTCTGGTTGTACAGCGAGACGTTGCCGCCGGTGACCGGGGTGCCGAGGGTCAGGCAGGCGTCGGCCAGACCGCGGGTGGCCTCGGCGAACTGCCACATCACGTCCGGGTCCTCGGGGGAGCCGAAGTTGAGGCAGTCGGAGACGGCGAGCGGCTTGGCGCCGCCGGCCGCGACGTTGCGGTACGCCTCGGCCAGGGCCAGCTGGGCGCCGGTGTACGGGTCCAGCTTGGCGTAGCGGCCGTTGCCGTCGGTGGCGACCGAGACCCCGAGGTTGGTCTCCTCGTCGATCCGGATCATGCCCGAGTCCTCGCCGACCGAGAGCACGGTGTTGCCGAGCACGTAGCGGTCGTACTGGTCGGTGATCCAGGACTTGGAGGCCTGGTTCGGGTGGCTCGCGACCTTCAGCAGGTCGGCCTTGAGGCCCTCGCCGGTGGTCGGGCGGGCCAGCCGCTCGGCGGTGGGGGCGTCGGCCTGCAGCGCGTCCTGCCAGCTCGGGCGGGCGTACGGACGCTCGTAGGTCGGGCCCTCGTGGGCGACGGTGCGCGGCGGGACGTCCACCACGAGCTCGCCGTGCCAGAAGATCTCCAGGCGCTCGCCGTCGGTCACCTCACCGATGACGTTGGCGATGACGTCCCACTTCTCGCAGATCTCCAGGAAGCGGGCCACCTTGTCGGGCTCCACGATCGCGCACATGCGCTCCTGCGACTCGCTCATGAGGATCTCCTCCGGCGAGAGCGTGTGGTCGCGCAGGTGCACGGTGTCGAGGTCGATCCGCATGCCGCCGGAGCCGGCCGAGGCCAGCTCGCTGGTGGCGCAGGACAAGCCGGCGCCGCCGAGGTCCTGGATGCCCTTGACGAGCTTCTCGCGGAAGATCTCCAGGGTGCACTCGATGAGGAGCTTCTCCTGGAACGGGTCGCCGACCTGGACCGCCGGGCGCTTGGCCGGCTTGGTGTCGTCGAAGGTCTCGGAGGCCAGCACCGAGACGCCGCCGATGCCGTCGCCGCCGGTGCGGGCGCCGTACAGGACGACCTTGTTGCCGGCACCCGAGGCCTGCGCGAGGTGGATGTCCTCGTGCTTCATGACGCCCACGCACAGCGCGTTGACCAGCGGGTTGCCCTGGTAGCAGGAGTCGAAGACGACCTCGCCGCCGATGTTCGGCAGGCCCAGGCAGTTGCCGTAGCCGCCGATGCCCGCGACGATCCCGGGCAGCACGCGGCGGGTGTCCGGGTGGTCGGCCGCACCGAAGCGCAGCGGGTCCATCACGGCGACCGGGCGGGCGCCCATCGCCAGGATGTCGCGCACGATGCCGCCGATGCCGGTGGCCGCGCCCTGGTAGGGCTCGATGTACGACGGGTGGTTGTGCGACTCGACCTTGAAGGTGACCGCGTAGCCCTGGCCCACGTCGACCACACCGGCGTTCTCGCCGATGCCGACGAGCATCGCGTCGGCCCCGGGAGTCCCGGCGGCAGGCTTCTTCTGGCCGAACTGCTTCAGGTGGACCTTGCTGCTCTTGTACGAACAGTGCTCCGACCACATGACCGAGTACATCGCGAGTTCGGCGCCGGTCGGGCGGCGGCCGAGAATCTCCCGGATGCGCGCGTACTCGTCCTCCTTGAGGCCGAGCTCGGCCCAGGGCTGGGCGGCGTCCGGGGTCTGCTCGGCGTTCTTGACGGTGTCGAGGCTCATCAGGCGTTCACCAGCTGCTTCAGGACGGAAGTGAAGAAGCCCAGGCCCTCGGTGGTCGGACCGGTGAGCGGCTCCACGGCGTGCTCCGGGTGCGGCATCAGGCCGACGACATTGCCGGCGGCGTTGGTGATGCCGGCGATGTCGCGGTACGAACCGTTCGGGTTGACGTCCAGGTAACGGGCGACCACCCGGCCCTCCGCCTCCAGCTCGTCGAGGACGCGCTCGTCGGCGACGAAGCGGCCCTCGCCGTTCTTCAGCGGGACGACGATTTCCTGGCCCGCCGAGTAATCCCGGGTCCAGGCCGTCCCCGCGTTCTCGATGCGCAGCTTCTGGTCGCGGCAGATGAAGTGCAGCGAGTCGTTCCGGGTCAGCGCGCCGGGCAGCAGGTGCGATTCGCAGAGCACCTGGAAGCCGTTGCAGATACCGAGCACCGGCATTCCGAGCTTCGCCTGCTCGATGACGGTGTCCATCACCGGCGAGAAGCGGGAGATCGCACCGCAGCGCAGATAGTCGCCGTAACTGAATCCGCCGGGCAGGACGACGGCGTCGACCTGGTGGAGATCCTTGTCACGGTGCCAGAGCGCGACCGGCTCGGCGCCGGCCAGGCGGACCGCGCGCTGGGCGTCGCGGTCGTCGAGAGACCCGGGGAAAGTGACGACGCCGACGCGGGTGGTCACTTGCCCTCCTCCTCGACCCGAACGACGAAGTCCTCGATCACGGTGTTGGCGAGAAAGGTCTCGGCGGCTTCGCGGATACGGGCGAGCGCGGCGTCGTCGACCGGGCCCTCCAGCTCCAGCTCGAAACGCTTGCCCTGGCGGACGTCGGCGATCCCGGTGAATCCGAGACGGGGCAGTGCACGCTGCACCGCCTGTCCCTGGGGGTCGAGGATCTCCGGCTTGAGCATGACGTCGACTACGACGCGTGCCACTGGCACTCCCGGTGGTGTCTTCGGTGAGGCGGGGGAACTCCAGACTACCGGCCGTTTCGGGCAGGATTGCTGGCCGGGGAGGGTGACGCGCGTAGACCCAGGACCCTTACGCCGCAAGGGATCCGGGCCTGTGACCCCCCGTCCGGGCCGCTCCGTTTCCGGGGATTCGAAGCCCCGAACGGGAAGGCCCGAAGAACACCCGAATACGGCACTTGGGGACAGATCCGCCCGTCCCGCGCACCGGTATCCGGGAGTCCCGCGAAGACTCGTGAATATCCGGAAAAGAATGCCGGACTCTTCGATTTCGACCCCCTTCGGGTGCAGAATAGGGCCACCTGTCGCGGCAAGTGCTGCGTATCCGGCGGGCCACCAGGCCTGCCCGTGTGCGCTTGCGCGAGTTGGTGCACATCAGGCCCCGGACGTACCCCGCGAACCGGCGGCCGAATTGCCCGAGAGGATTGACACCCATGGCTCAGCGTGTAGTTGTCACGCTCTCCGACGACCTGGACGGCGGCGCCGCCGCGGAAACCGTCCACTTCGGCGTCGACGGGAAGTCGTACGAGATCGACCTGTCCGTGGACAACGCGGAAAAGCTGCGGGAGGCCCTCGCCCCGTTCGTCGCGGCCGGCCGCCGCCAGAGCCGCACCGGAAAGTCCTTCCGCCGCACCGCGCTCACCCCGGACCCGGCCGCGGTGCGCGCCTGGGCGCTGTCGCGCGGCATGGAACTGCCGGCCCGCGGCCGCATCCCCAAGCACGTGTACGAGGCGTTCGCCGAGGCGAACTGAGCCTCCCCGGGGCACTGCCCCTGGTCGCCCTGCCCTGCCTGGACCGAAAGGGTGGGGCGGCCACCCCGAACGATGCTGTAGAGTATTCCTCGTCGCCGCAACGGAGAGATCCGAAGAGGCGGCGGGTGCCCCACCAGGCACCCTGCGGACGTGGCTCAGTTGGTAGAGCATCACCTTGCCAAGGTGAGGGTCGCGAGTTCGAATCTCGTCGTCCGCTCGCAGTGCGCGAGCACAGTACAACTCAATAGTTTGTCCCTGCGGACGTGGCTCAGTTGGTAGAGCATCACCTTGCCAAGGTGAGGGTCGCGAGTTCGAATCTCGTCGTCCGCTCCAGAACGAAGGCCCCCTCGATCGAGGGGGCCTTCGGCATTTCCCGCCCCGGGCGATTCCCGGCCCATGACATTTGTCATCGCCGACCCGTGGATCCGCACCGCCGACTCATGACGGCGCGCACTGCCCGCGCGACCGGGGCGGCGGAAGGCTGGAGGCATGGAAACGAGCCAGCCCTCCCGCCCCGGCGACAGCGTGATCGAGGTCACCGACCTGCACCGCCACTACGGCACCGGCGCCACCGAGTACCACGCCGTCCGCGGCGTCGACCTGACCATCGGCCGCGGCGAGCTGTTCGCCCTGCTGGGCACCAACGGGGCCGGCAAGACCTCCACCATGGAGCTCATCGAGGGCATGGCCGCGCCCACCCGCGGCACCGTCCGGGTGCTCGGCCGCGACCCCTTCACCGAACGCACCGCCGTCCGCCCGCGGATCGGCATCATGCTCCAGGAGGGCGGCTTCCCCGGCGAGCTCACCGCCGCCGAGACCGGCCGCGCCTGGGCCGGGATGACCAGCGGCGCCCGCCCGGTCGCGGAGGCGCTGGAGCTGGTCGGCCTCGGCCACCGCGCCGACGTCCGGGTCAAGCAGCTGTCCGGCGGCGAACGGCGCCGACTGGACCTCGCGATGGCCCTGCTCGGCCGCCCCGAGGTGCTGTTCCTGGACGAGCCCAGCACCGGCCTCGACCCGGAGGCGCGCGCCGCCGTCTGGCGGCTGGTCCGCGAACTGCGCGCCCAGGGCACCACGGTGCTGCTCACCACGCACTACCTGGAGGAGGCCGAGGAGCTCGCCGACCGGCTGGCCATCATGCGCGGCGGCCAGGTCGTCACCACCGGCACCGTCGCCGAGGTGATCGCCGGCCGGCCATCCCGGATCGGCTTCGAGCTCCCCGTGTCCACCGGGGCCGCGCTGCCCTTCCTGCCCGGGGCCGAGGTCACCGTCGACGGCCGCAAGGTCACCGTGCAGACCGTCGGCCTCCAGGACACCCTCACCGACCTGCTCGGCTGGGCCCGGCACCACGGGATCGCGCTCGGCGCCCTGGACGCCCGCAGCGCCTCGCTGGAGGAGGCCTTCCTCGCCATCGCCTCCGAGGCCGCCGACCAGGCCCCGCCGCAGGCCCCCGCCGCCCCCGTCCGTCCCACCCGCCGCCGCCTGATCGGATCCGCCCGATGACCACCGCCGCTCCCACCACCACCGGCGCCACCACCGGCGCCACCACCACCGGCCCGCAGAGCACCACCGCCCTCCGCCTGCTCGCCCTCGGCCGCGCCGAGGCCACCCTGCTGGTGCGCAACCGGACCGCCCTGTTCACCGCCCTGGTGCTGCCGCTGGTGCTGATCAGCTCCCTCCGCGGACTGCTCAAGAAGCAGGCCGAGAGCAACCCCGGGCTGGACGTCGACTCGCTGCTGATCTACGGCTCGGTCGGGATGATCCTGGCCTTCGTCGTGTACTACAACCTGACCGCCGCGTACGTCGGGCGGCGCGGCGAGCTGGTGCTCAAGCGGCTGCGCACCGGCGAGGCCGGGGACCTGGAGATCCTGCTCGGCACGGCCGTCCCCTCGCTCGCCCTCGGCCTGCTGATGTCCGCCCTGATCGGGATCGGCGGCAGCGTCGGCCTGCACCTGCGCGTGCCGGTCAACCCGGTGCTTATGCTGGTCGGCCTGGTGCTGACCCTGGGCACCATGATCGCCCTGGCCGCGTTGTCCAGCGCCTTCACCAAGACCGTGGAGAGCGCGGGCATCACCACCCTGCCGGTCATGCTGATCATGCAGTTCGGCTCCGGCCTGTTCGTCCCGCTGGAGATCATGCCGTCGCAGCTGGCCGACATCTGCCGCCTGCTGCCGACCACCCCGGCCTTCCAGCTGATCCGGGTCGGCTGGTTCGGCACCGACGGCTCCGCCCCGGCGACCGACTTCATGGGCAGCTGGGGCGCAGCCGCCCCGCACATGGTCACCGGTCTCGTCTGGCTGGGCCTGGCGGTCTGGGGCGCGGTCCGGTACTTCCGCTGGGAGCCGCGCCGCTGAGCCCGCAGCTGACCGACAGTCGGCAATCCGAAGGACCGTCCCCGGTTCGACCTCTGATATGAAGGCGGAAAGCACGATCGCGGTCGAACTGGGGGCGGAAGAATTGAGAATGCGGTCACCGCTTCACACGTGGAAGCGTCTGAACAAAGCGAGGCGCAGTGAGCTCTACCTCCGCTGGTCGCTCTGCCTGATGGCGCTGTTCCTGCCGTTCTGCGTGCTGGCCGCCGCCGGCACCGCGATCCACCAGCCCGGGGCCGGCCCCGCGATCCGGGTCGCCCTGGTCATCGGCCTCGCCGCCGGCCTGGTGCTGCTGAAGACCTACCGGGTGGCACTCGACCACTACCTCCACCGCCCCGTCGACCACCTCCGCTGGATCGTCGTCTCCACCGGCCTGGCCGTGGGCGGTTCCTGGGCGGTCCTGCTGCTCGGTCCGAGCGGCAACCTGACGAGGGACCCGGCCGGATCGACCTTCACCCTGCTCGTCGCCGGCTACCTGGTGCTCTTCACCTTCGGCGCGGTCGGCGTGGGGCTCACCCCGCGGTGGACCGCCCTGGTCGGGCTCGGCATGCTGCTGGCGGTCGGCCCCGCTGGGGTGCTGGCCGGGTACGGCATCGCCCAGACCGCGGGGTTCCTGCTCTCGCTGAGCTTCGGCCTGGCCCTCTACGCCGGCAGCTGCCGCAGCTTCGCCTGGCTGACCGCAGTGGTCTGGGAGCTGGACGCCGCCCGCGAGGCGCAGTCCCGGCTGGCCGTCGCCGAGGAGCGGCTGCGCTTCTCCCGCGACCTGCACGACGTGATGGGCCGCAACCTCACCACCATCGCGCTGAAGAGCGAGCTCGCCGTCCAGCTCGCCCGGCGCGGGCGCCCGGAGGCCGCCGACCAGATGGCCGAGGTGCAGAAGATCGCCCAGGACTCGCAGCGCGAGGTCCGGGACGTCATCCGCGGCTACCGCACCGCCGACCTGCACGCCGAGGCGATCGGCGCCCGCGCGGTGCTGCGCTCCGCCGACATCGCCTGCGAGATCGACCTCGGCGAGGACGCCGACGGGCTGCCGACGCCGGTGCAGTCGGTGCTCGGCTGGGTGATCCGCGAGGCCACCACCAACGTACTGCGGCACAGCGAGGCCGCCCACTGCCTGATCCGGCTGCGGCAGGAGCGCGGGCGAGCGGTGCTGGAGCTGGAGAATGACGGGGTGCCCGCCGTGCCGGTCCCGTCCCAGGGCAGCGGCACCGGTCTGCGCGGCCTGCGCGAGCGGCTCGCCGCCCACGACGGCGAGCTGACCGTCCCGACCGCCGAGGCGGGTACCTTCCGGATGCTCGCCACCGTCCCGCTGCCGAGCTGAGAACGCCCGAGGAAGGCCCTCCGATGACCGACACCGCGCCCACCGCGCCCATCCGCGTCCTGCTCGCCGACGACGAGCACCTGATCCGGGGCGCGCTGGCCGCGCTGCTCTCGCTGGAGGACGACATCGAGGTGGTCGCCCAGGCCGGCTCCGGCCCGGAGGCACTGGCGATGGCCCAGGCGCACCGGCCGGACATCGCGGTGCTGGACCTCCAGATGCCCGGCAAGGACGGCATCGAGACGGCCACCGAGCTGCGCCGGCTGCTGCCGGACTGCCGCTGCATGATCGTCACCGGCCACGGCCGCCCCGGTTACCTCAAGCGGGCGCTGGAGGTCGGAGTGCGCGGCTTCCTGCCGAAGACCGTCTCGGCGGCCGACCTGGCCGGCATCATCCGCACCGTGCGGTCCGGCGGCCGGTACGTGGACCCGGAGCTGGCGGCGGACGCGATCAGCGCCGGGGAGACCCCGCTGACCCCGCGCGAGACGGACGTCCTGGAGCTGGCCGCGGACGGCACCCCGATCGCGGAGATCGCCGCGCGGGCCGCGCTGTCCCAGGGCACCGTGCGCAACTACCTGTCCTCGGCGGCCACCAAGCTGGGCGCGGAGAACCGCCACGCGGCGGTGCGGATCGCCCGCGAGCACGGCTGGATCTGAGGCCGTACCCGCGGGCGGTTCGAAAGGCTCAGACCCAGCTGGTGCCGGTCAGCCGCTCGTACACCTCGATGTACTTGGCCCGGGTCCGCTCGACCACCTCGGCCGGCAGCTCCGGCGGCGGCTGCTCGCTGTAGCGGTCCCAGCCGGAGGCCGGGGAGACCAGCCAGTCGCGGATCAGCTGCTTGTCGAAGGACGACTGCGAGCGGCCCGGCTGGTACTCGTCGGCCGGCCAGTAACGGGAGGAGTCCGGCGTGAGCACCTCGTCGCCGATCACCAGCTCGCCGTCCAGCAGACCGAACTCGAACTTGGTGTCGGCCAGGATGATGCCGCGGTCGCGGGCGATGTCCCGGGCCCGGGCGTAGACGTCCAGGGTGGTGCGGCGCACCTGGTCGGCCAGCTCGGCGCCGATCCGGCGGGCGGTCTCCTCGTAGGGGACGTTCTCGTCGTGCTCGCCGACCTCGGCCTTGAGCGCCGGGGTGTAGATCGGGGCGGGCAGCTCGGAGCTGTTCTCCAGGCCCTCCGGCAGGGCGATGCCGCAGACCGTACGGCTCTCGTCGTACTCGGTCAGGCCGGAGCCGGCCAGGTAGCCGCGGGCGACCGCCTCGACCGGGATCATGTCCAGGTTCTTGCAGATCAGCGTGCGGCCCTTCCAGTCGGCGGGGGCGCCGGCCGGGACCTCGGTGGAGATCACGTGGTTGGGCACGATGTCGGCGATCCGCTCGAACCACCAGAGCGAGAGCTGGGTGAGGACGCGCCCCTTGTCCGGGATCTCGTTCGGCAGCACCCAGTCGTGGGCGGACATCCGGTCGCTGGCGACCATCACCAGCTCGCCCGACCCGGTGCGGTAGAGGTCGCGCACCTTGCCGGTGTGCAGGTGGACCAGGCCGGGCACCTGGACCGGCTCGGGCTTGGTGACAAATCCGCTCAAGGTGTCTCAGTCCTCAGGGGTCGTTCACGGGCATGGGGCACCGCGAAAGGGGAGGTCACTGCCCCCGCAGTCTTTCATGCCTCCCGGAGCTCAGTTCTTGCAGAGCCGGTCCAGCAGGTTGGCGGTGGCCCGCTGGATCCGTTCGTCGGTCAGGCCGGGGCGGCCCAGCGCGGGCGACCAGGCGAAGGTGCCGGCCGCGAAGACGTACGCGCCGCTGGGTGCCCGGTACAGCGAGGTCTCCTGGTAGCGGGTGCGGCCGGACGGGTCCTGGTACGGCGAGTGCGCCAGCAGCACCCGCTCGGTGTGCTCGGGCAGCGCCACCTTGGGGTAGTACCGGTCGGCCTCCCCCGCGACCAGACCGGGCAGCTCGTCGCCCTCCTGCAGCCCGGTGCCGTCCCAGAGCCAGTGCGCGGTGTGTCGGGCGACCAGCGGGACGGGCGCGGCGACCCGGCCCGAGTACTGCACCCCCAGCAGGTGCTGCTCGGGCTCCCCGGCGTCCCGCCACAGCGCGCTGGTCGCGCCCGGCACCCCGGCGGCCGGGCTGCCGGGCGCGACCTTCTGGCGCTTGCGGCAGTTGAGCAGCCGGTTGGGCTCGCCGGAGGCGGCGGCGGTCAGCTCGACCCGCCAGTACATGGTGTTGGCGGACAGGAAGACCAGCGAGGTGCCGCCGTCCCGGGCCCGCTCGGCGGCCCGGCGCATCGGCTCGGACCAGTACTCGTCGTGGCCGGGGAAGACCAGCGCCCGGTGCTCGGCCGGGTCCACCAGGCCGGCGTGCAGGTCGGTGGCGGTGGCGTAGGAGAG
Source organism: Kitasatospora sp. NPDC004669 (assembly GCF_040609455.1). NCBI lineage: Bacteria > Bacillati > Actinomycetota > Actinomycetes > Kitasatosporales > Streptomycetaceae > Kitasatospora > Kitasatospora sp. NPDC004669. Next base: position 184,766 of record NZ_JBEXKB010000001.1, read on the forward strand.
GTCGTAGCCGTAGCGCTCGGCCCAGCGGATGAAGTCGTACGCGTGGCCGACGTGCAGCGGCAGCCCGGCGGTGGCGTGCGGGCGGTCGAAGGAGACGGTGACGGCCGCCTCGGCCTCGCCGACCAGGCCGCCCCGGCCGTCCCAGGCGTGGTACAGGCTGGCGCCGGTGCGGCCGTCCTCGGGGAACAGGTTGTATGCCTGCCAGGTCACGTCCGGGACCACCAGGAGCAGTTCGGCCGTACGCCCCTGCTCCTGCTCCGCGAAGTCCCGTACGGTGAACGGGATGTGGCTGCGGTGCAGCATGTCCGCGGTGGTCAGCACGGCGACGTACGCGCCGGGCTTCCAGTGCGCCGGGATCTGCAGGCGCCAGGAGTGCCACCAGTGGTGGCAGGAGACCGTCCGCTCGACCACCAGCGGGGCGGGCTGGGCCAGCCCGGCGATCAGCGGACTGGACGTCATGTGCCGGGCGCCGTCGCCGCCGTAGTGGCCGATCCGGTAGACGTCCACGGTGAACTCGCGGGGCGGGTTGACGGTGACCCGGAAGTCCACCGAGCCGCCGGGGCGGATCACCCCGGCCGAGGCGAAGCCCTTGATCTGCTGGTCCACGTCGTTGGAGCTCTGCGGGGTGCCGACCGGCGGCTTGGGCCGCGCGCCGGCCGTCAGCGGCTGCTGGCCGGGGGCGTCCACCGAGACGTACCAGGGCACGGCGCCCTCCGCCCCCGCCAGGTACTGGTCGGGGCTGCGCAGCCAGGGCAGCGGGCCCTGGCCGAAGGGGTCGGAGACGCTGTACGCATGCGTTCCCGACTCCCAGCGGCGGTTGAGTTCGGTCCCCACGCGCCCCTCCCAGGTGCACCTCCGCCCGGTTGGCACGTGCCCCCCGGATGTGCGTGCGGTCTAATACACCACACCGCGCTGGCGCTGCGTCACCCCACGGTAGCAATTGGTGTCGGGAATCTTGCGGGCCGTCCGGACCGGGCCTCCGGCCTGCGGAGACGGCCGACGACCGGACGCGACGGGGGCGCGTGTCGGGGCGCCGAGCGCCCTCTGTGGCCGATGTGACGTCAGGGGTGTTCCGAGGCGATCCGGGGCGATCCGGGGCGTTCAGAGGCGCACGGGCTTCTCCAGGCGGACCTCGGCCGCGTCCAGCCAGGCGCGCAGCGGACCGTCCTGGCCCTGCTCCACGGCCTGGGCGACCGGCCCGGCCAGGTCGGTGCGGCGGACCCCGCCGAGCAGCAGCACCGGGCCGTCCAGCCAGTCCAGGCCCGGGGCGCCGCCCGCGGTGTCCACAGCGGCGCAGGAGACCATCGCGGTGACGTGGTCGACCAGCAGGTCGCGGCCGGTGCGGTCGGGTTCGAGCAGCGGGGCCGGGGTGGTGGTGCGGGCGAGCTGGGCGGCGAGGGCGGCGGCCAGCTGCTCTCCGTCGCCCTCGGCGAGCCGGACCAGCAGCCGGGTGAGGGTCGGGGCGCCGGGGCGGGACTGCGGGGCGAGCCGGTCCAGCGCGGACTGCAGGGTGGCCGCTCGGGCCCGCCAGCCGGCGTCCACCACCTCGGCCGGGTAGTCGGCCCACTCCAGCTCGTGCCAGGCGCCGGCCGCCGGGCGACCGAAGAACAGCTCGGCGGCGAGCCGGGAGACCGCCCGGTCCACCGCGCCGGGCTCCTCCAGCAGGTCGCAGGCGGGGCGGTGGCCGAGCCGGTTGCCGTAGCCGTCGGCCAGCCGGTCGCGGCGGGACAGCTCGGTGAGCGCGGCGACCACACCGGCATTGAGGTGCGCGGGGTGGCGGCCGAGCCGCCAGGCGGGCAGCGCGACCCGGGTGAGCAGCCGGTCCCAGCCGGCGTAGGCCAGGCCCACCTGTTCCTGGGCGGCGATCCGCAGACCGTAGTCGACCGTTCGGGCATGCTCGGAGGCCCAGCTCGCGACGGACCGCTCCAGCTCGGCGGAGTGGCCCCGGCAGGCGCCCAGCAGGCGGCGGGTGATCCGCCGGGTGACCCGCTCGGCGAGCGCGGCCGGGGCGCGGCGGGGCGGAGGGGGCGGGACGGCCAGGGTGCCGCCGCCGAGGCCGGGGGCCGCGCCCGCGCCGGAGTCCAGGCAGGCGTCCAGGCTGCGCAGGAAGCGGCGGGCGGCGGCGATCTCCGGGTCGGCGGAGGCGGCGGCGCCGGCCACCACGGGGGCGAGCAGGGCGCGCAGCTCGCCGGACCGCATCCACCACAGGAACGGCGAGCCGATCACCAGCACCGGCGCGGGCGGCGCGGGGTGCGGCCGCAGCGGGCCGGGCCGCTTCACCGGCGGGAGGTCCTCCAGCCAGCTGTCGCAGTCCGGGGTGAGCGCGATCGCGGAGGGCGCGGGCACGTCCAGCCGGTCGGCGAGTTCGTCGATCAGCCGGTACAGCTCGGGGGCCTCGGCACGGGCGACCGGGACGGCCGGGGTCCGCGGCGGGACGGCCCGACGGTAGGCGCGGGCGGTCAGCCCGGCCACCAGCAGGGTCAGGGCGGCGACCGCGCAGACCGCCCAGCGGGCGGCGTCCCAGCCGGCGGCGTCGGACGAGCCGGGCGCGCCGATCCGTCCGGTGAACCGGCCCGCGAGCAGGACCACGGCGACGGCGGCGGGCAGGACGGCGGCGGCCAGGGCCAGGCCTCGGACCCGCAGGACCGCCTGGGCGTGAGCGCGCGCGGTGTCGACTGCGGCCATACGGTGCGGCACCCCCTTCGGAGCCCTCGGGCGCCCGGCTACGGGCCCTGAGCCGACTCGAAATGATCAGTTCCGACCGGGGAGCGGAGGCGTCCGATCCCCGGCAGTGCATGCTGTGTGGCGCTACTGACATTTTCGACGCCCCGGTCCGGGCGGGTGTTCCGGATCGACCCGGTTCCACTCGTCCCGGTGACGTCGCCCGGATTCCGGACGCCTGCGACCGGTCCGGTGCGAAGCACCCGGGCGACCGCCGGGCCGAACGCCGTCCAGCATCCCCCCGCGGGCGCGCCGCTACCCGGCGGCGACCCCGGCGCACGGCCTCGTCGCACTGCGATCCAGCGCACCATAAGGCCGGGCGGCCGGTTACGTCAGCCGGATGCGGTTGCTGTCACCCGATGGGCTGGAATCCGGCCGCCGAACGGTGCGCCGCCCCCGGATTCACCCCCACCTCGGAAACGCCGGGGGCACTGCGCCCATGGGGGTTGAATCGCCCCCTCCGGGGCTCGCCCGCCTCCGGGGCGCTCGCACACGGCGCGGCCCCCGTGCGGGCGATTCGCACGGGGGCCGCGGGGCTGCGGGTGCGCTACGCGGTGGCCGCCTTGAGCGCGATGTCGGTGCGGTGCTGGCCGCCCTTGAGGGAGATCCGGTCCACGGCGGCGTACGCGCGGCCGCGCGCCTCGGCCAGGTCGGCGCCGGTCGCGGTGACCGACAGGACGCGGCCGCCGGCGCTCAGCACCCGGCCGTCCTCGTCCGCCCTCGTGCCGGCGTGCAGGACGAACGCGGTACCGTCCGCCTCGGCCTCGGCCAGGCCCTCGATCGGGTCGCCGGTGCGCGGGGCGGCCGGGTAGCCCTCGGAGGCGATGACCACGGTGACGGCCGCGTCCTCGTCCCAGCGCAGCGGCTCCAGCTGGTCCAGGGTGCCGGTGGCGGAGGCCATCAGCACACCGGCCAGCGGGGTGCGCAGCCGGGCCAGCACGACCTGGGTCTCCGGGTCGCCGAAGCGGGCGTTGAACTCGATCACCCGGGTGCCGCGCGAGGTGAGCGCCAGGCCCGCGTAGAGCAGGCCGGAGAACTCGGTGCCGCGCCGGCGCAGCTCGTCCACGGTCGGCTGCAGGACGGTCTCCAGGACCTCCTCGACCAGCCCGGCCGGCGCCCAGGGCAGCGGCGAGTAGGCGCCCATGCCACCGGTGTTGGGGCCCTCGTCGCCGTCCAGCGCGCGCTTGAAGTCCTGCGCGGGCTGCAGCGGCAGCACGGTGGTGCCGTCGGTGATCGCGAACAGCGAGACCTCGGGGCCGTCCAGGTACTCCTCGATGACCACGCGCTCGCAGGCGGCGGCGTGCGCCAGCGCGGCCTCGCGGTCGGAGGTGACCACGACGCCCTTGCCGGCGGCCAGGCCGTCGTCCTTGACCACGTACGGCGCGCCGAAGGCGTCCAGCGCCGCGGCGGCCTCCTCGGGGGTGGTGCAGACGTAGGAGCGGGCGGTGGGCACACCGGCCTCGGCCATCACATCCTTGGCGAAGGCCTTGGAGCCCTCCAGCTGCGCGGCGCCGGCGGAGGGACCGAACACCGGGATGCCGGCCGCGCGCAGCGGGTCGGCGACGCCGGCCACCAGCGGGGCCTCCGGGCCGACCACGACCAGGTCGGAGCCGAGGCGCCGGGCCAGCTCGGTGACCTGGGCACCGTCCAGCTGGTCGACCGGGTGCACCGTCGCCACCTGGGCGATCCCGGCGTTGCCCGGGGCACAGTGCAACTCGGTCACGGAGGGATCTTGGGACAGGGAGCGGCACAGGGCGTGTTCGCGGGCGCCGCCGCCGATGACGAGGACCTTCACGCCTGGCAGCGTAGTCGGTGGCCTGTTCAGGCCGCTCTCCGGTCCCGTCGGATCCTCCAGGAGAAGAGGTCCGTACGCCGACGACGTAGGAGGAACCTCCAAACCAGGAGGAGTCGGATAGGCGGCGGGTGTCCGGGTCAGGACGGCGGGTCACCGGGGCCTCGCTCGGACGGGTGAAATCTCGCCGCCCCCCGCAACCCGCTCACCTCGGGTTCCGGTGGCCGAAACCGATAACGATCACCTTGGAAGCGCCCCCACGGTCAGCCATTTGGCGGTAAGAAGTGCTGTTGGACAACCACCGGCGGACGCCACATCGGCCGGTGCGCCGCCAGACCCAGCCGCCCGCCCGCCACAGGGAGCCTCACAGGTGAGCCAGCCGGAAATGCAGCCCGAGGAGAGTGCCTGGGGCAAGGAGATCGGCGAGGAGGACCAGCCCACCGTCGCCGCCGTCGCCCGGCGGGCCTCCACCCGCCGCCGGACCGATCTGAGCACCCGGCAGTTCCCGCTCGGGGACTGGGGCGAGCCCGCCGAGCGGCTGGAGGAGCTCTACCGCTGGTCCGAGGAGCGGGCGGTCGAGGCGATCGAGTGGTACCGCCGGGACCGGATCTGGAAGCGCCGCTGGGCGCGACTGCTGCGCTTCGGCACGGCCGGTTTCGGGGTGGGCGGGGTGACCGCCCCGCTGGTGGACCTGACCGGCGCGGTCTCGCACGGCACCAGCTGGGGCTACGTGGGCCTGGCGCTCGCCGCCGCCTGTTACGGCACCGACCGGGTCTTCGGCCTCACCTCCGGCTGGATGCGGGACGTCTCCACCGCGCAGGCGCTGCAACGACGCCTGGAGGCCTTCCAGTTCGACTGGGCGTCGGAGTGCGTGCGCGAGGTGCTCGGCCCGACCGAGGGCACCGCCGGCGAGGCCGCCGAGCGCTGCCTGGGCGTGCTGCGGCGGTTCTGCGAGGACGTCTCGGACATGGTCCGTACCGAAACCTCGGAGTGGATGCTGGAGTTCCGTGCCTCGATGACCCAGCTGCCCACCCAGGCCCCCGGGGCCTGGGGCGGGCGCACCGAGTCCGGGATGGGCGCCCAGGTGCGGGTGCTGCCGCCGCCGGGGGCCAGGCCCACCATGCCGCGCCAGCGGCCGCCGGAGGGCCCGCTGCGGTAGTCGGCGGGCGGTGGTCGGGCGGGCGATCGCCGGCCCGGGGTGGCTGCCGGACGGCGACGCTATGCGAAGACGATCATCGAGCCCTGGGCGAGGCTCCGGGTCGCCGCCGCGTACAGGCCCGACCAGGCGTGCCGCTCGCGGGCGAAGGGGTGCACATCGTCGATCGGCGGCCCGAACGGTTGCTCCAGGCCGGTCGGGCCGAGCGGCCGGGTCGGGTCCGGCGGGTTGAGCGGGTCGATGCCCAGCGCCGGTGCCACGGCCTGCAGTTCGCGCAGCAGCCCGTGGCTGGAGCCGAGCGGGCCGCCGGAGGCGAGCAGCGCGTCGTCCACCAGCGGGGTCGGGAACTCGATCGGCACGTACGCGCCGGCGTGGTCGAAGTGCCAGACCAGGTGCGACTGTTCGGCGCTGCTCTCGAACATCTCCAGCAGCTGCTCGTAGTCGCCGCCGAGCGCGTCGACCGGGGTGATGTCCAGGCCGGTGAGGCCCAGCAGGTAGGCGCGGCGCAGGAAGTGCAGCGAGTCGTAGTCGAAGGCGGCTATCGGCTCGACCGCTCCGCTCAGCCCGGGGACGTACTGGTAGACCGGCACCTGGGGCAGCCCTCGGGAGGTCAGCACCGCGTTGTAGAGCGCGAGGTCGTCCCGGAAGGGGTTGTCGGGGCTGTGGCTCAGCACGTCCACCAGCGGGACGAGCCAGAGGTCGCAGGCCATGGCCGGCAGTTCCTCTCCGGACGGCGGGGATCGCCCGCGGGGCGGGGCGACGACGGGGGGCGGAGTCGGTACCCGGACGGCCCTTGCACGGGCAGCGGGTTCGACGCCCGCCCACCCTACCGGCCCGGCGCGGTGTGTGGACCGGGCCGTCCCTGCTGAGCCTCGGGCGTCGGTTCGGACAGCCGCCGGCCGAACCATCCGTTCGGCACCCAGCGCGGTTGCGGAACCAGCCCGAGGCCGAGGCCGAGCTCGCGGCCCAGCTCCCGACCGACGTCCTCGCCCCGTCGGGGCGGCCCCGGCCGGGCCGTTCCGGGCTCCACCGGGGGGTACGGTGCGGGCGACTCGACCGGCGCCGGCTCCGCCCCGGCGACCTCGGTGAGCAGCCCCAACACCGTCACCGACTCCAGCGGCCGCCCGGCCAGCTCGGCCAGCAGCCGGACGGTGAACAGGTTGTACTCACAGATGATCCGGTGCGCGCCTTCGAGGTCGTGGGCCCCGATCGCCTCGACCAGGTCCAGGTGGCGGTCCCAGCAGACCCCGGCCAGGGTGGGCGTCTCCCGCAGGTAGGGCGCGGCGAACATCCAGGACTGCACCCGCAGCCAGTCCAGGTAGTCCCCGATCCGGCGGTTGCCGAGCAGGGCGGAGACCTCCTGCCAGAACCGGCGGTCACAGCCCACCATCACGTCCAGGTTCCCGGCCCGGGCGGCCCGCACCGCCGCGTCGGCCCGGCGGCGCAGCGAGGGCAGCCGGGTGAGGTCGGGCAGCGCCCGGCGGGTGGAGAACTGGCGGTAGAAGCTGTCGGTGAGCAGCACCCTGGACTCGAAGATCTCCAGGAAGTCCTCCCAGCACAGCTCCGGCACCGTGAAGCCGCGGTGGTGCTCGGCCCGCAGCAGCCCCTGGGCGCCGAGGTCGACCAGCGCCTCGCGGGCCGGGGTCGCGGAGACGCCGTACTGCTCGGCGATCTCCTTGACGGTGAAGTTGCGACCGGCCGCCAGCCGGCCGGCCATCATCTCCTCGCGCAGGGCGCCGGCGATCTGCTCGCGCAGGCTGTTGCGGTGGATGACGGGACGGGGGGTGTCGCTTGCGCCGTTGCCGGACATGCGCGCGACCTCCTCGGGCAGGCCGCCGTGCCGACCCGCGACGGACCGGCCGACGAGCGGCAGGGAACACGACGAGTGCTCATCTTCTCAAACCGGCCCGGGGCAGGTACGAACCAACCCTCCCCAACCCTCCGGGGCTGCGGCTCCGGGGCGGGCCGGCGCTACCTCTGGACGGGCGCCGGGATGCCGAGCAGGCGGTCCCGCAGCACCGGGAAGTCCTCGCGCGCCTTGCCCACCTCGGCCGGGTCGAGCTCGACGGTCAGCACCTGCTCGCCGTCCCCCGCCTCGGCCAGCACCCGGCCCCACGGGTCCACCACGATGCTGTGCCCGGCCTGCTCGACCCCGGCGTGCGTCCCGGCGGTGTTGCAGGCCAGCACGAAGGCCTGCTCCTCCACCGCCCGGGCCCGGGCCAGCAGCGTCCAGTGCTCGCGCCGCCTGGCCGGCCAGGCAGCCGGGACCACCAGCAGCTGCGCGCCGGCGTCCAGCAGCGCCCGGAACAGCTCGGGGAAGCGCAGGTCGTAGCAGGTGGCCAGGCCCAGGGTGCCGAAGTCGGTGGGCGCGGTGACGATCTCCTGCCCGGCGCCCATCACCACCGCCTCGCCGCTGTCGAAGCCGAAGCGGTGGATCTTCCGGTAGGTGTGCACCAGCTCGCCGTCCGGGGCGAACAGCAGCGAGGTGTTGTAGATCGGCCCGTCCGGGTCCCGTTCGACGATCGAACCGGCGTGCAGCCAGACCCCGGCGGCCCGGGCGGCGGCCGCCATCGCGTCCGAGGTGGGCCCGTCCAGGGTCTCGGCGCCCTCCGACCAGAGGTCGTAGGCGAAGCCGCCGAGCGGCCACAACTCCGGCAGCACCACCAGGTCGGCGCCCTGCTGCGCCCGTACCAGCGACACGGCCCGGGCCCGCCGTTCGGCGGGCGGCTCGGCGTCGGAGACCGCGAGTTGGATCAATGAAGCGCGCACAGTACCACCGTCCACGGCAAGAGACCTACGATCGTCACCCGAAAGCGCTGCCCAGTTGTCTCCCGGCAGCGTAACGTGCGGTTAGCGTGTGCGCCCGGAAGCCGGACCATCCCGGCCGACCGCGACGGCCGGGCGCGGAGCGTAGGAAAGCTGACAGAGGGCCGGAGATTCCCGTGACGGACAACCAGACCGTGCAGGCTTACACCGAGGCGTGGACGCAGAGCATCGAGTCCATATCGGAGCTGGTCGCCCCCCTCCCCGAAGGATCCTGGAACCGGGCCACCGAGTGCCCGGGCTGGTCGGTCCGGGACATCGTGTCGCACGTGATCGCGGTCGAGTCCGAGCTGCTGGGCGACCCGCGCCCGATCCACTCGCTGCCGCGTGATCTTCGCCACGTGACCACCGAGTTCGCCCGCTACATCGAACTGCCGGTCGACAAGCGCCGCTGCCACACCGCGCTGGAGATGACCAGCGAGCTGGAGTACACGATCATCCGCCGCTCCCGCGCGCTGCGGAACGCCAAGCAGACGCCCGACGAACTGGTCCGCTGGCCGGCCGGGCCGCTGGCCGGGGACGTCGCGTACCACGAGCTGCTGCGGCGGCGGGCCTTCGACGTCTGGGTGCACGAGCAGGACCTGCGCCGGGCCCTGGAGACCCCCGGCAACCTGGACGCCCCGGGCGCGCTGGTGACCCGGGACTTCCTGCTGGAGCAGCTGCCCAAGGCCGTCGCCCACGGCGCCGGCGCCCCGGCCGGGACGACCCTGGTGGTGGACGTCACCGGCCCGGTGGAGTTCCTGCGCACCGTCCGGGTGGACGGCGCCGGACGCGGCACCATGGACGAGTCGATCAGCCTGGCCCCCGACGTCCAGCTCACCATGGGCTGGGAGACCTACCTGCGGCTCGCCTGCGGGCGCGGCCGGCCCGGCCCGGTGAGCGTGGAGGGCGACAAGGAGCTGGCCGAGCGGGTGCTGGCCAACTTCTCCGTCACGATCTGATCCGTCACAATCTGAGGCCGCTGGGGCGTGTCCGACACGCCCCGAGGCCCGCCGTACGGATCAGGACGCGGCTGCGACCTTCCGGCGCAGCCGCAGGATCATCACGGTGCCCACCGCCAGCGGGACGTACTGCCAGCAGAACGCCCAGCGGAAGGCGGAGGCCGAGTACGCCCCGGTGCCGTCCGGGGAGAGCGCGTCCAGCAGCACGCCGACGCCGAACAGGGTGATCATCGTGCCGATGAAACCGCCCATGTTGACGATCCCGGAGGCGGTGCCGAGCCGCTCCACCGGGTTGCGGGCGCGGGCGTAGTCCAGGCCGACCAGCGAGGCCGGGCCGTTGCCGCCCATCACCAGAATGATCCCGACCAGCAGCCAGGTCGGCGGGTGCCCGCCCGGCCAGGCCAGCACCAGCGCCCAGCCGAGCCCGGTGGCCGCGAGGACGCCGAACACGATCGGCATCCGGGCCCGGGCGGTGCGGGAGAGCACCCGGCCGAAGACGAAGCCGAAGCTCATGTTGGAGAGCACCAGCAGGGTCAGCAGCCCGCCGGCCGCGGCCCGGGACATGCCCTGTGCCTCCACCAGGTAGGGCAGGCCCCAGAGCAGGCCGAAGGTGTTGCCGGGGAACTGGGTGGTGAAGTGGATCCACAGGCCGAGCCTGGTGCCCGGCTCCCGCCAGCAGTCGAGGACCTGGCGGCCGATCCCGGCCCGCTCCCGCCGCTCGACCGGTCGGACCGGCCCCTCCTGCGCGGGCGCGTCCTTCAGGAACAGCGCGACCAGCGCGAACACCGCCACCCCGAGCAGCGCGATCGCGGTGAAGGTGGGCGTCCAGCCCTCGCTGTGCAGCGCCTGGGCGAGCACCACGGTGGTGACCAGGTTGCCGCCCATCCCGGCCAGGCCGGTCAGCTGGGCGACGAACGGGTTCTTCGCCGCCGGGAACCAGCGGGCGGCGATCCGCAGCACGCTGATGAAGGTCATCGCGTCGCCGCAGCCGAGCACCGCCCGGGAGGCCAGCGCGGGAGCGAAGGAGGAGCTGAACGCGAAGGCCAGCTGGCCGGTGCTGAGCAGCACCACGCCGAGCAGCAGCACCCGGCGCGGCCCGAACCGGTCCACCAGCAGGCCGACCGGGACCTGCATGGCCGCGTAGACCAGCACCTGGAGGATCGAGAAGGTGGACAGCGCCGAGGCACCGATGCCGAAGCGCTCGGCGGCGTCCAGTCCGGCCACGCCGAGGCTGGTGCGGTGGATGACGGCCAGGACGTAGACGCTGACGCCGACGGACCAGGCCAGCCAGGCCGCGCGCCCGCCGGGCGGCGCGGGCGCGGTGGCGGCCGGGGGCTCGACGGTGGGCCGGGGAGCGGGGACGGACAGGGACGGGGCTGAACGAGCTGGCTCCACGGTCATAGTTCGCCCAGGTTAGTCATCCCATGATTGGACGCCCAGTCCGGGGCGAGGACGACCCGTCAGCCGGTCACCGTCCAGGACACCGACCTGGTCATGTAGCGGGCCCGGAAGGCCTCGTCCCGCACCCAGTCCGTGGTGTCCCGGACGGTCGCGGTCACGGTGGCCGTCCGGCCCGGGGCCAGGTCCAGCTGCGCGGTGTCCAGCCGGGCGCCGTCCGCGGCCTTCGGCGTCACCGGGACGCCGTCCACCGTCCACTCCACCGTCAGCTGCCGGGTGCCGGTCAGCGGCAGCGGCCGGACGTCCAGCCGGGGGCGCCCGGCCACCTCCCCGGGCGGCGGCGAGGGGGCGTCGGTCGGCCGGACCTTGCGGTACAGCTCCTCGATGATCGCCTCGCGCGAGGGCAGGTTGTAGGCGCTGCCCAGAGTGCGCATCACCGAGTCGGGGGAGGGCCGGTAGAGGCCGTTGGCGTTGCGGTACGCCCCGACGGTCCCGGCGCCGTCCGGGGACTCGGCGCCCAGCCAGCGCCACCACTTGGTCTGCTTCTTGCGCATGTCGTCGGCGTCGACGGTGGAGAGGTTCGGGTAGTCGGCGTCGTCCGGGGCGCTGTCGTACTCGTCGCCGAGGTCCCCCACGGTGTGCCCGATCTCGTGCTGGATGATCCGCCCGGCGTCCGGGCTGCCCCCGGCCAGGGTGGTCACCCCGGTGCCCCCGGCGCCGCCGTACTCGGCGGAGTTGGCCAGCGCTATCAGGTACTGCGGCCCGGCGCCGTCCCCCGCGTACCGGGCGGTGGCGGACTCGTCGGCGCACAGCAGCCGGGCGGTGCCCTCGCACCAGAAGTGCATCCCGAGCGGGGTGGCGGGGTTGCGGCCGCGGCTCTCGGTCTCGGCTATCCCGGAGACCGGGGAGACCACCTCGACCCGCCTTATGTTGAAGAACCCCTGGTAGGTGCGGAACGGCTCGATGTCCATCAGCGCGCGCCAGGCCTTGTCGGCCTGCTGCCGGAACAGCTCCTGCTCGTCTCCGGTGTAGCCGTCGCCGAGCAGGACCAGGGTGATCCGGTTGGCCGGGTCCCCGGTGCGACGTATGTCGAAGGTCGGGGCGGCCGCGGGTACCCGCTGGTCGGCGCGGAGCGCGGTGTGCGGCGGCACCGCCCGGTCGACGGGGGCGCCCGCCCCGATCACACCGAACGGCGAGGGGCCGACCAGCTCCAGGGCGGCGGGGAGTACGGCGGTGGACACCAGCACGAGCGCGGCCAGACTTCGGACGAGACGGCCTGGGGTGCCAGAAGGCATACGGGTTCGTCCTCGGGGCTCCGGTCACCCGGCGTCGCCCGGGTGGTGGAGCGGAGACGTACCCGGACCGGCGTGTCGCCCCAACCGGCCGAAGAAAATGTCACCGACCTGGCCGAACGATTCCTGTCGTCCAAGCCATACCAATCAATCCCGCCAGCTCAATCCCGCCAGCTCAATCCCGGCGGCGCTTCCCCAGGTCCAGCACCAGGTGCGTCCCGAGCCCGAAGAGCAGCCCCCAGAAGGCCGAGCCGATGCCGAACAGGCTCATCCCCGAGGCGCTCGCCAGGAAGGTCACCACCGCCGCGTCCCGCCCGCGCTCCTCGGCCACCGCCGCCGCCAGACTGCCCTGCAGCGAGGCCAGCAGCGCGACCCCGGCGATCACCGCGATCAGCTCCTTCGGCAGGCCGGTGAACAGGCTCACCAGCACCCCGCCGAAGCTGCCCACCAGCACGTACAGCGCGGCCGAGGACATCCCCGCCACGTACCGGCGGCGCGGGTCCGGGTGGGCCTCCGGGCCCGAGCAGATCGCCGCCGTGATCGCCGCCAGGTTCACCCCGGGCGAGCCGAAGGGCGCCATCAGCATCGACATCGCGCCGGTCGAGCCGATCAGCAGCCGGTCGTCCGCCCGGTAGCCGAAGGCCCGCATCACCCCGAGGCCCGGCGCGTTCTGCGAGGCCAGCGTGACGATGGTGAGCGGCAGCGCCAGCCCCACCAGGGCCGACCAGGAGAAGGCCGGCACGGTCAGCACCGGCACGGTCGGCCCGCCCGAGCCCAGGTGCAGCGGCAGCCCGACGGTGAACGCCGCCAGCACCCCGCCGACCAGCAGCGCGACCGGGACGGCGTACCGGGGCGCGAACCGCTTGGCCAGCAGGAAAGCCGCGAAACCGCCCACCACCAGCACCGGCGCGCTGTGCACGGCGCCGAAGATCCCGGCGCCGAAGGAGAACAGGATGCCCGCCAGCATCGCGTTCACGATCCCCACCGGCACCGCCTCGATCAACCGGCCGAACCAGCCGGTCACCCCGAACAGCGCCACCACCGCGGCGCTCACCAGGAACGCCCCGACCGCCTCCCGGTACGGGTAGTCGCCCAGGCCGGTCACCAGCAGCGCGGCCCCCGGGGTGGACCAGGCGGTGATCACCGGCGTGCGGGTCCACCAGCTGAGCACGAAGCCGCTCACCCCGCTGCCGATCGCCACCGCCCAGATCCAGGACGCCGTGTGCGTCGGGTCCAGCCGCCCGGCGGCCGCCGCGGCGAGCACCACCACCAGCGGCCCCGAGAAGGACACCACGACGCACACCAGTCCTGCCAGCAGCGCCGGCCCCGACACGTCCCGTCGCAGCGACCGACGTTCCCCACTCCCGACCGGCTCTGCCTCCGGTCGGATCGTCAGCTCATCCGTCATTCCGGCAGTATCCCGAAGCCCGCCCGAAGACTCACGAAAAAACTTTTGAACCCACCTGCAACCCCCGGCGGGGATGCACGTCTATCAGGGTGAAGGCACGGAGAGCGAGACCGGCAGAGCCGGGGGGCGCTTCCGCTCACGAAGGAGCGGGGCCGGTCGCCTTCGCCAACACACCGTCAGTCACATGACCCTGGGGAGTCACGTCATGCACACGTCCGTTATCACCCGTTTTGCGAAGAACGACCGCGCCTTCTCCGGCCGCCGCCGCATCGCCGCCCTCGCCGCCACCGCCGTCCTCGCGGGCGGTGTCCAGGTCCTCGCGATGAGCGACACCGCCTGGGCCTGCGGCGACGCTCGGTACGACACTCCGCCGGCCGTCACCGGCGGCGTGATGCAGCAGGCCCCCTCCGGGGACTTCCGGGCGCCCTTCACCAACACCCTCACCGCCGACGGCGGTTGGACCGAGTACAGCGTCGAGATGGCCAACTTCACCGGGGGCGACCTTCCCAAGGTCACGCCGAGCTTCAGCCTGTCGTCCCTGTCGCACACCGCCCTGCGGGTCAAGGACGTCCGGGTCGAGGTCATGCAGAACGGTGCCTGGAAGCCGCTCAAGGTGAACGCGGGCTGCATCGGCCTCGACGCCGACACCAACTCCCTGACCCAGCCGCTGTCCAACGGCCGCGCCGCCAACTTCATGTTCCGGGTCTCCCTCTCCCCGAACACTCCGCAGGACGTGACCGAGCTGGCCGTGGTGACGGATGCCTACGCCAACAACGGCAACGAGGGGCACTGGGGCAACCGCAGCGTGAAGGTCCTCCACCCGAAGACCGCCGAGGCGAAGCCCGCCTCCGCCGCCAAGCCCGCACCCACCAAGCCGGCCAAGCCCGCCGCGGCCGTGCCCGCCGCCGACAACACCCCCGCCGAGAAGCCCGCCGAGAAGGCCCCGGCCGAGAAGCCCGCTGCCGCTGCCGCCCCGGCGACCACCGCGCCGGCCGGCACCCCCGAGCTGGCCCACACCGGCGCCGCCGAGAACAACACCTTCCTCGCCGTCTCCTCCGCCGCGCTGCTCGCGCTCGGCGGCGGCGTCCTGATCGCCGTCCGCCGCCTCCGTCCCCGGCGGTAGTCGACGGGCGGACACGACGAAGGGGCCCTCCTCCGTACGGCGGTACGGAGGAGGGCCCCTTCCTCACTTCCGGCGAACCGTCAGCCCCAGGTGATCAGGCGCTTCGGGTGCTCCAGCAGCGCGGCCACGTCGGCCAGCACCTTGGAGCCCAACTCCCCGTCCACCAGCCGGTGGTCGAAGGAGAGCGCGAGCGTGGTGACCTGGCGCGGGACGACCTTGCCCTTGTGCACCCACGGGAGCTCCCGGACCGCGCCGAAGGCGAGGATGGCCGCCTCGCCCGGGTTGAGGATCGGGGTGCCGGTGTCGACGCCGAAGACGCCGACGTTGGTGATGGTGACCGTGCCGCCCTGCATGTCGGCCGGCGAGGTCTTGCCCTGACGGGCCGTCTCCACCAGCTCGCCGAGCGCGACGGCCAGGCCGGAGAGGGTCCGGGACCCGGCGTCCTTGATGTTCGGGACGATCAGGCCGCGCGGGGTGGCCGCGGCGATGCCGAGGTTCACCTGACCCTTGATCACGATCTCCTGGGCCGCCTCGTCCCACTGGGCGTTGATCTCCGGGTGGCGCTTGATCGCGGTGAGCAGCGCCTTGGCGACCAGCAGCAGCGGGCTGACCCGGACGTCCCGGCCCAGCTCACCGCTCTCCTTGAGCCGGCGGACGAACTTCATCGTGCGGGTCACGTCGACCTGGACGAACTCGGTGACGTGCGGGGCGGTGAAGGCCGAGGCCACCATCGCCTGCGCGGTCGCCCTGCGGACGCCCTTGATCGGCACCCGGACGTCGCCCGCGCCGGGGACCGGCACCGGAGCCTCGACGACGGCGGCCGTCGGGGCCGCGGCGGCCTCGACCGGCTCGACGGCCGGAGCCGCCAGGGCCGCGGCGTGGGCGTGCACGTCCTCGCGGGTGATCACGCCGGCCGGGCCGGTCGGGGTGACGGCCCGCAGGTCGACGCCGAGGTCCTTGGCCAGCTTGCGCACCGGCGGCTTGGCCAACGGCCGCTCACCGACCGGCGCTTCGGCCACCGGGGCGGGCGCGGCCGGAGCCGGGGCGACCGGGGCGGCGGGCGCGGCCGGAGCCGGCTTGGGCGCGGCGACCGTCTTGGTGGTGGTCGTGCGCCGGGCCCGGCGCTGGGTGACGCCGGTGCGCGGGCCGTACCCGACCAGCACCTCGCGGCGCTCGGGCTCGGCCTCGTCGGCCGGCGCCTCCACAGCGGGGGCGGTCGCGGTGGCCGGAGCGGCCCCCGCCTCGCCGGCCACCGCGACCGAGATGATCACGGTGCCGACGTCGACCGTCGCACCCTCGGGGAAGAAGAGCCGCTCGACGACCCCGTTGAACGGGATCGGCAGCTCGACTGCCGCCTTGGCGGTCTCGACCTCGCAGACGACCTGCCCGTCGGTGACGGTGTCACCGGGCTTGACGTACCAGCTGAGGATCTCGGCCTCGGTGAGGCCCTCGCCCACGTCGGGCATCTTGAACTCGCGGAGCGAGCGAACTTCGGTGGTCATCTTCGCTCCCCGGTATCAGTACGCGAGCGCGCGGTCGACGGCGTCGAGCACGCGGTCCAGGTCGGGCAGGAAGGCCTCCTCGACCCGGGACGGCGGGTACGGCGCGTAGTAGCCGCCGACCCGCAGGACCGGTGCCTCCAGGTGGTAGAAGCACCGCTCCGTGAGCCGGGCGGCCAGCTCGGCGCCCATGCCCAGGAAGACCGGCGCCTCGTGCACCACGACGGCCCGTCCGGTGCGCTTGACCGACTCCTCCAGGGTGGTGAAGTCCACCGGGGAGAGGGAGCGCAGGTCGACGACCTCCAGCCGGCGGCCGTCCTCCTCGGCGGCCGCGGCGGCCTCCAGGCAGACCTTGACCATCGGGCCGTACGCGATCAGCGTCGCGTCGGTGCCGGGGCGGACGATCCGGGCGTCGTGCAGACCCAGGTCGGCGGCGGCGCCGACCTCGCCCTTGTCCCAGTAACGCCGCTTGGGCTCCAGGAAGATGACCGGGTCGTCCGACTCGATGGCCTGCCGCAGCATCCAGTGCGCGTCGTGCGCGCTGGCCGGGGTGACCACCCGCAGACCGGCGGTGTGCGCGAAGTACGCCTCGTGCGACTCGCTGTGGTGCTCGACCGCGCCGATACCACCCGCGTAGGGGATACGGACGGTGATCGGCATCTTGACGTGGCCCAGCGCACGGGCGTGCATCTTGGCCAGCTGGGAGACGATCTGGTCGAAGGCCGGGTAGACGAATCCGTCGAACTGGATCTCCACGACCGGGCGGTAGCCGCGCAGCGCGAGGCCGATCGCGGTGCCCATGATGCCGGACTCGGCCAGCGGGGTGTCGATCACCCGGCTCTCGCCGAAGTCCTTCTGCAGGCCGTCGGTGATCCGGAAGACGCCGCCGAGCTTGCCGATGTCCTCGCCCATCAGGACGGTCTTCGGGTCGTTCTCCAGCGACTTGCGCAGCGCCTCGTTGAGCGCCTTGGCGATGCTCAGCTGACCGGCCATCAGTGGTTCTCCCCCGCCTCGAAGGAGGCCGCGTACTCGATGTATTCGGCCCGTTCCTCATCGACCAGCGCGTGCGGCTCGCTGTACACGTGGTCGAAGATCAGCGTCGGGTCCGGGTCCGGCATGTTGCGCACGCCCTCGCGCACCCGCAGGCCCAGCTGCTCGCTCTCGGCGTCGACGGCGGCGAAGAACTCCTCGTCCGCCAGGCCCTCCTTCTCCAGGAGGGTGCGCAGCCGCAGGATCGGGTCCTTGGCCTTCCAGGCCTCGGTCTCCTCGGCGAGCCGGTAGCGGGTGGGGTCGTCGGAGGTGGTGTGCGCGCCCATCCGGTAGGTGAAGGCCTCGATCAGCACCGGGCCGTTGCCGCTGCGGGCGTAGTCGAGCGCCCAGCGGGAGACCGCGAGGCAGGCCAGCACGTCGTTGCCGTCCACCCGCACGCCCGGGAAGCCGAAGCCGGAGGCACGGCGGTACAGCGGGATCTTGGTCTGGGTGGTGGTGGGCTCGGAGATCGCCCACTGGTTGTTCTGGCAGAAGAACACCACCGGCGCGTTGTAGACCGAGGCGAAGGTGAAGGCCTCGTTGACGTCGCCCTGGCTGGAGGCGCCGTCGCCGAAGTACGCGATCACCGCGTCGTCGGCGCCGTCCTTGGTGATGCCCATCGCGTAACCGGTGGCGTGCAGGGCCTGCGCGCCGATCACGATGGTGTACAGGTGGAAGTTCTTCTCGTTCGGGTCCCAGCCGCCGTGGTTCACGCCGCGGAACATCCCGAGCAGGTTCAGCGGGTCGACGTCGCGGCACCAGGCCACACCGTGCTCGCGGTAGGTGGGGAAGGCGTAGTCGCCGGTGCGCATGGCGCGGCCGGAGCCGACCTGGGCGGCTTCCTGACCGAGCAGCGAGGCCCACAGACCCAGCTCACCCTGGCGCTGGAGGGCGGTCGCCTCGGCGTCGAACCGGCGCACCAGCACCAGGTCGCGGTAGAGGGAGCGCAGCTCCTCCGGAGTGGTGGTGAGGGGGTAGTCCGGGTGCTCGACCCGCTCGCCCTCCGGGGTGAGCAGCTGCACGAGCTCCGGCTGGGCGTCCGTACCCGTGGCGCGGAGGGTGCCAGGGACGTCGGGGGCCGCCTTCTTGCGAGCCCTCGCCGTACTTTTGGCCGTGCTTTTGACGGTCACGTTCACTCCTCGGTCTGTCCGGCCGCCCGGGGTCGCCGGTGACCGGTCCGGTCACCGCCTCGCGGGGCGCGCGTGGGTGTGCGCACCTACTGCGTGGCAGGTGGTGATCCTGTTCCGACGGCGTCCCTCACGAGAACGTTACCCAGCGTCCGCCCTTGGCGCGCTTGCGCTAGGACGTCCTACTTGTTCAGGGTCTACAACCCCGAGGGTGCCGCGCCCGGCTCGCCGTCGAAAGGGTGGGGGTGACGGTCGGCGTGACGCAGCTCTCAATTCGAGCGCCTTCAGGACACCAGCGCACGTTATCCGGGCGGACGCCCGTGCGTAAGGGGGTTCTCGGTATCGGTTTCGGCGACTGTGGCCGGATCACGTCATGACGCCGATGAGAACGATAGGCCTTGTGTAGGGTGATATGGGAGGCTTTGGGCGTGATTGATAACGGACAAATCAGGGTGTTCCTGCTCGACGATCACGAGGTCGTCCGACGGGGCGTGCGCGATCTGCTCTCGGTCGAGGATGACATCGAGGTGGTCGGCGAGGCCGGCACGGCCGCCGAGGCACTCACCCGGATCCCGGCGGTCCACCCCGACGTCGCGGTGCTCGACGTACGGCTGCCGGACGGCAACGGGGTCGAGGTCTGCCGCGAGATCCGTTCCCGGCTGCCGGAGATCAAGTGCCTGATGCTGACCTCCTTCTCGGACGACGAGGCACTGTTCGACTCGATCATGGCGGGCGCCTCCGGCTACGTCCTGAAGGCGATCCGCGGCACCGACCTGATCACCGCCGTCCGGGACGTCGCGGCCGGCCGCTCGCTGCTCGACCCGGTCGCCACCAGCCGGGTGCTCGCCCGGCTGCGCGACGGCGGCGAGAAGGAGGACGAGCGGCTGGCCCAACTCACCAAGCAGGAGCGGCGGATCCTCGATCTGATCGGTGAAGGGATGACCAATCGTCAGATCGGCAACGAGTTGCACCTGGCCGAGAAGACGGTGAAGAACTACGTCTCCAGTCTGCTCGCCAAGATGGGCATGGAGCGACGCACCCAGGCGGCGGCCTTCGTGGCGCGGCACCAGGCCGACCATCAGCACTGATCCGACCGCTGCACACGCCTGACGGTTTGTCAAGGGCCCCTACCGGGGGGCCATAACCTCTGCACGTGACTTTCAGCCAGACCCTCGCCTGCGCCCCGGCCCGCCCCGACCTCACCGCCCCGCCGATAGGGACCCTCAGTCCACCCGTCCCGCGCAGCGCACTCACCGAGGTCCTGGCCCGCTACCGGGTGGGGCGGCTGCTGACCGCCGAAGCGGTCGCCGAAGGCCTGCTGAACCGGGGCTACCGGGTCACCACCGAGGCCGGTTCCTACTTCCTGAAGTGCTACGTCGACGCCGCCACCGCCAACCGTCCGAAGATCCTCGCCCACCACCGCGCGATGACCGACCTGCACGCCCTCGGACTGCCCGTCGCGCCCCCGCTGACCTGCGCCGAACGCGTCGGCACGGTGGCCGGCCTGGACGGTCGGCTGTTCGCGCTCTTCCCCTGGGTCGATGGCCGACACCAGCACGGTACGGAGCTCCCCCCGTCGCAGTGCGACGCGCTCGGCGCGCTGCTCGGCCGACTGCACGGCGCGCTCGACGACGTCTGCGCCCCCCTCGACCAGCCCGCCGGCTACCGCAGCGCCGACCCTCGCGACAGCGCGGAACTCGCTCGCGACCTGCAACGCCGCGCCCGCGAGCACCGCCCGTACGGCGAACTGGACGCACTGGTCGAAGAACGGCTCGACGAACGGCTGGAACTGCTCGCCGAACACGCCCACCGCCGCCCCGACCCGCGTACCGCCCCGCCCACCGGCTGGACCCACGGCGACTTCCACGGCCTCAATCTGCTGTACGCCGACGGGCGCGTCACGGCCGTCCTGGACTGGGACAAGCTCGGCCCGCAGCCACGCGCGGAGGAGGCCGTCCGCGCCGCCACCCTGCTCTTCAACGACCGGGACACCGGCACCCTCGACCTGGTCCGGGTCCGCCGCTACTCACAGGCCTACCGGGCCTCCGGAGCCGCCACCGCCGAGCACCTGGCCGCAGCCGTCCACAGGGTCTGGTGGGAGCGGCTGAACGACTTCTGGATGCTGCAGTGGCGCTACCAGCGGGCCGACCACCGGGCCGACCCGCTCTACCCCGCCTCGGCGGGCCAGTTGGCGTGGTGGTGCCAGGAGTACGAGCAGGTCCTGGACGCCTTCGCCAACTGAGCCCGTCAGCCGGTCACCGGTGGCGGCAGCGTGCCGCCACCGCCACCGGTCGGCTTCGGGGGCGGCGGCGACGGGTTGGTGGTCGTGCCCCCACCGCCCGAGCTCGGCGACGGCGCCGTGGTCGGCCCGCCGGTCGCCGAGGAGGTGGCCGTCGGGGTGTGGGTCGAGGTCGCCGTCGGCGTCGAGCTCGCCGTCGGGGTCTGCTGGGTGTGCTTGCCCGAACCCGGCGACGGCGACACGTTGTTGTAGCCGCCGTTCCCGGTGTAGCCGCCGTTGTCGGTCGGCTGCTGCGACGGCTTCCTGGTGCCGGAGACGGACGGCGACGAGGTCGGCTGGCCGCTCTGGGTCGGCGTGGTCGCCTCGGTGGTGCTGACCGCCGAGGTGGGCGCGGTCGGCGTGATCGTCTTGTTGTTGTTGTCCTCGCCACCGGTGAGCGCGAAGGCGATCCCGGCACCGGCCGCGAGCAGCACGGCGATGCCGCCGACCACCCAGCCCCAGGGCCCGCGCCGCCGTCCGCCGTCGTACTCGCCGTCGTCGCCGTCGCCGCCGTACGGGCCGCCGGCCCCCTGGTAGGGCGAGGGGGTGTGCGGGCCGCCCGCCGAGTACGGCAGCACGGAGGTCTGGTCGCCCGCGCCGACCACGCCGAAGGCCTGGGTGGCCAGCGTCTGGTCCGGCCGGATCACCTGGGTGGCACCGGTGTCGCCCGGCAGCCCTTCGGCCGCGCCGACCCAGCCGGCCCCGGCCGCGCCGTGCATCTCACGCAGCGCGTGCTGCACGTGGGCGCGGAACTCGTCGGCGTCCTGGAAGCGGTCGTCCGGGTTCTTGGCGAGCGAGCGCAGCACCAGCGGGTCCAGCCCGACCGGCACCCGGCTGTTGGCCTGCGAGGGCGGCACCGGCGGGTCCTGGACGTGCTGGTAGACCACCGAGAGCGGGGTGTCGCCGGTGAACGGCGGGCGCAGCGTGAGCAGCTCGTAGAGCATGCAGCCGGCCGCGTACAGGTCGGAGCGGTGGTCGACCGGCTTGCCGAGCGCCTGCTCGGGCGACAGGTACTGCGGGGTGCCCATGACCATGCCGGTCTGGGTCATCGTGGTGGCCCCGCCGGTCAGCGCCCGGGCGATGCCGAAGTCCATCACCTTGACCGCGCCGCTGTTCGTGATGATCACGTTGGCGGGCTTGATGTCGCGGTGGACGATCCCGTTCCGGTGGCTGTAGGCGAGCGCCTCCAGCACCCCGGCGATGATGATCAGCGCCTGGTCGACCGGCGGCGCCTCCTCGTCCACCAACAGCTCGCGGACGGTCCGGCCCTCGACCAGCTCCATCACGATGTACGGCGTGGACTCGTCCCCGACGTACTCCTCGCCGGTGTCGTAGACCGAGACGATCGAGTGGTGGTTCAGCGCCGCGACGGCGTGTGCCTCGCGGGTGAAGCGCAGCCGGGCGACGTCGTCCTGGGCGAGCTCGCCGCGCAGCAGCTTGACCGCGACGGTGCGGCCCAGCCGCACGTCCTCGGCGGCGAAGACCTCGGCCATGCCGCCGCGGCCGAGCCGGTGGGTCAGCCGGTAGCGGCCGTCGCCGACCGTGCCCAGCGGGGCGGCGGTACCGCGGCCCGGGGTCTGCGGCCCGCTCCGGCCGAACGGCGGCAGCCCGGAGGTCGCGGCTTCGTTGCCCGGCTCGGGGAACCTCGGCGTCCCGCCGGTCCGTCCGTCCCCTCGGGCACCCGCGTCGTCGTCCGGCTGCTGCGTCTGTGCCATCGCTCCTCGCCCCGGGCGTTCGCTCGGAATCGCGGTGCCCTGTCGCTTACGTATCCCCGAACGCTACCGCTTCCGGCGCGCACCCGTGACCCGCCCGAACCGGCCGGAACCCGTCAGAGCAGGCCATTCCGGTCGGCCGGCCGGTCCAGCACCAGCACCGCGGCGGGCCGCTCGGAGTGGATCCCGATCTTGCCCTTGGTGTCGTTCTTCGCCTTGTTCACCACGATCGCGATGATGATGCCGGCCAGCACCAGCACACCGACGATGATCGCGACGACCACGAAGGCCGTGGAGCAGCCGCCGCCGTTGGGCTTCGGCTGCTGGTACGGCGGCATCGGCTGCCGCACCGGCTGCGGCGCCGGGGTGTGCATCGGCCGCGGCCCCCCTTGCTGGAGGAACTGCGGCTGCGGCGTCTGGTAGGCCGGCGGCGTGGTCTGGTACTGCGGCTGCCCTTGCTGGAGGTACTGCGGCTGCGGCGTGTGCGGAGCCTGCGGGGCAGGGGTCTGGTAGGCCGGCGGCGGGGTCTGGTAGTGCGGCTGCTGCGGGAAGGGGGGCGGGGTCTGCGGGGCCGCGTGCACCGAGCGCGGGCCCTCCTGGATCACCAGCGGGGTGCTCGCCTGGAGCGAGTGCCCGGCGCCGCCGCCCTTCAGCTCGGCGATCAGCCGCTCCGCCTCGTCCCGCATCGCGGCCGCGCTCTGGAAGCGGTGCGCCGGGTCCTTGCGCAGCGCCTGGGCGACGTAGGCGTCCACGGCCGGGGTGATCGAGCGGTTGAGGCCGGAGGGCGCCGGCGGCTCCTCCTGGACGTGCTTGTAGGCGATCGAGAAGGCCGAGTCGCCGTCGAAGACCAGCTGGCCGGTGAGCATCTCGAAGAGCATCACGCCGACCGAGTAGAGGTCGGAGCGGGCGTCCACCGGCTTGCCGAGCGCCTGCTCGGGCGAGAGGTACTGCGGGGTGCCGACCACCATGCCGGTCTGCGTCATCGACGTGACGCCGGATTCCAGCGCCCGGGCGATGCCGAAGTCCATGACCTTGACATTGCCCTTGCGGTCGAACATGACGTTGCCGGGCTTGATGTCGCGGTGCACCAGGCCCATGTCGTGCGAGGCCTCCAGCGCGTTCAGCACGCCGATGGTGACCTTCAGGGCCTGCTCGGTGGGCACCGCGCCGTACTGGGCGACCGCCTCGTTGATCGTCTCGCGCAGGCCCATGCCGTCGATCAGCTGCATGACGATGTACGGCGTGCTGGAGCCGTCCGGGGCGATGTCCTCGCCGCTGTCGTACACCGTGACGATGTTGGGGTGCTCCAGCCGGGCCACCGCCTGGGCCTCGCGGCGGAACCGCTCCTTGAACGAGTCGTCCCGGCCGAGCTCGCTGTGCATGCTCTTCAGCGCGACCTGCCGGCCCAGCACGCTGTCGTACGCGAGGTGCACGGAGGCCATACCGCCCTCGCCCAGCAGCCGCTGCAGCACATAGCGGCCGTTGCCCAGGGAGAAGCCCTCGACCGCCGCGTTGCCGTGCTCGCTCATGGTCCTCTGCTCCCCCTCGGCGCGACCGTGCTGCCGCAGCCGTGACGTTCGGTCTCGTCCGTGCGTGGTGGGCCCGGCCCGCTGGCCTGGCGGACCCCTGTCGCGGCGGCTCGACCGGCCGGCGACAGGGGTCAGGGTATCGGCTCCCGCCGACGGTGATCGGCCCAGGGCCGATCCTGGCCCCGGGCCGTCGGCGCCGTTGTGCGGCGCTGCGGCCCGGGGCGGATCGTCGTGGTACGTCCGGCCCGGCGACGGCCCACGGGCTGCGGTCTACAGGTAGGGGCCGGAGCGGATGCCGCGGCCCTGGCCCGGCTCCTCCTCGTCCGCCTCGCCCCCGTGCAGACCGGGCGGCAGCGCGCGCCGCATCTGCTCCAGCTGGGCGCGCGCGGCCATCTGCTGGGCGAACAGGGCGGTCTGGATGCCGTGGAACAGGCCCTCCAGCCAACCCACCAGCTGGGCCTGGGCGATCCGCAGCTCGGCCTCGGTCGGGATGCTGTCCTCGGTGAACGGCAGCGACAGCCGCTCCAGCTCGGCGACCAGCTCCGGGGCCAGCCCGAGTTCCAACTCCTTGATCGAGCTGGCGTGGATGTCCTTCAGCCGGGCCCGGCTGGCCTCGTCGAGGGGCGCGGCCCGGACCTCCTCCAGCAGCTGCTTGATCATGCTGCCGATGCGCATGACCTTGGCGGGCTGCTCGACCATCTCGGTCACCGGGAGCTCACGCGGCGCGTCGCCCTCGTCGTCCAGGTCCCCCGCCGAGCCGGCGAACCCCTGGCCCACGGGCAGCCCGTCCGGTCCGACGATCAGCACCTTCTGGCCGTCCTGCGACTGCCCGCCGGTGGCCCGGAAGGGCTCCTGCGACGAGCGCTCGTTCATCGGATTCGTCATGAACAACATTCTCTCTCACTGGGGTTGGTCGGGCGGAAGCCCCCGTTCGTCCCGCCGTCCTGCGCCACCCCGTCACGACGGTACGCCCCCGCGCCCCGCGCGGGAATCCGTACGGATACTCAGTTCCCGCCCCGCCCCATCCAACTACCGCCCCCGGCACCCACCGTGGGCGGGGCCGCCACCACCCCAGAACCCGCACCGAACCTCCACGTCGGCCCGCCGAGGGCGGTCCCCTCGGCGGGCCGACGTGGAATGTGCACGGTGAGGCACGGGTGGGCCACCCGGTGCCTGCTTCAACCCTTCCGGAGGCGGAGGCCGATCAGGGCGAGGCCGCAGCCGATGAGGCCCAGGCCGACGCCGAGGGGGAGCTGGAGAGTGGAGGGGTCCTGCCAACGGGCAGGGAGGATCGCCGGGGCGGCCGCCTCGACGGTTCGGTCGGCGGCCACCGTGGTGTCCGGGGCGCTGGGGGCGGCGGGGGCCAGGGCGGCCGGGGTGTTCGCGTCGCTGCCCGGCCGGTCGGCCTCGACGCTCTGGTCCCGGACCTGCCCGGGCTGCTGCTCGACGCTCTGGTCGGCGGCCTGGTCCGGCGCCTGGTCAGGGGCCTGGTCCGGCGCCTGTTCCACGGTGGCGTCGGGGCGTTCCGGCGCCGACGCCGGGCGGTGACGGTGGTGGTGGGCCCGGGGGAAGTCGCGGCCACCCGGGCGCGTCCGGGGCCCCGAATGCTGCGGCAGCACAGCCGAGGGCTCCGCCTCGATGCTCACCCGGGTGTTCGGCGAGGGCCCCGCCACGGCCGTCGTCGCGGCGGCCAGCGGGAGCGTGAGCCCCAGCACGGCCACCGCGAGCAGCTGCTGGGAGCGGTGGGTACGACGGTGGTGCGGCGCGGCGGGCAGCGGCCCGAGGGGTGCGTGCAGTGATGCGGCCACGGTCGGAGTCCTTCCGACGGCCGACCGCGCCCGGGGGCGGAATCGGCGGCGGGACAGCTCCGGACCAGCCTCACACATTCCGGCTAACGCGGCATTTCGGACACTCTGTGCAGTCCCGCACGACCGCCGCCAATCCCTCAGGCCTGCAAACCTGCAAACCTCCAGGCCTTCAGGCCTTCAGGCCTTCAGCACGACCTTCCCGACCTGCTCACCCGCCTCCAGCACCCGGTGTCCGACACCGGCCTCGGTCAGCGGCAGCACCCGGTCCACCACCGGCTTCACCACCCCGGACTCCACCAGCGGCCACACGTGCTCCCGCACCGCCGCCACGATCGCCGCCTTCTCCGCCAGCGGCCGCCCGCGCAGGTTGGTGGCGATCACGGCGGCCCGCTTGCGCAGCAGCGCGTTGAGGTCCAGCTCGCTCTTCACCCCGCCCTGCAGCCCGATGATCACCAGCCTCCCGTTGACCGCCAGTGCGTCCACGTTCCGCTGCAGGTACTTGGCGCCCATGATGTCCAGGATCACGTCCGCCCCGGCCCCGCCGGTGGCCTCCCGGAGCGCCTCGACGAAGTCCTGCTCGCGGTAGTTGATCGTGATGTCCGCGCCCAGCTCGGCGCACCGGGCCAGCTTCTCCGCGCTGCCCGCCGTCACCGCGACCCGCGCGCCGACCGCCTTGGCCAGCTGGATCGCCATCGTCCCGATGCCGCTCGCGCCGCCGTGCAGCAGCACCGTCTCACCCGGCCGCAGGTGGGCCGTGAGGAACACGTTGGACCACACCGTGCAGGCGACCTCCGGCAGCGCCGCGGCCTGCTCCGCGCTCAGCCCCTTGGGCAGCGGCAGCAGCTGCCCGCTCGGCACCGCGACCCGCTGGGCGTACCCGCCGCCGGCCAGCAGCGCGCACACCTCGTCGCCGACCGCCCAGCCGGACACCCCCGGCCCGAGCGCGACGATCCGCCCGGCGCACTCCAGCCCCGGGTAGGGCGAGGCGCCGGGCGGCGGGTTGTAGAAGCCCTGCCGCTGGAGCAGATCGGCCCGGTTGACGGCGGTGGCCGACACCTCGACCAGGACCTCGCCCTCGCCGGGCACCGGGTCGGGCACCTCCGTCCACACCAGTGCCTCGGGACCGCCGGGTACGGGAATCGTCATCGCATGCATGCCCCGAACCTACTGCGCCTCACGGCAGTTCGGGGGTCAGGCCCCGCCCCGGCCGGTCGACTCGATGACGATCACCCGGTCGGCGAGCTGCGGCGCGGCGGCCTCCGACCGGGGCCCCGTCGCTCGCTCACGGCGCCTCCACCAGCTCGACGGTCTGCCCCGCCGCCGCCCCGCCGGGCGGGACCACGGCCAGCGCCTCGGCCCGGGCCAGGCCGCGCAGCATCGCGGGCCCGTCGAAGGCGAGCGGTACGACCCCTTCGACGGTGCGCCGCACCGGCTGCAGCCGGGTGTCCACCGGGTGTCCGGGCAGGACGACGGTCGCCGGCGCGAGCGCGGGGGCGGCGACGGCCCGTCCGCCGCGGGCGTGCAGCAGCGGCAGGGCGAGCGTGACCATCCCGGCGACGGCGGCCAGCGGGTTGCCCGGCAGGCCCACCAGGTGGCGTCCGCCGGGGAGTTCGGCCAGCAGCATGGGGTGTCCGGGCCGTACGGCGACGCCGTCCACCAGCAGCCGGGCGCCGGCCTCGGCCAGCGCCCGGTGCAGGAAGTCCACCGGCCCGGCGGCCGTCCCGCCGGTGGTGACCACGACATCGGCGGTGGAGTGCCGCAGCGCGTCCCGCAGCAGCCCGAAGTCGTCCCGGACGCACCGGACCTCGGCCACCTCCGCACCGGCCGCCCGCAGCCAGGGCGGCAGCAGCGGACCGAGCGCGTCCCGGACCAGCCCCGGCCCGGGGATCCCGGAGGCGAGCAACTCGTCTCCGAGCACCAGCAGTTGGACCACCGGTCGGCGGCGGACGGCCAGCCGGTCGTGGCCGCAGGCGGCGGCCAGGCCGAGCACGGCCGGGCCGATCACCGTCCCGGCCGGCAGCAACTCCTCGCCCCTGCGGCACTCCTGGCCGCGCGGGCGGACGTCCTGACCGGTGGTCAGCGGCTGCGGGCCGCGGTCGTGCAGCAGTGCGCCGTCCGTCCGGCCGTGCTCGCGGCGCAGTACGGCGGTTGCGCCGGGCGGCAGTTGGGCCCCGGTGGCGATCTCGACGGCGCTGCCGTCGTCCAGCGGCGCCACCTCGGTCCGGCCGGCCAGCACCCGTCCGGCGACCCGCCAGGGCCCGGGACCGGCCACCGCCCAGCCGTCCATCGCGGAGGTGTCGAAGGCGGGCAGGTCAGTCAGCGCGCCCAGCGGTTCGGCCAGGGTGTGCCCCAGTGTCTCGGCCAGCGGCAGCCCGACCACCGGCAGCGGGCGCATCCCGGCCCGACGCGCGGCATCCCGGGCCCGCGGCCAGCTCAGCGTGCCCGGGCCGGTGGACGGCGCCGCCACGGCGGTCTGCCCTACCGCGCTCACGGCTCGCCCGGCCCGTCGACGGCGCTCCAGCGCTCGGCGAGTGCCGTGGACCGCCGGGACGCCTCGGCCACGGCCGCCGACCCGCCGCCCTGCTGGGCGGCCGCGTAGCCGATCAGAAAGGCGGTCAGCGGCGCGGCCGGGCGGGCCACCCCGTGCGCGACCACCCGGGCCATGTCGAGCAGGCCCCGGACGTCCACATCCAGGTCGATGCCCAGGTCGGCCTTGACCTCGGCGATCCAGTCTTCCAGCGTGCGCTCCATGCGCCCATGCTGCCTGATCGGCGGTTTCCCGTAGGTGTTCGCCCCGTGTGCGGGACGCGTCGTTTCCCTCACGGGCCGACGAAGGACCCCGTGAGCCGCCCTTCCGGTCGCCGCGCGGCGAAGGCTCAGGACCTCTCCCGCTCCCGGGCCTGCTCCAGGTCCTCCCAGGTGTCGCAGTCGTACGCGACGTTGTCGGTGTCGGCCACCAGCAGCCGGGGCAGCCCTCCGACGAGTCGGCGCAGCGGCAGTCCGTCCGGGTCGCCGAGGCCGGCCAGCGCGGTGCGCAGCGGGGCGCTCCGGTAGGCGGCGGCGAGCGGCTGCTCGCGTCCGCCGGCGTCGATCAGGACGGTGGCCGCCACGGTCGGCTCGGCCTCGTCGAGGGCGTCGACCAGCCGCTCCACCGTCCGCCGGTCCAGGAAGGGCAGGTCGGCGGCGAGCAGCAGCACGGTGTCCGCGGTGACCAGGCCGAGCCCGGCCGCGACGGCCGCGACCGGCCCGCCGCCGGGCGGCTGCTCCCTGGTCCAGCGGACCCCGTCCCGCGCGGTCGGCCGGGTGGGGCCGACCACGACGGTGGTGCGGGCGCCCGCGCAGGCGGCGAGCACCCGGTCGAGCAGGGAGGCCTCCCCCACGGTCAGGCCGGGCTTGTCGACCCCGCCGAGGCGGCGGGCGGCACCACCCGCCGGAACGATCACGTCGTACGGCGTCATGCGGCCAGTATCCGCCCGGCCGTCCGTGCCGGACCCTACTCGGCCGGGTCGTCGTCCTCGACGATCTCCGCGTCGATGATCCCGTCCTCCGCCCACGCCCGGGCGCTGTTCGCCGCCGCGCCCAGCTCCAGGAAGGACGGCAGGGTCAGCTCCCCGTACCGCCGGCTCATCGTCGTGACCAGGGCCTCCGGGTCGTGCGGGTGCGCGGCCAGCGCCCGGTCGAAGTCCCGCAGGTACTTCCCGGTGAAGGCGAGCACCCGGGCCGCGTCGTCGCCCTGCTCGGGGGCGCGGTGGCCGGCGATCACCCGGTCGACGCCGAGGTCGGCGATCCGGCCGAGGTTGTGCCCCCAGGTGGTGCGCTGGGCCGGGGTGGTGTCGGCGGTCCACACGTGGGTGCCGTTGTAGACGAAGTCCCCGGCGATCACGGTCCGGATGCTCGGTACGTGGACGACCGTGGACTCCCCGCAGTCGGCCTGGCCGAGCAGCAGCACCGGGATCACCTGGCGGTCGAGCATCAGCGGCTGCGGCAGCAGCGGGGCGGGGATCAGCGGGTGGTCCGGGATGTCGTCGCCGTACACCGGCTTCCACTGCGCGACCTTGGCGGCGACGGTGCGCCGGATGCCCTCGACCACCGCCGGTGCGGCCAGCAGCTGTGCGTCCGGGAAGAGCTTCAGCACCTCCTCCGCGCCGAAGTAGTGGTCGGGGTGCTGGTGGGTGATGACGATGGCGAGCAGTCGGCGGCCCTTGCCCGCGACCCACTCGGCCAGTTCCCGCCCGGCGCTGCGGGTGAGCTGGGCGTCCACCAGGATCGCGGTCTGCTCGCCGAGGATCAGCGTGGAGGTGCTGAAGAAGGCCGACTCGGGGCCGGTGAAGACGGCGACCTCCAGCGGTCGGGCGGACCGCTCGGCGTCCATCCGCTCCGCGCCGGCGTTCTCCTCGGGCGGGGACGACGTCACGGGCTGCTCCCTCTGGTCGGCGGTCGGGCTCCCTGCGGCCTACAGCATGGGAGTACCGGCGGCCGATCGCGCGGAAGGCGCGCCCGACGGGGCGCGCCTTCGGGCGCGGCTCACACCGCGGCTCACCCGGCGGCGCGGGCGGCGAGCTCCTTGCCGCGGTGGGCGGCCTGCTCCAGCGCCCGGGCCTTGGACTCGGCGGCCTTCGGGACGAAGTCGGCCATCGCCGGGACGGTCCCGGCCAGGGTGAGCTCGGGGACGATGAAGTCGACCTCCAGCCCGAGCATGCCGGTCAGCACCTTCTCCAGGTAGGTGGTGACGAACTCGTACGGCTCGCGCGGGGCGCCGGGCGCGTACGAGCCGCCGCGGGCGGCGACCACGGTGACCGGGGTGCCCTTGGCGGAGGGCTCCTCGCCGGCGGTGCGGCCCATCAGGATCACCTGGTCCAGCCAGGCCTTGAGGGTCGACGGGATCGTGAAGTTGTACATCGGGGTGCCGATCAGCACCGCGTCGGCCGACTCCAGCTCGGCCATGAGCTGCTCGCGCAGCGCGAAGGCGGCGGTCTGCTCGGCGCTGCGGACCTCGGCGGGGGCGAAGCCGGCGGTGATGCCGTGGGCGTCCAGGTGCGGGATCGGGTCGGCGGCGAGGTCCCGGTGGATCACCGTTCCCCCTGGGTGCTCGGCCAGCCAGGCGGCCCGGAAGGCGGCCGTGACCTCGCGGGAGACGGAGCTGTCGGTGAGCGCCGAGGAGTCGATGTGCAGGAGCGTGGGCATGGCGGGACCTCCAGAGAATAAGTAGCTGCTGTTTCCTCTGCAGCTATAAGTACAGTAGCAGCTTACTTTTATATAGTTGCTAGTGACAGGTCGAGTACGCTGGACCCATGGCCGAGCAGCAGGTAGTGACCGACGCAGTCCCGACCGCCGTCGACGCGTGCGCCCCCGAAGGCCACGGCACCTGCGCCAACATTGACCAGGCCCTCAACCGGGTGTTCACCCTGCTCGGCAAGCGCTGGACCGGCATGCTGCTGGGCGTGCTCAACAACGGCGGACCGGCCTACTTCTCCGAGCTGCGCCGCGCGATCCCGGGCATCAGCGAGCGGATGCTCTCCGACCGGCTGACCGAGCTGACCGAGGCCGGGATGGTCGTCCGCGAGGTCGACGCCGGCCCGCCGCTGCGGGTCAGCTACCGGCTCACCGAGGGCGGCGTCGCGCTGAAGCCGGCGCTCACCGAGCTGGCTCTCTGGGCCGACCGCTACCTACCGGAGAGCGCTCTCAAGGGCGGCTGCTGACATTCCCGGAACGGCCCCGCCCATGAACGACGAAGGGCCCGTCCACCGGCGAACCGGTGGACGGGCCCTTCACACACCCGGGGGCTCAGCGCTTGGTCACGGCCTCGCGCAGACGGGCCACCCGATCGGCGACACCCCAGGTGGTAACCCGCCAGAGCGCCTCGATCACGATGTTGCGGCTCATCTTGGACGCGCCCAGCTCGCGCTCGACGAAGGTGATCGGCACCTCGGCGACCTTGAACCCGGCCTTCACCGTGCGCCAGGCCAGGTCGACCTGGAAGCAGTAGCCGGCCGAGGCGACCTGGTCCATGCCCAGCCCCAGCAGGGTCTCCTTGCGGAAGGCCCGGTAGCCGCCGGTGACGTCCCGGATCGGCACGCCCAGCATCAGCCGGGAGTAGGTCGAGCCGCCGCGCGAGAGCAGCAGCCGGGACTTCGGCCAGTTCACCACCCGGCCGCCAGGCACCCAGCGCGAGCCGAGCACCAGGTCGGCGCCGCGCAGCGCGCCCAGCAGCCGGTCCAGCTCCTCGGGCTGGTGCGAGCCGTCCGCGTCCATCTCGACCAGGACGTCGTAGCCGTTGTCGATGCCCCAGCGGAAGCCGGCGAGGTAGGCGGCGCCGAGGCCCTCCTTGCCCTTGCGGTGCATGACGTGGACGTGCGGGTCCTCGACGGCCAGCTTGTCGGCCAGCTCGCCGGTGCCGTCGGGGCTGTTGTCGTCGGCGACCAACACGTGCGCCTCGGGCACCGAAGCGCGGACCCGACCGACGATCCGCTCGACGTTCTCCGCCTCGTTGTAGGTCGGGATGATCACCAGGACCCTGCCGAGATCAGCAAAACTCTGCTGGTTCACGGTCACGTACAAACCTCTCGGCCGATGGCGGGGAGTATCAGAACACCGTCGCCCGCACTCTGGAACGCGGTCCCGCCGACAGCCCGCCGGCGGGTTCACCACGGTGGAGAATGCTGTGCGGGGCGGGGCTACTGCGTCCTGGCATCCTACTACCGCGCCCGGGAACCACCGGTCCGACCACGGCACTCCCACCGGATGACCACCGTTTCCCCGTGGGTGATGCCGGTGGGCTAGGGTCGATGCCCTTGCCCGTCCCCGGACCGCCCGGACGGCCGGGCCCGCCCCGCAGATCCGGCACACCCGCCCAGCCAGCGAAGGAGTAGGACCGCGCGCATGGACAGGCTCGTCAACACCGTCCGCCCGTATGCCTGGGGGTCGCTCACGGCCCTGCCCGAGCTGCTGGGGCAGGAACCGACCGGTGAACCGCAGGCCGAACTGTGGATGGGCGCCCACCCCGGCGACCCGTCCCGCGCCGACCGCGGCGCGGGCCCGCGCCGACTCGACGAGCTGATCGCGGCCGACCCCGAACGAGAGCTCGGCGCGGCGAGCGTGGCCCGGTTCGGCCCGACCCTGCCGTTCCTGTTCAAGGTGCTCACCGCGGGCATCCCGCTGTCCATCCAGGCGCACCCCACGCTGGACCAGGCCAAGGCCGGCTTCGCCGCCGAGAACGCCCTGGGCATACCGCTGGACGCCCCCGAGCGCAGCTACCGCGACGACAACCACAAGCCCGAAATGATCTGCGCGCTGGGCGAGTTCGAGGGCCTGTGCGGCTTCCGCCGGCCCGCCGAGGCGGCCGAGCTGATGGCCCGGCTCTCGGTGCCCGGACTGGACCCGCTGATCGACCTGCTGTGCGTCGAGGACGAGTCCGAGGCGCTGCGCGGCACGCTGGCCGCCATCCTCACCATGGACGACGAGACCGCCGGGAAGACCGTCCGGGAGACCGCCGAGGTACTGGCGGAGCACGACACCGGCGATCCGGACTGGTACTACGCCCCGTACGCGCGGGTCGCCAAGGACTTCCCGGACGACCGCGGCCTGATCACCGCCTTCCTGCTCAACCACTTCCGGCTGCGCGCCGGCGAGGCGCTCTACCTGGGCGCCGGGGTGCCGCACGCCTACCTGTCCGGCGTCTGCGTCGAGCTGCAGGCCAACTCGGACAACGTGCTGCGGGCCGGCCTCACCCCCAAGCACATCGACGTGCCGGAGCTGCTGAAGGTCGTGGTCTTCGAGTCCGACTCGGCCCGGGTGGTCCATCCCGTCCCGGTCGAGGGCACCCCCGGCGAGCAGCTCTACCCCGTCCCGATCGACGAGTTCCGGCTCTCCCGCTTCGAGCTGGACGGAGTCGGGCGCGAGATCGACGGCCGCACCCCGCAGATCCTGCTCTGCACCGAGGGCGCGGTACGGCTCACCGCCGCCGACGGCACCGCGCTGGACCTCGCCCGCGGCCAGTCCGCCTTCCTCCCGGCCACCGGCGCCCCGACCCGCCTCTCCGGCACCGGCAGCACGCTGTTCCGCGCCACCGTCACGGTCTGACGACGGCCGCCGACCGTTCGTACGACGAAGGGCTCGTCCCCCACCGGGGGACGAGCCCTTCTCAGCTCAAATGATCACCGGCCCGACGGCACCGCGCCGACCTCGACCGGCATCGGCCCCGGCCCCGGCCCCGGCCCAGCTTCTGCGAGACCGGCCGGCCCGCGGGACAGGCCCTCAGTCCCGGGTCATGTCGACGAAGCGCGAGTAGTGGCCCTGGAAGGCGACCGTGATGGTGGCGGTCGGACCGTTACGGTGCTTGGCGACGATCAGGTCGGCCTCGCCCGCGCGGGGCGACTCCTTCTCGTAGGCGTCCTCGCGGTGCAGCAGGATGACCATGTCGGCGTCCTGCTCGATCGAGCCGGACTCACGGAGGTCCGAGACCATCGGCCGCTTGTCGGTGCGCTGCTCGGGACCACGGTTCAGCTGGGACAGCGCGATGACCGGCACTTCCAGCTCCTTGGCCAGCAGCTTGAGGTTACGGGACATGTCCGAGACCTCCTGCTGACGGTTCTCGGCCCGGCGGGAGCCGCCGGACTGCATCAGCTGGAGGTAGTCGATCACGATCAGCTTGATGTCGTTGCGCTGCTTGAGCCGGCGGCACTTGGCGCGGATCTCCATCATCGACAGGTTCGGCGAGTCGTCGATGAACAGCGGCGCCTCGCTGACGTCGGGCATCCGGCGGGCGACCCGGGTCCAGTCGTCGTCCGTCATGTTGCCGGAGCGCATGTGGTGCAGCGCGACCCGGGCCTCGGCGGAGAGCAGACGCATGGCGATCTCGTTGCGGCCCATTTCGAGCGAGAAGATCACGCTCGGCAGCTTGTGGTGGATCGAGCAGGCCCGGGCGAAGTCCAGCGCGAGGGTGGACTTACCCATCGCGGGTCGGGCCGCGATGACGATCATCTGGCCGGGGTGCAGACCGTTGGTGAGCTGGTCGAAGTCGGCGAAGCCGGTCGGCACGCCGGACATCTGGCCGTTGCGGGAGCCGATCGCCTCGATCTCGTCGAGGGCGCCCTCCATGATGTCGGCGAGCGGCGCGTAGTCCTCGTTGGTGCGCTGCTCGGTGACGGCGTAGATCTCCGCCTGGGCGGCGTTGACGATCTCGTCCACGTCGCCCTCGGCCGCGTAGCCCATTCCGGCGATCCGGGTGCCGGCCTCGACCAGGCGGCGCAGCACGGCGCGCTCGTGGACGATCTGGGCGTAGTACTCGGCGTTGGCCGCGGTCGGGACGGAGTTGACCAGGGTGTGCAGGTACGAGGCGCCGCCGACGCGCTGCAGCTCGCCGCGCTTGGTCAGCTCGCCGGCCACGGTGATCGGGTCGGCCGGCTCGCCGCGGGCGTAGAGGTCGAGGATCGCGCCGTGGACCATCTCGTGCGCGGGCCGGTAGTAGTCGGCCGGCTTGAGCACCTCGACCACGTCGGCGATGGCGTCCTTGGAGAGCAGCATGCCGCCCAGGACGGACTGCTCGGCGGCGAGGTCCTGCGGGGGGACGCGCTCGAAGCCGTCGACGCCGCCCTGGCCCTCGTCCTCGCGGCGGTCCCGGTCGTCCCGGCGGTCGCCCTTCTTGAAGCCGCCGCCCTTGCGGAAGCCCTCGCCCCGGCCGCCGCCCTGGCCACCACGGTTGCGGGAGACCGGGAGCCGGTCGCCGGGCCCGTCCGGGAAGGGGGCGTCGTCGAAGGCGCCGACCGGGAAGGGGTCCTCGGCGGTCTGCCAGTCCTCCTCCGGCGGCGGGGCGTCGTGGTCGTGGTACTGGGGGCCGGTCACGCGTGTTCCCCGATCAGCGAGTGGTGCGAGTTGGAGCGGGCCTTGCCGGTGGCTGGGTGGAGCGGATCCGATCCTCTTTGTACGCCACGGCACCGACAAATCGGACGCCGGGGCGAGTGGGAGTGTCGGGTGGACGGCCCACGCTAAGGCGCCGGGAGCCCTTGCGCCAAGGCGGTTATCCACAGGGGGTGTGGATGAGTGGCCCCGGGCTGTGGAGAACTGCCGCAAAGCTGTGGACACCCCTGTGGAAGCTCCTGTGGATAACCAGACGATCGA
Source organism: Kitasatospora sp. NPDC004669 (assembly GCF_040609455.1). Lineage (NCBI taxonomy): Bacteria > Bacillati > Actinomycetota > Actinomycetes > Kitasatosporales > Streptomycetaceae > Kitasatospora > Kitasatospora sp. NPDC004669. The sequence continues at coordinate 220,518 of NZ_JBEXKB010000001.1, forward strand.
TCCACCGTCAACCGCCTGACCTGCTATTACCTCTTCCCGGGCCTGTGCATGAGAAATTCTTCACACACCTCCGAACGGCTGTGGGCACCCAGCGCACAGAGCTCGTCGCTCAGGATTTCGAGTAATGATCGAACTGGGCCATTGCTCATTACCTGTGGATGAGTACCCTGGAGCCCATGACCGCCGCCCCCACCGCGCCCCCCAGCCGCCGGCACGACCGCGAGATCCTCGCCCTGGCGGTCCCGGCCTTCGGCGCGCTGGTCGCCGAACCGCTCTTCCTGATGGCCGACTCGGCGATCGTCGGCCACCTCGGCACCCCCCAGCTCGCCGGGGTCGGCGTCGCCTCCGCCGCGCTCACCACCGCGACCGGTGTGTTCGTCTTCCTCGCCTACGCCACCACCGCCGCGGTGGCCCGCCGGATCGGCGCCGGGGACCACCGGGGCGCCGTCCAGCAGGGCGTCGACGGCCTCTGGCTGGCTCTCGGGCTGGCCGTCCCGGTCGTGCTGCTCACCCTGCTGCTGGCCCCCTGGGCGGCCGGGGTGCTGGGCGCCTCGCCGACCGCCGCACCGTACGCGGTCACCTACCTGCGGATCAGCTCGCTGGGCATCCCGGCGATGCTGCTGGTGATGGCCGCCACCGGTGTGCTGCGCGGTCTCCAGGACACCCGTACGCCGCTGCTGGTGGCGGTCACGGGCTTCACCGCCAACATCGGCCTGAACGCCGGCCTGGTGTACGGGGCCGGGCTCGGGGTGGCCGGCTCGGCCTGGGGCACCGTGCTGACGCAGACCGGGATGGCCGCCGTCTACCTGGTCGTGGTGGTCCGCGGCGCCCGCCGCGAGCAGGCCTCGCTGCGGCCGGACGCGGCGGGCATCCGGGCCGGCGCCAAGGCGGGCGGTCCGCTGCTGGTCCGGACGGTCAGCCTGCGCGCGGTGCTGATGATCGCCACTGCGGTGGCCGCCCGGCTCGGCGACGACCAGGTGGCCGCGCACCAGATCACCATGACGCTGTTCAGCTTCCTGGCCTTCGCGCTGGACGCCATCGCGATCGCCGGGCAGGCCATCATCGGGCGCTACCTGGGCGCCTCGGACGTCCCCGGGGCGAAAGCCGCCACCCGGCGGATGGTCGAGTGGGGCCTCGGCTCCGGGGTGGTGCTCGGACTGCTGGTGGTGCTCGCCCGCCCGCTGTACGTCCCGCTCTTCACCCCCGACCCGGCGGTCCAGGGCCAGCTGGCCACCGCTCTGCTGCTGCTCGCGCTCAGCCAGCCGGTGGCCGGTCTGGTCTTCGTGCTGGACGGCGTGCTGATGGGCGCCGGGGACGGCCCGTACCTGGCCCGGGCGGCACTCGCCACCCTGGCGGTGTTCGCCCCGACGGCGGCCCTGGTGCCGGCCACCGGCACCGGACTGGCCGGGCTCTGGTGGGCGATGAACCTGTTCATGCTGGTCCGCGCGGTGTTCCTGGCGGCCCGCGCCCGCGGCGGCCACTGGCTGGTCACCGGGGCCGTCCGGGGCTGAGCCCCGCCCCGGAACACCCTGGAACGACCGAGGGCCGGACTCCCCGGGAGGGGAGTCCGGCCCTCAGGCCACTGCTATGGAACTCAGGCAGCCACGACGGCGACGTCGAGGTTGGCCACGACGTCCGAGTGCAGCTTGACCGAGACCTTGTGGGTGCCCACGGTCTTGATCGGCGAGGCGATCGCGACGGCGCGCTTGTCCACAGCCGGGCCGCCGGCGGCCTTGATGGCCTCGACGACGTCGGCCTGGGTCACCGAGCCGAACAGACGGCCGGCGTCACCCGAGCGAACGGCCAGCTTGACCTGGACGCCCTCGAGCTTGCCCTTGACCTCGTTGGCGGCGTCAAGGGTCTGGATCGCGTGGATCTTGCGGGCGCGACGGATGGCGTCGACGTCCTTCTGGCCACCCTTGGTCCAGCGGATGGCGTAGCCACGCGGGACCAGGTAGTTGCGGGCGTAGCCGTCCTTGACCTCGACGACCTCGCCGGCGGAGCCGAGACCCGGCACCTCGTGCGTGAGGATGATCTTCATTACTCGGTCACCCTCTCTTAGCGCGCGGTGCTGGTGTAGGGCAGCAGCGCCATCTCACGGCTGTTCTTCACGGCCGTGGCGACGTCACGCTGGTGCTGGGTGCAGTTGCCGGTGACCCGGCGGGCACGGATCTTGCCGCGGTCGGAGATGTACTTCCGCAGCAGGTTCGTGTCCTTGTAGTCAACGTAGTTGACCTTGTCCTTGCAGAAGGCGCAAACCTTCTTCTTCGGCTTGCGCGCAGGCGGCTTCGCCATGGTGTGCTCCATTTGGGGTTCACGGCCCGACTGGCGTCCGGGGACGCCTGCGGCCGGGCCGCACGAAATCTGTCAGCTCTTAGAACGGGGGCTCTTCCGAGAAACCGCCACCGGACGGGGCACCGCCCCAGCCGCCGCCGCCCTGGTTGCCACCGGACGGGGTGCTGGACGCCCACGGGTCGTCGGAGGGGCCGGACTGGCCGCCGCCGGAGTTGCCACCCCAGCCGCCGCCCTGCTGGCCGCCACCGCCGCCCCAACCGCCCTGGCCGCCACCCTGCTGGCCGCCGAAGCCGCCACCGGGGCCGCCAGGACCGCCGGAGCGGTTGGCCCGGGTGACCTTGGCGGTCGCCGAGCGCAGGCTCGGGCCGACCTCGTCGACCTCGACCTCGAAGACCGTCCGCTTCTCGCCTTCCTTGGTCTCGTAAGACCGCTGGCGCAGTCGGCCCTGCACGATGACGCGCATGCCGCGCTGGAGCGACTCGGCCACGTTCTCCGCCGGCTGACGCCAGACGTTGCACGTGAGGAAGAGGCTCTCGCCGTCCTTCCACTCGTTCGTCTGACGGTCGAAGGTGCGGGGGGTGGACGCGATACGGAACTTCGCGACCGCCGCACCCGACGGGGTGAAGCGCAGCTCGGGGTCGTCGACGAGATTGCCGACGAGGGTGATGACGGTCTCGCCTGCCATGGTGGTGATGACCTCTCGGGAAGATGTCCGTTCACCGCTGTTTCACGTGAAACAGCGGACGCGAGCTACCCGAGACCCGAAGGCCTCAGAGGTGGCTCAGTGGTTGTCCGGGCGCAGGACCTTGGTCCGCAGAACCGACTCGCTCAGGCCCAGCTGGCGGTCGAGCTCCTTGACGACCTCAGGCGCGGCCTTCAGGTCGATGACCGAGTAGATGCCCTCGGACTGCTTGTTGATCTCGTAAGCCAGACGGCGGCGACCCCAGGTGTCGACCTTCTCCACCTTGCCGCCGCCGTTGCGGACGACGGCGAGGAAGGACTCGATCAGGGGGGAGACAGCGCGCTCCTCGACCGAGGGGTCGAGGATGACCATCAGCTCGTAGTGACGCATGAGTAACCCACCTCCTTTGGACTCAGCGGCCACGGTCTCTCCGTGGCAGGAGGGTTGTGCGTAGCGTCGGCACCGGTGCGGTGACGACTCCGGCACACCGTAGCGGCCGGGTCGGACAGTCGGGCCCCGCTCACCCGAAAGAGGGCGACACCCGAAAGAGGGCGCAAGGGGGGCACAACTACACCAGTGCAGACGGCACAGCCTACCTGCACCCGGACGGCCGAACAAAACGCATAGGGGTTGTGAGAGCGACCCAACCCCCGCAATCTGGACGGAACGGGATTCCTGCCCGTTCGTCTCCACGCCAGGAGGTGGGTCTCATGGCCCAGTCCGTCCCCCGCATGCCCGCGCTCACGCTGAACACCGACGGCCACCCGCACCCCCGCGAGAACACCCTGGTGGCACTGACCGCCGTGCTGGGCGTGATCGCCTTCACCACGTCGTTCTTCCACAACCTGCACGTGCTGACCTCATGGACCGGCCTGGCCGGGATCGTCACGGGGTTCTGGGGCATGTTCGTCTCGGTCACCACCGCCGAGCGCTTCGTCCTGATGATCACGCTCGGCGCCTCCGCGATCGGCTTCTACCTCGGCATCGCCCGCGGCGGCCTCGTGGGCTGAGACCCCCGGGAGTCCGGGTTCAGGAACCCTCGGCGCCCCCGTCGCGTATCTGCAAGAAGACAGGTACGCGACGGGGGCGCCGTCGTGCCCGCAGCGGCGGGCCCCCGGGCCCCGGACGATAGGGTCACCCCGAGAACCTGGGGCCACCGCAGCCCGACCGACGAGGAGCACCGAGCAATGAGCCTTCGCCTGAGGACGATCACCCGCGAGGAGCACCTCGCCTTCATCAGGAGCCGTGCCTCGGCCAGCCACATGCAGGTGCCGGCCTGGGGTGACGTGAAGGCCGAGTGGCGCTCCGAGTCGATCGGCTGGTTCGACGAGCACAACCAGCTCGTCGGCGCCGGCCTGGTGCTCTACCGCCAGCTCCCCAAGGTCAAGCGCTACCTCGCCTACCTGCCCGAGGGCCCGGTCATCGACTGGTTCGACCGCGACCTCGACCGCTGGCTCTCCCCGATGCTGGCGCACCTGAAGTCGCAGGGCGCCTTCTCGGTGAAGATGGGCCCGCCGGTGGTCATCCGCCGCTGGAACGCCCCCACGATCAAGGAGGCCATCGCCGCCAAGCAGGCCAAGCGCCTGCGCGACATCGAGGCCGACTGGTACGAGCCGCGCGCCTTCGAGGTCGCCGACCGGCTGCGCAAGGCCGGCTGGCTGCAGGGCGAGGACGGCGGCGCCGGCTTCGGCGACGTCCAGCCGCGCTACGTGTACCAGGTGCCGCTGGCCAACCGCTCGCTGGACGACATCCAGAAGGGCTTCAACCAGCTCTGGCGCCGCAACATCAAGAAGGCCGAGAAGAGCGGCGTCGAGGTGGTCCAGGGCGGCTACGACGAGCTGCCGATCTTCCACCAGCTCTACCTGGTGACCGCCGAGCGCGACAGGTTCACCCCGCGCCCGCTGGCCTACTTCCAGCGGATGTGGAACGCCCTCAACGCCGAGGACCCGAACCGCATGCGGCTCTACATCGCCTACCACGAGGGCGAACCGCTGGCCTCGACCACGATGCTGGTGGTCGGCGAGCACGTCTGGTACTCCTACGGCGCCTCGGCCAACCACAAGCGCGAGGTCAAGCCGTCCAACGCGATCCAGTGGCGGATGATGCGCGACGCCTACGCCCTCGGCGGCGGCGTGTACGACCTGCGCGGCATCAGTGACACCCTGGACGAGAACGACCACCTGTTCGGTCTGATCCAGTTCAAGGTCGGCACCGGTGGCCAGGCGGCCGAGTACCTCGGCGAGTGGGACTTCCCGCTGAACAAGCTGCTGCACAAGGCCCTCGACCTCTACATGTCCCGCCGCTGAGGAGGCTGACCCGATGACGCTGTCGCTCTACCTCGACACCGAACGCTGGCGCACGCACCAGCAGTCCGTGCTGGCCGAGTTCCCCGGCCTGGTGCCGGTCGCCAAGGGCAACGGCTACGGCCTGGGCAACCACCGGCTGGCCGAGGAGGCGACGCTGCTCGGCACCGGCGTGCTGGCCGTCGGCACCGCCTACGAGGCGGCCGACGCCGCCGAGTGGTACGGCGGCGAGCTGCTGGTGCTCACCCCGTACCGGGTCGGCGAGGAGGCGCTCCCGCTGCCGCTCGCCCGGGTGATCCGGACGGTGGCCAGCGTCGACGCGCTGCGCGCGCTGCACGGCGCCCGGGTGGTGCTGGAGTGCATGACCACCATGCGTCGGCACGGCGTGAGCGCGGCCGACCTGCGGACGGCGGCCGGCGAGCTGGACGGGGTCTCCTTCGAGGGCCTGGCGCTGCACCTGCCGATGGACCGGCCGGACGGCTCCAGCCCGGTCGAGGAGGTCGCGTACTGGGTGGACACCGCCAAGGCGGCGGGCATCCCGGTGCACACCGTCTTCGTCAGCCACCTCGGCGCGGCGGGCATGGACCAGCTGGCCCAGCGCTACCCGGACACCGTGTTCCGGGCCCGGATCGGCACCCGGCTCTGGCTCGGCGACCACGCCGCGCTGGAGGTCCGGGCCACGGTGCTGGACGTCACCCCGGTGAAGAAGGGCGACCGCTACGGCTACCGCCAGCACCCGGCGCCCTCCGACGGCCACATCGTGGTGGTCGCCGGCGGCACCGCGCACGGCATCGGCCTGGAGGCGCCCAAGTACGTGGCGAGCATGGGTGCGCGGGCCAAGGGCATCGCCCGGGCCGGCCTGGCGACCGTCAACAAGACCAAGTCGCCGTTCCACTGGGCGGGCAAGCAGCTCTGGTTCGCCGAGCCGCCGCACATGCAGGTGTCACTGCTGTTCCTGGACGGGGAGACCAAGCCCCCCGCGATCGGCGAGGAACTGGGCCTCCAGGTCCGGCACACCACCACGCACTTCGACCGCGTGGTGGACCGCTGAGCCCCCGCCCTCTTGGTGCTCGGCTCGCCTCCGGGCCGCTCTGACCCGGTGCCGACGGTCGGCGCTCCGGCGCTCGTACCTCGCTGGTCGCTTCTCCCTTTCGGCACCGGCGCGGCCCTTCGGCTCGCTCGCAGCTTTACGGCCCCTCGGCCGGCTCCGGCAGTTCAGGCTCCTTGAGCCACTGCTCGGGGCCGGCCGGCGCGTAGGCGGCGTAGCTCTCCTCCTCGCGCAGCCGTCGGGCGGTGCCCAGCGTGAACACGTCCGGGGCGCGGTCCAGCACCCCGCCGGAGGGGTCGTCGCTGCCGTCCCAGCGGACCGGGTCGCGGTCCGCGCGCAGGGCGTCGCGGACCACCAGCACGACCAGGTAGAGCGTGCCGAGCAGGTGCAGCACGATCGCGAAGTGGTACCAGGGCTCGCCGATCCCGTGCTGCTTGGGCCCGGTGACGAAGCCCAGGTGGGACCAGATGCCCAGGGTGTACAGCACCTCGCAGGCCTGCCAGATCAGGATGTCCCGCCAGCGCGGCCGGGCCAGCGCCGCGAGCGGCAGCAGCCAGAGCGCGTACTGCGGCGAGTACACCTTGTTGACCAGCACGAACAGCGCGACCACCAGGAAGGCCAGTTGCGCGAAGCGCGGCCGACGGGGCGCCGACAGGCCGAGCCACGCTATGGCCGCACAGCCCAGCACCATCAGCAACCCGATGTAGAGGTCGAGGTCGGCCAGCCCCACGCCGCGGTTCTGCATCAGGATCAGCCAGAACGAGCCGTAGTCCTCGCCGCGGTGCTTGCTGAAGACGTAGAACGTCGACCAGCCCTGCCAGTTGGCCAGCATGATCGGCAGGTTGACCACCAGCCAGGCGCCCACCGCGCCACCCAGCATCACCCGGAACTCGCGCCACTTCCCGGCCCGCCAGCAGAGCACCAGCAGCGGACCGATCAGCAGCAGCGGGTAGAGCTTGGCGGCGGCGGCCAGGCCGATGAAGACGCCGGCCCAGCCCGGCCGGGAACCGGCCCACCAGGCCATCGCCACGGCGGCCAGGGCGACCGCGAGCAGGTCCCAGTTGACCGTGCCGTTGAGCAGCAGGACGGGCGAGAGCCCGAACAGCAGGGCGTCCCAGGGGCGGCGGCGGTGGGTGCGCGAGAGCGCCACCACGGCGACCACCGCACAGGCCATCAGCATCCCGGCGTTGATCGCCCAGAACCACTGCTCCTGGTCCTGCTGGGTGCCGCCGCCGGGCGTCAGCCAGGCTGCGACCTGCATGAACAGGCCGGTCAGCACCGGGTACTCAAGGTACTGGAGGTCCCCCGAGCTGCCCGGGATGCGGTCCACGTACGGGTGCAGCCCGGCCGCGAAGCCGCGCCCGGAGAACAGGTGCGGGATGTCGCTGTAGCAGGCGTGGATGTACTGCGGCGACCCCGGCTGGAACCAGGCCTGGTTGTAGCAGGGCAGGTTGTGCACCATGCCGAGCGCCGAGACCACGATCACCACGAGCGCCAGGAAGCGCGCCGGGATCCACCAGGAGACGCCGAGCAGCGCCCGGCGCCCGGGCGGGCCGCCGAACACCTCGCTGCCGGCCGCCGCCACCCGGTCCTCGTCGGCCGGGACGACCACGGTGTTGGCCGGCGGTGCGGCCGTGGCGACGGCTGCCGGGGTGGGCCCTGCGGCGGCGCCGGGCCGGTCCGGGCCCGCGGTTTCGTCACGATCGCTCGACGTCATGCCGGACATCCTGCCGCACCGGATGCGCCGGGACGAGGAGGACCCCGCGGTGGCCCCGGCGGTACGAGTGGTGCGGAGGGGGCGCGAGCGGCGAAACACGGCGAAACGGCGGTGGCGGCCCTCCGAGGAGGACCGCCACCGCCGCTTCAGCGTCTCACCGACCGGCCGCGTCCTACGGCGTGGCCGTACTGCTCGGAGACGTCTTGCCGCCGCCACCCGGCTTGCCCCCGCCGGTCGGCGGGGTGCTGTCGGTCGGCGTCGGCGTCGTGCAGCCGAACAGGGTGCAGGTGTCCGTCGGCTTCGGCTTCGGGGTGTGGGTCGGCGGCGGGGTCGGCGGGCAGTCCACGCCCGGCACACAGCCCCCGCCCTGGGTGGGCTGCGGCTGCGTCGGCTGCGGCTGCGTCGGCTGCGGCTGGGTCGGCTGCGGGGCCGACGGGGCCTCGGTCGGGGTCTGGGTCGGGGCCTGGGTCGGCGTGGCGGTCGCCGTGGACGGCGCGCCGGAGGAGTCCACCTCGGTGCCGACCGGCTGCGGGCTCGGGAAGTCCATCTTCTTCTCGTTGGCCAGCGCGACCTTCATGTACCGGGTGAAGATGTCGGTCGGGATGTCACCACCGTGGATGGACTCCTTGCCGCCGGTGCCGTTGAGCGAGAGCCGGTCGTGCTTGCTCGGGTCCTCGCGCCACATCGCGACGCTGGTCACCAGCTGCGGCGTGTAGCCGACCCACCAGGCCGACTTGTTCTGGTCGGTGGTACCGGTCTTGCCGGCCACCGGGCGGCCCAGCGAGTTGGTCTTGGTACCGGTACCGTTCTTGGCCACGTTCACCAGCACGTCGGTGACGTTGTCGGCGACGGCCGGCTCCAGCGCGGCCTTGGTGTCCTTCTTGCCGAAGCCCGGGCGCTCCTTGCCGTCCACCTCGACCTTGGTGGCCGAGTAGGGCTCGGCCTCCTTGCCGCTGGCCGCGAGAGTGCCGTAGCCAGTGGCCATCCGGATCGGGCTGATGGTGGAGGTGCCGAGCGCGAAGGTCGGGGTCTTCGGGTCGGCCAGGCTGTCCTTCTTGATGCCCATCTGCACCGCGATGTCGGCCACGTTCTGGCCGCCGACGTCCTGGTTCAGCTGGACGAAGGGCACGTTGTACGAGTACTGCATGGCCTGGCGCAGCGAGACGTAGCCGCGCTTGCCGGCGTCCTCGTTCTTCTGCCGGTAGGGCTTGCCGTCGTCGCCGATCACCAGCGAGCCGTCCGGCTTGCGGATCTCGGACAGGTCGTCGGAGAGGTAGCGGCTGTCCGCGTTGATCCGCTTCGGCTTGCCGTCGTCGCCCTTCGCCGTCTGTACGCCGACCTGCATCGCGGTGGCCAGCACGAAGGGCTTGAAGGTCGAACCGACCTGGACACCGGTGGCGTTGGCGTTGTTGTCGAAGTGGCCGTTCTCCACGCCGTCACCGCCGTAGAGGGCGACGATCGCACCGTCGCCGGGGCGGATGCTGGCCGAGCCGAACTGGATGAAGGTGTCGTTGTCGGGACGCTTCTGCGGGTTGAGGTTCTCCGCCTTGACGTCGTCGACCGCCTTCTTCAGGGCGTCGACCTTGTCCTTCTCGAAGGTGGTGTAGATCTTCAGGCCGCCCTTGTCGATCACCTGCTGGGTGATCGACTTGTCGGTGGCCATCACGTACTGGTTGACGGTGTCGACCAGGTAGCTGATCTCACCGTTCATGTTGGAGCTGGACTTCTGCGGGATCGGCTCGGGGAACGTGGTGCACTTGGCCCGCTCCTCCGGGGTGGTGTTGTGGGTGATCACCATCCGGTCCAGGATCCACTTCCAGCGCTCCACGGCGCGGTCGTGGTTGGCCGGCTTGGAGGGGTCGTAGTAGTTCGCGCCCTTCAGCAGTCCGGCCAGCATGGCGCTCTGGCAGAGGTTCAGGTCCTTGGCGTTGACGCCGTAGTACGCCTGGGCGGCGGCCTGCGCGCCGTTGGCGTTGCGGCCGAACCAGCTGGTGTTCAGGTAGCCCTTGAGGATGTCGTCCTTCCCCATCTGCTGGTTGATCTTCAGCGTGATGAAGAACTCCTTCAGCTTGCGGCTGAGGGTCTGCTCCTGGCTCAGGTAGGCGTTCTTGACGTACTGCTGGGTGATCGTCGAGGCGCCCTGGGTCTCCCCGCCCTTCGCCATGTTGTAGACGGCGCGCAGCATGCCCTTGGGGTCGATGCCGCTGTCGGTGCGGAAGGTCTCGTTCTCCGCCGAGATGACGGCGTTCTGCAGGTTGGGGCTGATGTCCTGGATCTCGACGATCTGGCGGTTGGTGTCACCCTTGCGGGTCATCTCACTGCCGTCGGCCCAGTAGTAGATGGTGTTCTGCTCCCTCACCAGGTCCTTGAGGTTCGGGACCGTCGTGGTCTGGTAGAGGTAGAACACGACGCCCACGCCGGTGGCGAAGAACAGCAGGAAGGCGCTCAGCCACTGCTTCCAGGACGGCAGCCAGCGCCGGACGCCGGTCTTGCCCCACCGGGGGTAGTCGATGAAGCGCTTCTTGCCGGGGCCGGCGGCCGCGGCGGCGGAAGCGGCGGCAGCACCTCGTCGGCCGCCCCCCTTCCCCTTCTTCTGGGCGGCCTTGCGCATCTCGGCACGGCCCATCCGGGGTTGCTGGGCGGTCTCCCGGACGCCGGACGGGCGTCGACGGCCGAGCCCTTCCGAGCCCAGCTCATCGGGACCGGGTCCACCCCGACGGCCACCGCCTCCCGGGGGCTGCTGCCCGTCACCGCCCGGGTCGGGCGTCCTTCGCCGTCGCTCGCTCATGTTCCAGCCACTCCTCGCCAGGCTTTCCAGCCTGAAGGCAGGGTTCACGTCCGATGCCCGGACCGCCCTAACCCCGGAGGTTGGTCCTCGTGCACACGCGACAGCGTACGCAGCACGAAATGACTATTAATCGGGCATCAGCCGTCAATTACCGCAAAACGGCGACAGATCATTACACGCCCGTTGCCAAGCCCACCCGCGCGTCGGCTTGTGATCACATTCACGCGCGCCCCCCTTGCCCGTTCCAAGGGTCGGGTTTACTGTTCTCGATATATCGAGCCGATACATCGAAGCGGAATACCGCCGGATGCAGCGGCCGGGGCGAGGTCGAGAGGGAGGAGGACGACGGCAGTGGGCAGGCGCTCAGGAGTGCTGGAGTTCGCCGTTCTCGGCCTGCTCCATGACGCCCCGATGCACGGCTACGAGCTGCGGAAACGGCTCAACATCCTGCTCGGAGCGCTGCGGGCGCTCTCCTACGGAACGCTCTACCCGTGCCTGAAGAGCCTGGTCGCCCAGGGTTTCCTGGTCGAGGACAACCCGGACGTCGAGTACGTCCCGGCCACCGCGCTCAACGGCAAGCGGTCGAAGATCGTCTACCGGCTCTCCCCCGAGGGCAAGCAGCGCTTCGAGGAGCTGCTCGCCGACTCAGGCCCCGACGCGTGGGAGGACGAGCGCTTCGGCGTCCACTTCGCGTTCTTCGGCCAGACCGATCGGGCCGTGCGGATGCGCGTCCTGGAAGGTCGACGCAGTCGGCTGGAGGAGCGCCTGGAGCGGATGCGCAACTCGCTGGCCCGCGCCCGCGAACGGTTCGACGACTACACCGTCGAACTCCAGCGGCACGGACTGGAGTCGGTGGAACGCGAGGTCCGGTGGCTCAACGAGCTGATCGAGACCGAACGGGCCAACCGCACCGGCCGGACCGGGCCCGCCACCGCCGGCGGCACCGCCGCCGGCCCCCACCAGACTTCGGACGGCCGTGGCCAGGAGACCGGGTCCCCGGACCCGTCCGGGCCACCGTACGACCGCCCGGGGCGCTCCGCCCAGGAGCGCTGACACCGCGTCAGCCCTGTGCCACGCGGCAGGAGAGGGCGCCACGCGCCCGTACAAGCAGTCATCGAAGAAGCAGGACGAGTGCCGCCGATTCCGGCGGTCCTCATGAGATCACAGGGAGCAACCGGAAATGGGTTCGGTTCGCGTAGCCATCGTCGGCGTGGGCAACTGCGCCGCCTCGCTGGTGCAGGGTGTCGAGTACTACAAGGACGCCGACCCGGCCGGCAAGGTCCCCGGGCTGATGCACGTCCAGTTCGGTGACTACCACGTCCGTGACGTGGAGTTCGTCGCCGCCTTCGACGTCGACGCCAAGAAGGTCGGCTTCGACCTGGCCGACGCCATCGGCAACAGCGAGAACAACACCATCAAGATCTGCGACGTCCCGCCGACCGGCGTGACCGTCCAGCGCGGCCACACCCTCGACGGCCTGGGCAAGTACTACCTGGAGACCATCGAGGAGTCGGACGAGGCCCCGGTCGACGTCGTCCAGGTCCTCAAGGACAAGCAGGTCGACGTCCTGGTCTGCTACCTGCCCGTCGGCTCCGAGGCCGCGGCCAAGTTCTACGCCCAGTGCGCCATCGACGCCAAGGTCGCCTTCGTGAACGCCCTGCCGGTGTTCATCGCGGGCACCAAGGAGTGGGCGGACAAGTTCACCGAGGCCGGCGTGCCGATCGTCGGTGACGACATCAAGTCCCAGGTCGGCGCCACCATCACGCACCGCGTGATGGCCAAGCTGTTCGAGGACCGCGGTGTCATCCTCGAGCGCACCATGCAGCTGAACGTCGGCGGCAACATGGACTTCAAGAACATGCTCGAGCGCGAGCGCCTGGAGTCCAAGAAGATCTCCAAGACCCAGGCCGTCACCTCGCAGATCCGCGACCGCGAGCTGGGCGCCAAGAACGTCCACATCGGTCCCTCGGACTACGTGGCCTGGCTGGACGACCGCAAGTGGGCCTACGTCCGCCTGGAGGGTCGCGCGTTCGGCGACGTTCCGCTGAACCTGGAGTACAAGCTCGAGGTCTGGGACTCCCCGAACTCCGCCGGTGTCATCATCGACGCCGTCCGCGCCGCGAAGATCGCCAAGGACCGCGGCATCGGCGGCCCGATCCTGTCGGCCTCCTCGTACTTCATGAAGTCCCCGCCGGTCCAGTACTTCGACGACGAGGCCAAGGAGAACGTCGAGAAGTTCATCCGTGGCGAGGTCGAGCGCTGAGCGCAGCGAGGTTCGCGACTGTCCAGCACCGAGCGCTGAGCTGACGGCTTGTCGTCGCTCATAGCTCTTCCGAAGGGCTCACGATCATCAGATCGTGAGCCCTTCACGTTTCCACGGCAAATGTTTCACGTGAAACGTCGACCGGTTCCGTGGCACCCTGGGCGGGTGGCGATCACCGAGAACGGCAGCACCCACCAGTCCGCGCACCGCGCCACGCTCCTCGGTCTGCTCGGGGGCCGGGACTTCCGCCGGCTGCTGACCGCCCGGGTGCTCTCCCAGGTCTCGGACGGCGTCTTCCAGGTCTCGCTCGCCGCCTACGTGGTCTTCTCCCCCGAGAAGCAGTCCTCCCCCGCCGACATCGCCTCGGTGCTGGCCGTGATGCTGCTGCCGTTCTCCGTGATCGGCCCGTTCGCCGGGGTGCTGCTGGACCGCTGGCGCCGCCGCCAGGTGCTCTACTTCGGCAACCTGGCCCGCTTCGGGCTGGGCCTGGGCACCGGCGCGCTGCTGCTGGTCGAGGCACCGATCTGGCTGTTCTTCGCCTCCGCGCTGCTGGTCACCGCGCTCAACCGGTTCATCCTGGCCGGCCTGTCCGCCGCCCTGCCCCGAGTGGTGGAGCAGGAGCAGCTGGTCACCGCCAACGCCCTCTCCCCCACCCTCGGAACGGTCGCCGCCGCCTCGGGCGGGGGCATCGGCTTCCTGCTGCACCAGGTGATGACCCCCGGGCCGCGGGCGGACGCCGCGCTGGTCACGGTCGCCTCGCTGCTGTACCTGTCGGCCGCACTGGCCGCCCGCCGGATGGACCGCGACCTGCTGGGCCCGGTGAAGCACGGCGACCACCCGGCGCTCGGCCAGGTGCTGCTGCGGGCCGCCGTCGAACTCGGTGCCGCCGTCCGCCACCTGCGGCGGGACTGCCGACCGGCCGTGCAGGCGCTGGCCGCCGTCACCGCGGCCCGGTTCTGCTACGGCGTGCTGATCGTGGTCGTGGTGATGCTCGCCCGGTACACCTTCAACGACCCGGCCGACAGCGCGGCCGGGCTGGCCACCCTCGGCCAGGCCGTCGGACTGTCCGCCGCCGGGTTCTTCGTGGCCGCCGTGGTCAGCCCCTGGTGCACCCGGCGACTGGGCCTGGCCGGCTGGATGACGGCCTGCCTGGTCGCCCCGGTCCTCTTCGTCCCCGCGCTGGGCCTGTTCTTCGCCCCGGTGCCCTGCCTGGTCGCCGCGCTGCTGCTCGGGGTGGTCACCCAGGGCACCAAGATCTGCGCCGACACGGTCGTTCAGGAATCGGTCGAGGACGAGTACCGCGGCCGAGTCTTCGCCATCTACGACGTGCTGTTCAACGTCGCCTTCGTGGCCGCCGCCCTGGTCACCGCGCTGGTGCTGCCGCTGTCCGGCCGTTCGGTGCCGGTGGTCATCGGGGTGGCGGCGGTGTACGCGCTCACCGCGGCGCTCTACCTGCGGGCCGCCCGGCGGACCGGTCCGCTGCCCGGCGGCCGGCAGGCCTGAACGCCGCGCCGCCGGAACACCGCGCGGTCCGAACAGCGCGGTGTCCGAACCATCGGTGTCTGAAACCGTGCTGTCCCGGAATGGAAACCGCCTGGTCCCGAAATCCCTTGCGACCTCCGGACGGATTGCGTCCGACCCAGTCGCTAAGGTACGTAAGCCTGTCGGAACGACAGCACTTGGTCTCGGGGGACGATCTGATGAGTACACCGCCCAGCCCGTACGGCCCGCCACCACCGGCCCCGGCGGCGCCTGCCGGCTTCGGGCCGCCCCCGCCGGCGTACGGTCAGCCGGCGTACGGGCAGCAGTCCTACGTCCAGGCCCCGCACGTCCAGGCCCCCTACGGGCAGGCTCCGTACGGGCAGCCGCAACCGTACCCGCCGCAGCCCTACGCGCAGCAGCCGCCCGCCGGGGCGTACGGCTACCCGCAGCCCGGCCCGACGCCCGCGGCACCACCCGCCAAGCGTAGTGTCCGGTCCAAGCTGCGGATCGTCGGCGCGGCCGGCGGCTGCGTCGCACTGGCCGTCACCTACTTCGTGGCCGGCCCGAGCGTCAGCAGCGCCAAGGTCGGCGACTGTGTCCAGGTGAGCGGCTACAGCGACATCAAGATCGTCAAGTGCACTGACTCGAAGGCGAATTACAAGGTGCTGGCGAAGTTCACCGGCACCACCGACGTGAACCGCTGCCAGCAGACGCCGCAGACCGCGCGCACCGTCTACGGCAAGAGCGGCCGCCGCTGGAACACCAACCGGTACGTGCTCTGCCTCGGTTCGCTGGCCCCCACCGCCCCCAGCACCACCGGCTACCCGCCGGTGAAGAAGTCCTGACCTCGTCGACCATCATCCTTCTCCGGGGGGACCACTTGTCCGTTCCGCCTCCGCCCCAGATGCCGTACGGCCCCCCGCCGGGCGACGGCAACCCCTACGGCGGCGCCCAGCCGTACGGCGCGCCGCCCCCGCCGCCCCCGGGCCCGCCCGGCTACGGCTACCCGAGCGCCCCGCCGCCGGAGCCGCCGTACGGCGCCCAGCCGCCCGGCTACGGCTACGGGTACCCGCCGCCGGCCCCGATGGACGGTCAGACCTGCCGCTTCTGCGGTGGCTACCCGGCGGTGGACGTCAAGGTCCGCGGCCACCAGGGCCTGGTGCTCTGGTACCGGATGCTGACCATGCGCGGCCCGTTCTGCCGCACCTGCGGCACGGCCACCGTGCGCGACATGTCCGCCAAGACCCTGGTCCAGGGCTGGTGGGGCTGGGCGTCGCTGTTCCTGACCCCGATCACCCTGCTGATGAACCTGGCCGCCAACGGCCGGATCAAGCAGCTGCCGCCGCCGATGCCGGGCACCCACGGCCCGCAGCTCGACCCGGGCGTCCCGCTGGGCCGGCGACCGCACACAGCCATGCTGCTGCTGCCGGTCTCGCTGGTGGTCACCGTGATCCTGGCGGCCATCGGCGTGCTCAGCCCGAAGGACCACGACAACAACGCGGACCCGGGACCGACCCCGACGCCGGTGACCACCTTCTCGCCGACGCCGCTGCCGATGCCCACCTACACCCCGCCGACCTTCCCCTCGCCGACCTTCACCCTGCCGCCGCTGCCGAGCATCACCCTGCCGCCGATCACCACCCCGACCCCGGTCGAGACGAACGGCCCGGACTACGCCAAGGTCGGCGACTGCCTGCGCAACGAGAACGGCACCAGCGAGACCACCGACACCAACCCGAAGGTCACCGTGCTGCCCTGCACCGACTCCAAGGCGCAGTACAAGGTGATCTACAAGTACCTCGCCACCTCCGACAAGAAGGTCTGCGAGAAGCAGCCGAAGGCGGACGGCTGGTACACCAGCAAGCACCCCGACCTCCCGGCCCTGGACTACGTGCTCTGCCTCAAGCAGCTCCAGTAACCGGACGCACGCGCGAGGGGCGGTCCCGGCCGAGTGCCGGAACCGCCCCCTTCGTCGTCGCGGCCGGGGCCCGTCCTCGGACTCCCGGCGCCGCCCCGCGGACGGGAGCCCGAGGACAGGCCCTCAGCCTCAGCCCTGCTGCTCGGCCCACCAGGCCCGCAGCGCCGCGACCGCCGCGTCGTGCTCCATCGGGCCGTGCTCCAGTCGCAGTTCGAGCATGTGCTTGTACGCCTTGCCGACCTGCGGGCCGGGCCTGAGGCCGAGCAGCTCCATGATCTGGTTGCCGTCCAGCGCCGGGCGGACGGCGTCCAGCTCCTCCTGCGCCTTCAGCTCGGTGATCCGCTTCTCCAGGCCGTCGTAGGTGCGCGACAGCGCGGCGGCCTTCTTGCGGTTGCGGGTGGTGCAGTCCGAGCGGGTCAGAATGTGCAGGCGCTCCAGCAGCGGCCCGGCGTCGGTCACGTAGCGACGCACCGCGGAGTCGGTCCACTCGCCGCCGCCGTAACCGTGGAAGCGCAGGTGCAGCTCCACGAGGCGGGAGACGTCCTCGGTGAGCTCCTTGGAGTACTTGAGCTCGCGCATCCGCTTGCGGGTCATCTTGGCACCGACCACCTCGTGGTGGTGGAAGGAGACCCGGCCGTCCGCCTCGAAGCGGCGGGTGCGCGGCTTGCCGATGTCGTGCAGCAGCGCGGCCAGCCGCAGGGTGAGGTCCGGGCCGTCCTGCTCCAGGTCGATGGCCTGCTCCAGGACGGTCAGCGAGTGCTCGTAGACGTCCTTGTGCCGGTGGTGCTCGTCGCGCTCCAGCTGCAGCGCGGGCAGCTCGGGCAGCACGTACCCGGCCAGGCCGGTGTCGACCAGCAGCCGCAGGCCCTTCACCGGGTGCTTGGCCAGCAACAGCTTGTTCAGCTCGGCCTGCACCCGCTCGGCCGAGACGATGGTGATCCGCTCGGCCATCGCCGTCATCGCGGCGACCACCTCGGGCGCCAGGTCGAAGTCCAGCTGGGCGGCGAAGCGGGCGGCCCGCATCATCCGCAGCGGGTCGTCGGAGAAGGACTCCTCGGGGGTGGCGGGGGTGCGCAGCACCCGGGCCTCCAGGTCCTCCAGGCCGTGGTGCGGGTCGACGAAGCCGCGGCCGGGCAGGTCGACGGCCATCGCGTTGACCGTGAAGTCCCGGCGGACCAGGTCCTGCTCGATGGTGTCGCCGTAGGTGACCTCGGGCTTGCGCGAGGTGCGGTCGTACGCCTCGGAGCGGTAGGTGGTGATCTCGATCAGGAAGGAACCCCCGGGGGTGTCCTTGCGGGCGCCGACCGTACCGAAGGCGATGCCGACGTCCCAGACCGCGTCCGCCCAGCCCTTGACCAGCTTGAGCACCTGCTGCGGGCGGGCGTCGGTGGTGAAGTCCAGGTCGTTGCCGAGCCGGCCGAGCAGCGCGTCCCGCACCGAGCCGCCGACCAACGCCAACCGGTGACCGGCCGCCTGGAACCGGCGGGCGATCTCGTCGGCGACCGGCGACACCCGCAGCAGCTCTTGCAACCCCATGGCCTGGGCCTCGCTCAGGCCTGGGACGACCTGGACGGCGGTGCTGGAACGATCGGTGCGCGCGGTGGGCTCATTGGCAGTGGACACGGCTCACAAGGGTACGTGCCCCGACAGGTCAACCGCCCGCGCGTTTTGAGCGTCTCACCCCACAGCCCCCAACACTGCACGCCAGGCCGGATCGTTACCATGCCGGTGGACGAGTCTCGGACACCGGAACCGGGGATGCGGTGTCGCGTGCCGCCTCAGCCGACGGAACCCTCCGTGGCAGCAGGGCGGCGAACAGCGTCAAGCGAAGAACGTCGAGCGGGGAACGTCGGGCGGCAGCGCCGGGCGGACAGCATCAGCAGCGAGCGATCGATCGAGAACGGCGAGGGCGAAACGAGTGAGTGAGCCGGCACGGCACTCGGGCCTGGGGGCGCACCGACAGCCTGGACGGGCCGCGGGCCCCGCCGAACGTCCCAGTGGACGTCCTGTGGCACGAGCCGCCGACGGACGGAGCCCGGGCCGCCGCGCCCGCCGCTTCGCCGCCGCCTGCGCGGCCGCCCTGACCCTGTTCACGGCCGCGCCCGCCATGGCGCTGCCGTCCGGCGGCAACATCCGCCCGGCCGCCGACGCCACGGCCACCGCGGAGTACCCGGTGGTGCTGACCATCGAGGCGGTCACCCCGCAGGTCGCCGCCCAGAACGGCACCGTGAGCATCAGCGGGCACGTCACCAACGGCGGCAAGTCGGCGATCAAGGGCGCCCACGCGGCGGTCCGCAAGCCGGTCTCCAGCAAGCCGCTGCAGCGGCGCAGCGAGCTGCAGTCGGTGGCCACCCGCAACGCACCCGGCGGCGCGGACGGCGTGGAGCTGGACAGCCCGCAGTACGCCCTGCCGGAGCTGAAGCCGGGCGAGAGCCAGCCGTACACCCTGAGCGTCGCGGTGAGCGACCTCGGGCTGTCCGACAGCGGCGTCTACGAGCTCGCGGTGGACGCCTGGGGCGCGACCGCCGAAAACCCGCACGACCGGGCCCTGGGCATCGCCCGCACCTTCCTGCCCTACAGCCAGGGCGGCACCGAGGCCCAGCCGACGAAGATCACCACGCTCTGGCCGCTGGTGCACGCTCCGGTGCTGGCCGCGCAGACCGTCTCCGACAACGACCAGACCGTCCCGGTGCTGCGCGACGACAGCCTGGCCGCCGAGTTCGCTCCGGGCGGTCGGCTGTACGAGCTGGTGGACACCGGCTCCAAGCTGACCGGGCTGACCTGGGTGGTCGACCCGGACCTGCTGGACACCGCGTTCGCGATGACCAACAAGCTGTACCGGGTGCAGAAGCCGGGTACGGATCCGGGCAAGCCGGCCAGGGACGACAACACCGTCCCGGGCACCGGCTCGGCCGCCGCCGCGGCCTGGCTGGAGAAGCTGCGCGCGGCGGTCGCCAAGCAGGGCAGCCAGGTGGTCGCACTGCCGTACGCCGACCCCGACCTCGCCTCGATCGCGCACAACGGCGCCGACCTGACCGGAATGGGCACCGCCCTGAACAAGGCGGCCACCGCCGGCCGGCTGACCGTCGAGGGCCGGCTGTCCGTGGACACCCGCTCCGACGTGGCCTGGCCGTACCAGGGCTACCTCGACCAGCAGATCGCCGGCGTCGCCCGGCAGGCGGGCAGCGGGCTGGTGCTGGTCAACGGCGCGAGCATGCCCGAGCCGGACGCGGTGAACTACACCCCGACCGCGGTGCGCCCGATCGGCAACGGTCAGAACGCCCTGGTCGCCGACGATACGGTCTCCTCGCTCTTCCAGAAGGACCTGACCAGTCCGAAGGACCAGACCGAGGCGACCCAGCGCTTCCTGGCCGAGACCTACACGATCACCCACGAGCAGCCGCAGAACCAGCGCGGCCTGCTGGTCATGCCGCCGCGCGAGCTGTCCGCCGCCACCGCCAAGGTGCTGGCCGGCGCGCTGCAGGCGGCGACCGACAAGTGGCTGACCCCGGTGAAGCTGGACGCGCTGGCCCAGTCCGCACCGGACCCGAAGTCCAACACCGCCCTCCCCTCGCCCGCCGACTACCCGACCCAGGCCCGGGCCACCGAGCTGTCGGCCGCCGACCTGAGCGGCACCGACAAGATCCAGCAGGACCTGGACGTCCTGATGCGGGTGCTCACCCTGCCGCAGCGGGTGCGCGGCCCGTTCAGCGCCGCCATGGTCCGCTCGCTCTCCACCGAGTGGCGGGCCCAGGGCCCGGCCGGCGACACCTACCGCGAGGGCGTCACGAAGTACCTGAAGGAGCTCACCGGCGCCGTCAAGGTGCCGCCGAAGACGGTGGTCACCCTGGCCGGGAACACCGGCCAGCTCCAGGTCAGCGTGAAGAACGACCTCTCCCAGACGGTCACCAACCTGAAGCTGAAGCTCACCTCGACCCAGCCGAACAGGCTGAACGTGAGCCAGCCGGAGGAGCTGGTCATCCCGGCCGCACAGAGCGTCACCCTGCGGTTCCAGGCCGAGGCGCACAACAACGGCCCGGTCACCATGACCGCCCAGCTCTGGACCACCGGCCCCAACCCGCAGAAGTACGGCGAACCGCAGACGTTCAGGGTCGAGGTCACCTCGGTGACCAACGGGGTGCTGTACGTCTTCGCCGGCGCCGGCGTCCTGCTGCTGCTGGCCGCCCTGCGCTTCGTCCGCCAGCGCAAGCGCCGCGGCGGACAGCCGCACGAGGACGGCGACCAGCCGGTCGGGGACGGCCCGGCGACGGACGGCACCGGGGGCGCCGCCGCGACCGAGCCGGAGGCTCCCGCGGAAGGCCCGGGGAACAGCCCGGAGAACGGCCTTGAGGACGGCCCGGCGGAGGAGTCCGGCGGTGACGGTCCCGTGCAGACACCGCGCGCCAGCAGCCCGGATGGCCGGGATCGGGCCGCCGGTGATGAGAAGGTTGGTCCTTGATACCGCCGACCCCCCGTAACGCCGGGTCGGCCTCCCCCACGACAGCGAAGAGGTGACATGACCGGGCGCAGCGAGGAGCGGCCGCCGGGCCGCGGTGAGAGCCGGCCGGGCGCCGAGTCGCCGTCCGGCGACTGGTACGTGGCCGACACCTACGCCCAGGACCCGTACGCGGCCGAGGCGTACGGGACCCCGCAGGACGACCAGGACCCGTACGGCCTGCGGGCCGGGCGGCCCGCGGCGCCGGAGCCGCCGGCCACCGCGTACGACGTGCCGCCGCAGCTGCCGCCGCAGGGCGGCGGCTACCCGACGCCGGTGCCGCCGGCCCAGTTCTCGTCACCGACCCCGTTCTCGCCCCCGGTGCCGCCGGTGCAGCCCGGCTGGGACACCCCGGTGCAGGCCGCCTGGCCGCAGCAGCCGGCTCAGGACGGCGGCCAGTGGGCCGGCGCCGAGCAGCCCCGGCCGCAGTGGGAGCCGGGCCCGGCGCACTCGGCCTGGGACACCGAGACCACCGAGTACGTCGGGGTGGACGCGCTGTTCGGCGGCCACCAGGCCGAGGCCGCGGCCCCGCCGCCGATGCCCCAGCCCGTCCCGGCCCAGCCGGCCGCGCCGATGCCGCCGGCCGCGCCCTACCCGCCGGTGGGCGGCTACCCGGGGCAGCCGCAGCACGGCGGCCCGGACGGGCAGCGCCCCTTCGTGCCGCCGATCGAGTTCGACCCGCCGCTCTCCGAGGAGGAGGCCACCATGCAGGTGGCCGCCGTCGCGGTGCCCCCGGCGGTCGAGCCGCTGGCGGACCTCGCCGAGGAGCGCGCCGCGCAGCCGCAGGAGCAGGCACAGCCCGCCGAGCAGGCCCCGGCCTCCGGCGGTGGCGGCGGCAAGGTCGCCAGCCTGCTGAACTCCAGCGCGATCATGGCGGCCGGCACCCTGGTCTCCCGTGGCACCGGGTTCCTCCGGACGATGGTGATCGCCGGTGCGATCGGCATCGCGGTCATGGGTGACTCGTACAACGCGGCGAACACCCTGCCGACCCTGCTGTACATCCTGATCGGCGGCGGCGCACTGAACGCGGTCTTCGTGCCGCAGCTGGTGCGCAGCATGAAGAACGACGAGGACGGCGGCACCGCCTACGCCAGCCGACTGCTCACCCTGGTGATGGTCGGGCTCGGCGGCGTGGTGTTCCTGGCGGTGCTCGGAGCGCCCCTGCTGGTGCAGCTGATCGCGCACCCGATGATGTCGAACCCGGCCCGCGCCGACACCACGGTGGCGCTGGCCCGGTACTGCCTGCCGACCATCTTCTTCATGGGCGTCCATGTGGTGATGGGCCAGATCCTGAACGCCCGCGGCCGGTTCGGCGCGATGATGTGGACCCCGGTCCTCAACAACATCGTGGTGATCTTCACCTTCGGCGCGTACATCTGGGTCTACGGCGGCTACAACGGCACCCAGGTCACCCCGGAGAACATCTCCCCGGAGGGCGTCCGGCTGCTCGGCCTGGGCACCCTGCTCGGCCTGGTGGTCCAGTCGCTGGCGATGATCCCCTACCTGCGGGCCGCGGACTTCCACTTCCGGCCGCGCTTCGACTGGCGGGGCCACGGCCTGGGCAAGGCCGCCCGGCTGGCCAAGTGGACCTTCTTCTTCGTCCTCGCCAACCAGGCCGGCTACCTGGTCATCACCCAGCTGGCCACCGCCGCCGGCAGTGCCGCCGAACAGGGCGGCCACGGCGGTGTCGGCCTGTCGGCCTTCTCCAACGCCCTGCTGATCTGGCAGCTCCCGCAGGCCGTCATCACCGTCTCGATCATGAGCGCGGTGCTCCCCCGGCTCTCCCGGGCGGCGGCCGACGAGGACGCCGGCGCCGTCCGCGACGACCTGTCGTACGGGCTGCGCACCACCGCGGTGGCGGTCGTCCCGGCGGCCTTCCTGTTCCTGGCCCTCGGCCCGGCGATCGGTCGCTCGATCTACGCGGTCGGCGGCGGGACCACGGCCCTGGACAACGCGACCAACGTCGGTCTGATGCTCTCGGCCTTCGCGCTCGGGCTGATCCCGTACTCGGCCCAGTACGTGATGCTGCGCGGCTTCTACGCCTACGAGGACACCCGGACGCCGTTCTCCAACACCGTCTGGGTGGCCGCCTGCCAGGCCGGCTTCTCGCTGGTCTGCTGGGTCGCGCTGCCCGCGCAGTGGACCGTGACCGGGATGGCCTTCGGCTACGGCCTCGCCTACGCCGTCGGAGTGACGGTGGCGGTGCCGAAGCTGAAGAAGAAGATCGGCGGGCTGGACACCAAGCGGATCGGCAAGACGTACAGCCGGCTGGCCGCCGCCTGCGTCCCGGCCGCGGTGGTCGGCCTCGGCGTCAGCCTGGCGGTCCAGCAGGTGCTCGGCGGCTGGGCGGGCAGCGTGCTGTCGTTGGTCCTGGCCGGTGGTATCCAACTGGTGGTGTTTGTGTTCATCGCGAAGCGCCTGCGGATCGAGGAGCTGAACGCCATGCTGGGCATGGTCCGCGGCCGACTGGGCCGCTGACCACCGCGTCAACCGGCCGGACGAGCGGGCGCCCTGACCGGGCGTCAACCGGGGCGACCGCCGCCTCCGCCCGTCCGGCCGAGTGCTGTGCCGCCACCCGAACCGGGGTTCTCCGGACCCACAAGGTGGCGGCCCGGTGTTGGATCTGCACCACATCTCTCCACCCGTAGGCAACCGAGCGGACCTTTCAGCGGTCGTACCCGGTGGAGAAGAGTGGGCACAATTGTCCTGGAGCACAGGGCGGCCAATCCGCAGGCTCCAGCGACTCTCTCAGGCCGGGGCGACACAAGGGGAGGCAGGACCACGGTGGCTGATGGCACCAAGGCGGTCGTCGACGCGTCAGCAGCTGACGCGGCGGCGGACGAGGCCGCGCTGGCCGCGGCGATCGACGAGCTCGGGGGCGGGAAGACCGCCCCGGCGAGCGCCGCCGACGCCTCCTCCACGGACGCCTCCGAGGACGACGGCGAGGCCGACGGTGGGGCCGACGGTGGGGACACTCCCGCAGATCCCGACCGGGAGGCCTCCGTCGGCGAGGAGACCTCCGAGATCACCGCCCCCCTCTCGGTCCGGGAGATCGCCGCCGAACTGGCCGCCGGCTCCCCCCGCAAGAAGCCCACCCCCACTCCTGAACCCGCCGCCGGGCGCCGCCCCACCGACCCGCAGCCCACGGTCGACCCGCGCGACACCGCCACCCTCCCACGCACCCTCCCCGCACCGATGCGGCACAGCGGCGACATGATCGGCCACCGGTACCGGCTGGAGGAGTGCATCTCCCAGACCGAGACCTTCAGCAGCTGGCGCGCCGTCGACGAGAAGCTGCGCCGCGCCGTCGGCGTCCACCTGATGGCCTCCGGCCACCAGCGCGCCCGCAAGGTGCTGGCCGCCGCCAAGTCCGCCGCCCTGCTCGGCGACCCGCGCTTCGTCCAGGTCCTGGACGCCGTCCAGGAGGGCGAGCTGGTCTACGTCGTGCGGGAGTGGCTGCCGCACGCCTCCGACCTCGCCAAACTGCTCGCGAACAGCCCGATGGAGCCGCACGAGGCGTACCAGATGGTCCGCCAGGTCGCCGACGCCGTCGCCGCCGCGCACCGCCGCGGCCAGGCCCACCTGCGGCTCACCCCGCGCTGCGTGCTGCGCACCGACAGCGGCCAGTACCGGATCAACGGCATCGCGGTGGACGCCGCCCTGCGCGGGCTGCCCGCCGAGGAGTCCGCCGACGACGCCCAGCGCACCGACACCCGGGCGATCGGCGTGCTGCTGTTCGCCGCGCTCACCCACCGCTGGCCGTACCCGGAGGACCGCTACGACCTCCAGGGGCTGCCGAAGGGCCTCCAGAACGCCGCGCCGGACCAGGTCCGCGCGGGCGTCCACAAGGGCCTGTCCGAGCTCGCCGCGCGGGCCCTGTTCGACCACCCGCCGCACCACGCCGAGCCGATCACCACCCCGGAGGAACTGGTCCGGGCGATCGCCCGGCTACCCAAGATCCGCCAGCCCGAACCGGAGCTGCCCGCCTTCCAGGCCCCGCCCCGGCACAACACCCACGCCCTGCCCACCGCGCCCAACCCGACCCGGGTGGCCGACACGACGGTCGCCCCGCTGCCGCCCTCCTCCCGGCCGACCTCCTCCCGGCGCACCAGGCGACGACTGCGCCGGGTGGTCAAGGCCACCGCCTGGACGGTCGCGCTGGGCGCGATCGGCGTCGCCTCCTGGCAGTTCGTCGGCAGCCTGCGCAATACCGGACCGACCATCGCCGCCACCCCGCAGCCCTCGGTCAGCACCGCCGCACCGACCACCCACCCGACGACGCACACGCCGGTGCCGATCGCCATCAAGGACGCGCAGTCGTACAACCCGCTGGGCGACGGGCCCCAGGGCAGGGAGAGCCTCGGCAAGGCCTTCGACGGCGACCCGAACACCGCCTGGACCACCGGGTGGTTCTTCGACCAGTTCGGCACCAAGCCGCCCGCCCTCCAGTCGGGCACCGGTCTGATGATCGATCTCGGCTCGCCGCAGCCGGTCTCCTCGGTGAACGTCCAGTTCCTCGGCGGCGAGCAGGCCGCGGAGCTGCGGGTGCCCACCGCGGCTGCCGCGACCAACCCGATGGGGGCCAAGCCGGAGAGCTTCACCGTCGTCGGCAAGAAGAGCGGCACCAGCGTGGAGTACACCGTCGACCCCCCGGTCACCACGCGTTACCTCTTGATCTGGCTGACCGCTCTGACGAAGGATGACGACGGCAAGTACCGCGGCCACGTCGCCGAGGTCAAGGTCTCCGGCTGACCGCACGACCGCGCACCGGAACGACGACGAGGGGTCACGGGTGGCAGTGGCGGAGGACGACGCGGCGTTGCTCGCCCGGCACGTCGCCGGCGACCCGGAGGCCTTCGGCCTGCTGGTGAACCGCCACCGCGACCGGCTCTGGGCGGTCGCCCTGCGCACCCTCGGCGACCGCGAGGAGGCCGCCGACGCGCTCCAGGACGCCCTGGTCTCCGCCTTCCGGGCCGCCGCCGGCTTCCAGGGGCGCTCGGCCGTCACCACCTGGCTGCACCGGATCGTGGTCAACGCCTGTCTGGACCGCGCCCGGCGCAGCGCCACCCGCCGCACCACCCCGCTGGACGACGACCCCCAGCGGCTGGACACCCTGGTCGGCTCCGCCGAACCGGCCGACTCGCCGGTGGTCCGGGCCGAGGTGCACCGCGAACTGACCGCGGCGCTCGCCGAGCTGCCCCCCGAGCAGCGGGCCGCACTGGTCCTGGTCGACATGCAGGGCTACCCCGTGGCCGAGGCCGCCGAGCTGCTGGGCGTCCCGGTGGGCACGGTGAAGAGCCGCTGCGCACGCGGCCGGGCCCGGCTGCTCCCGCTGGTCCGGCACCTGCGCGAGACGGACGGCGGGACCGGCGGCGGATCCGGTGTTCCACGTGGAACACCGGGGCGCGGCGCGCCGGGACGCGGGACACCCGCGCGGGAGACACCGAACGCCCCTGGCGCGGCCCCACCGTCCCGCCGGGACGCGCAGGGGAACCCGACGGGCCCCCGCACCGTCACAGGGACAGGCCCGGACACCGGCCGGACGATGCTGGAAGGAGATGCGAGCACGCGATGACCGCCCCCCTCTCCTCCCCCGAGCCCGCCGACGCCCACCCCTCCGTCGAGGAGCTCGCCGACCTGGCCGAGCGTCTGGCCGAACCCGCCGAGGCCACCGAGGCCACCGAGGCCACCGAGGCACTGCGCCGGCACCTGGACGGCTGCGTCGAGTGCCGGGAGACCGCCGACGCACTGGCCGAGGTGCAGGCGCTGCTCGGCGCCGTCGAGCCCGAGCCGATGCCCGCCGACGTCGCCGCTCGGCTGGACGCCGCCCTGGCCGAGGCCGCCCGCACCGAGAGCACCCGCGCCGAGGACGCCCCCGCCGAGGGCTCCAGCCGCCCCCAGGAGGCAGCCTGGACCGACCGCCGGACGGTCACCCCGGCCCCGTCCGCACGGACCGCTGCGGCACCCTCCGCACCCCCCTCCCGCCCCGCCTCGGCCACCGGACCCGGCCGCCCCCGCCCGCGCCGACGGCGGGCCGGTCTGCTGCTCGGCGCGGTCGCCGTGCTGGCCGCCCTCGGGCTCGGCGGGGCGCTGCTGGTGAACTCCTCCGACCCGGACCACCTCGCGGTCACCGCGGGCGCCCCGGCGGGCACCTCCGCCGCCGACCAGAGCGCCCGCACCCCCCGCAGCACCGGCCCGGTCACCGTCTACCGGGAGGACCAACTGGCCGCCCAGGTCCAGCAGTTGCTGGCCCGCTCCGGCACCGCTCCCGGACTGCGCGCGACCGGACCCGCCAAGTCCGACGCCGCAGCGCCCGCCGAGGGCGTCCGGCCGGAGCCCAACGCCTCGGCCGCCCCGAACTCCGCCGCCTCCCCCCCTGCTCCCGCCCAGCCCTCGCCGGCCACCTGTCCGGCCCCCGCCCCGGGCACCCCGCTGGCCGTCGACCGGGGCAGCTTCCAGGGCGCCCCGGTCGACGTCCTGGTCTACCCCGCTCCCGGCCGACCCGGGTTCGTGGACGTCTATCTGCGCTCCCCCGACTGCGGCCCCGTCGTGCTGCAGCGGACCGTCCCCAGGGGCTGACCAGAGGTTCCCAGCCGTCGCGGGTCCGTTCCCATGCGATCGACGACCAGGACGCCACGCCGCTCCCACAGTGCGGGCGCCTGGTACTGATCGACCTGGGAATGCGAGAGACTGGTCAGTCGTTGTCCCGGGCGGCGGAGCAGGACCGCCCTCCCCGCAGCAAACGCGGGTCGCGATGCGAACCAGGAGAAGCAGTGAGCGACGTCCGTAACGTGATCATCATCGGTTCCGGCCCGGCCGGGTACACCTCCGCGCTCTACACGGCCCGTGCCTCCCTCAAGCCGCTGGTCTTCGAGGGGGCCGTCACCGCCGGTGGCGCACTGATGAACACCACCGAGGTCGAGAACTTCCCGGGCTTCCGGGACGGCATCATGGGCCCCGAGCTGATGGACAACATGCGGGCGCAGGCCGAGCGCTTCGGCGCCGAGCTGGTCCCGGACGACATCGTCGCGGTCGACCTCACCGGTGACATCAAGACCGTCACCGACTCCGAGGGCAATGTGCACAAGGCCCGCGCCGTGATCGTCACCACCGGCTCCCAGCACCGCAAGCTGGGCCTGCCGAACGAGGACAAGCTCTCCGGCCGCGGCGTCTCGTGGTGCGCGACCTGCGACGGCTTCTTCTTCCGTGACCAGGACATCGCGGTGGTCGGCGGCGGCGACACCGCCCTGGAGGAGGCGACCTTCCTCTCCCGCTTCGCCAAGAGCGTCACGATCATCCACCGCCGGGACACCCTGCGCGCCTCCAAGGCGATGCAGGAGCGCGCCTTCGCCGACCCGAAGATCCGCTTCGAGTGGGACAGCGCGGTGGAGGCCATCCACGGCGACCCGAAGCTGACCGGCGTCACCCTGCGCGACACCACCACCGGCGAGACCCGCGAGCTGGACGTCACCGGCCTGTTCATCGCGATCGGCCACGACCCGCGCACCGACCTCTTCAAGGGCCAGCTGGACCTCGACGCCGAGGGCTACCTCAAGGTCGAGTCCCCCTCGACCCGGACCAACATCGAGGGCGTGTTCGGCGCCGGCGACGTCGTGGACCACACCTACCGCCAGGCCATCACCGCCGCCGGCACCGGATGCTCCGCCGCGCTGGACGCCGAGCGCTACCTGGCCGCGCTGGACGACCTGGAGTCCAAGGCCGCCGCCGTGGCGGTCTGACCCCCTCGCCACCGACCGAACCCCGCGGTGGGTGTTCCACGTGAAACACCCCCGCCCCGGCCAGGCAGAAACAGAACGGGCCCGTCCGTTGTTCTCCTGGCAGCCCCCTCCGTCCGAACCCGAGGAGTTCCCGTGGCCGGCGCCACCACTACCGTCACCGACGCGACGTTCAAGTCCGACGTCCTGGAGAGCGACAAGCCCGTTCTGGTCGACTTCTGGGCCACCTGGTGCGGCCCGTGCCGCCAGGTCGCCCCGATCCTGGAGGAGATCGCGGCCGAGCACGGCGAGAAGCTGACCATTGCCAAGCTCGACGTGGACGCCAACCAGGTGACCGCCGCCGAGTACAACGTCATCTCGATCCCGACCCTGATCCTCTACAAGGACGGCCAGCCGGTGAAGCAGATCACCGGTGCGCGGCCGAAGGCCGCGCTGCTGCGCGAGCTGGACGGCCTGATCTAGGTCCACCGGTCATCGACCGAACGGCGGCGGGGCTCCCCACTCGGGGAGCCCCGCCGCCGTCGTTCCGCCACGGCCCTCGGATCAGCCGCTCAGAACGGCCGCAGTGCCGGCTCCTTGCGCCCGCCGCCGAGCAGCCGCTCCAGCGCAACCTCCACATCGCCCCGCCAGGACAACGTGGTCCGCGCCTCCAGCCGCAGCCGCGGGTAGCGGTGGTGCGGCCGTACGGTCTTGAAGCCGACCGCGAGCAGGTGGTCGGCCGGCAGCACACAGCTGGTCGGCACCCGGCCCGCCGAGCCGAAGGCCTCGATCGCCCGCACCCCACGCCCGAGCAGGTCCTTGGCCACCGTCTGCACCAGCACCCGGCCGAGCCCCTGTCGCTGGTAGCCCGGCAGCACTCGGCTGACCATCAGCTGAACGGCGTCCGGCGAGACCGGGCTGGTCGGGAAGGACTGCGAGCGGGGGACGTAGGCGGGCGGTGCGTAGAGCACGAAACCGGCGGGCTGGTCGTCCACGTAGACGATCCGGCCGCAGGAGCCCCATTCCAGCAGCACCGCGGAGATCCACCCCTCCTTCTCCAGCTCCGGCTTCCCGGACTCCACCGCTTCCTTCCCGCTGACCGGGTCCAGCTCCCAGAACACGCAGGAGCGGCAGCCGGTCGGCAGATCCACGAGGTTGTCCAGCGTCAGCGGAGCTATCCGGCGTCCCATGGCCCGCACCTCCTCCCTTTCACGGTCGAGCATTCCCCCGCGAACGCCGATGGGTGCATGTTTCACGTGAAACAGCGCTCACGTGGAACATGCACCCATCGGGTCGTTGCCCTCGGCCGGCTCAGCCGTGCGACAGCCGCAGACCGTCCTCACCCGGAGCCATGCTGTCCAGGATCCGGTTGAGGTCCTCCACCGAGCCGAACTCCAGTACCACCTTGCCCTTGCCCAGCTTGCCGCCGCGCTGCGACACCTCGACCTTGACCCGGGTGTCGAAGCGGTCCGAGAGCCGGGTCGCCAGGTCGTTGAAGGCCGGGGACATCAGTTTGCCCGCCTTGGGCGCCTGGCGCTTGGGCTTCTGCTCGGCGCTCATCAGCTTGGCGATCTCCTCGGTGGTCCGCACCGAGAGGCCCTCAGCGATGATCCGCTTGGCCAGCTCCTCCTGCTGGTCCGCGTCCGGGATGCTCACCAGCGCCTTGGCGTGGCCGGCGGTCAGCACCCCGGCGGCGACCCGCCGCTGGACGGACGGCGGGAGCTTCAGCAGCCGCAGGGTGTTGGAGACGTGCGGGCGCGAGCGACCGATCCGGTCCGCCAGCTCGTCATGGGTGCAGGAGAAGTCCCGCAGCAGCTGGTCGTAGGCGGCCGCCTCCTCCAGCGGGTTCAGCTCGGCCCGGTGCAGGTTCTCCAGGAGGGCGTCCAGCAGCAGCTTGTCGTCCTCGGTGGCCCGGACGATCGTGGGGATCCGCTCCAGCCCGGCTTCCCGGGAGGCGCGCCAGCGGCGCTCGCCCATGATCAGCTCGTAGCGCTCGGCCTCGACCTGACGGACCACGATCGGCTGGAGCAGCCCGACTTCCTTGATGGAGGCGACCAGCTCGGCCAGCTTGTCCGCGTCGAAGACCTCGCGCGGCTGACGCGGGTTGGGGGTGATCGCGTCCAGCGGCAGCTCGGCGAACCGGGCCCCGGCGACCTCGGCCAGCTCGGCCGCGCGGTCGGCCTTCTCCCGCAGGCTCTCGGCGCCGGCCCGGGCCGCCACCGTTCCCCGGCCGGACGGCAGCACCGGCACCGCGGTCGGCGAGACCGTCCCGGCCCCGGAGGGCTCCAGCACCACCGAGGCCGGTGCGGGCGTGGCCGCCGCGGGCTGTCCCGTCGCCCCGCCTACCGCTGGCGGAGCCGACGGGAGCAGTGCCCCGAGACCCTTCCCCAGACCCCTGCGACCACTCACCGATTACCCTCCGTCGTACCGTGCTGTGCCACCGGGGCGCCGTGCCCCTGCTGGCCGTCCCGCTGCTGGCCCACCCGCGAACCGCCCTGGACCACCGCACGCAGCGCGAGCTCGCGGGCGGCCTCCAGGTACGAGAGCGCCCCGGTCGAACCCGGGTCGTAGGTGAGCACCGTCTGCCCGTAGCTGGGCGCCTCCGAGATGCGCACCGAGCGCGGGATCGCCGTGCTCAGCACCTCGTTCTGGAAGTGGGTCCGGACCTCCTCGGCGACCTGGGCGGCCAGCCGGGTCCGGGCGTCGTACATGGTGAGCAGGATGGTCGAGACGTGCAGCGCGGGGTTGAGGTGCGCGCGCACCAGCTCGACGTTGCGCAGCAGCTGGCCGAGGCCCTCCAGTGCGTAGTACTCGCACTGGATCGGGATCAGCACCTCCTGGCCGGCCACCAGGGCGTTGACCGTCAGCAGGCCCAGCGAGGGCGGACAGTCGATCAGGATGTAGTCCAACGGCTGTTCGTAGGCGGCGATCGCGCGCTGCAGCCGGCTCTCCCGGGCCACCAGCGAGACCAGCTCGATCTCGGCGCCGGCCAGATCGATCGTCGCGGGGACGCAGAACAGTCCCTCGACGTCCACGACCGGCTGGACCACATCGGCCAGGGGCTTGCCCTCGACCAGAACGTCGTAGATGGAGGGCACCTCGGCGTGGTGGTCGATACCGAGCGCGGTGGAGGCGTTCCCCTGCGGGTCGAGGTCGACCACCAGGACGCGCAGTCCGTGCATCGCGAGCGAGGCGGCCATGTTCACGGTGGTGGTGGTCTTGCCCACCCCACCCTTCTGGTTGGCGACCACGATCACCCGGGTGTTGGCGGGCCGGGGTAGCCCTTCCCCCGCTCGGCCGATCGCCTGGACCGCAGCCTGGGCGGCCCGTGCGATGGGCGTGTCATCGATCTGGCCGATGGTCTCCGAGTCCTGCATGGGGGTCAGTGTTTCACGTGAAACCGCAGCGGCAACAGTCGCCGCCCGGTCGCGGCGGAGGATTCCCGAGAGCAAGGAGCGACGTTTCACGTGAAACACCATGCCCGCTATGTCGGAAATCTGACGTTGCGACACTCCGGTTTTCCGGCGTCGGCCCGGCCGTCACCTGAACGACGACGGGCGGACGGTCCCCCCGTCCAGGAGGACCGTCCGCCCGTTCTGTCGCATGTCCGACGCCACTGGGCCTCAGCGGCCGCGGCGCCGCCCGCCCCGGCCGCGCTCGCCGCCCTTGGCGTTGGCGTTGCGGCCGGCCCGGGCCACCTTGGCCCGCCGCGTCGCGGCCTTCACACCGCCGGGGCTCTCCCCCGCCTTGACCTGGACCACCCGGGTCGAGGTCTCCAGGGTGCCCTCGCCGACCGAGATGACGCTCCACTCGACCGCGCCCAGCTTGGCCAGCCCGGCGCGCGAGTCGGCCAGCTCCTGCTCGGCGCTGTCGCCCTTGAGGGCCAGCATCTGTCCGTGCGGACGCAGCAGCGGCATCCCCCAGCCGGCCAGCCGGTCCAGCGGCGCCACCGCGCGGGCGGTCACCACGTCCACCGCGAGCTTGCCGACCATCTCCTCGGCGCGACCGCGCAGCACCGTGACGTTGTCCAGCCCCAACTCCCGGACGACCTCCTCCAGGAAGGTGGTCCGACGCAGCAGCGGCTCCAGCAGGGTCACCGAGACGTCCGGACGGGCCAGCGCCACCGGGATGCCGGGCAGCCCGGCACCGGAGCCGACATCACACAGGGTGGAGCCGGTCGGCAGCAGCTCGGCCAGCACCGCACAGTTGAGCACATGGCGGTCCCACAGCCGGGGCACCTCGCGCGGCCCGATCAGCCCGCGCCTGACCCCTGCGGTGGCCAGCAGCTCGGTGTAGCGGACGGCGGCGTCGAAGCGATCACCGAAGACCTCCCGGGCGGCGACCGGCGCCTCGGCCAGCACGTCCAGCTCGGGTGCCTCGGCCGCCCGCCCCTCAACGTCCGGATCCACGTCCGCCCCTGGACGGCCGGCGGCCGTGTTCTCCGTGTCCATCTCGACCTCTCCGATCCCCGGATCCACCGACCCGCTCAACGCACTGTTTCACGTGAAACATCCCGGAAGGGACGACGACCCCGCCCGCACGAGGCGGACGGGGTCGCGTCCGGTGAAGCTCACCGGCCGCCGGAGCGGCCGGTCATCGACCGTCGGCCTCAGGCCGGCAGCACGACCACACACCGCTGGGGCTCTTCGCCCTCGGACTCACTCCGCAGACCGGCGGCCGCGACCGCGTCGTGGACGACCTTGCGCTCGAAGGGCGTCATCGGCTGCAGCTTGACCTGCTCGCCGGTGCTCTTGGCCTGCTCCGCGGCCTTGGCACCGAGGGCGGCCAGCTCCTCACGCTTGCGGGCCCGGAAGCCGGCAATGTCCAGCATGAGGCGGCTGCGCTCGCCGGTCTCCCGGTGGACAGCCAACCGGGTCAGCTCCTGCAGGGCCTCCAGCACCTCGCCGTCCTGGCCGACCAGGCGCTGCAGCGCGCGGTCGTTGCCGTCGCTGACGATGGAGACCAGGGCGCGGTCGCCCTCGACGTCCATGTCGATGTCACCGTCGAGGTCCGCGATGTCGAGCAGACCCTCCAGGTAGTCCGCCGCGATGTCGCCCTCCTGCTCCAGGCGGGAGATGAGGCTCTCGTCGGCGCTGGCGGCGGCCTCGGCCTCGACGGCGGAGGTGGTGCCTTCCGTCACTGATGGACTCCTTCGGAGTTGGGCCCGTCTGGCGGGCCGGGAACGAAGCTCTACGGGGCTGCCGCAACAGGCCAGGGGTCGGTCAGGACTTCTTCTTCGGCCGCTGACCGCCACGCTTGGGCTGCTGCCGGGTCCCCTGCCTGGTGCCGGCGGGCTTGGCCGCGGTCTGCTTGGCGGCCGTCGGCTCGGGGCCGGGCTCGGCCGGAACGGCGTCGCTCGACTGCTCGGACTGGGTGTCCTGGGCGTCCTCGGCCGCCTGCGTGCCGGCACCGCCGTGCTGGCGCTGGGCCTTGGTCTGCCGACGGGGCTGCTGGCGGCTCGCCCGAACCGACTCCTCGACCACGGCCGCCGCGGAGGCCGCCTCGCTGATGGCCGCCTTGGACGGGGGCAGCAGGCCCCAGAGCGCACCCTTGATCTCCGTACCGTCCGCACGCAGCCGGCCGGCCTTCTTCAGCCGCACCTGGCGCTCCTCGAAGGCCTTGCTGCCCGGGGTCGGGTTGTTGCGGATGACGA
Source organism: Kitasatospora sp. NPDC004669 (assembly GCF_040609455.1). NCBI lineage: Bacteria > Bacillati > Actinomycetota > Actinomycetes > Kitasatosporales > Streptomycetaceae > Kitasatospora > Kitasatospora sp. NPDC004669. The sequence goes on from NZ_JBEXKB010000001.1 coordinate 254,877, forward strand.
TCAGCTGCTGGCCCATCGACCAGACGTTGGTGGTCAGCCAGTAGACCAGGACACCGACCGGGAAGTTGATGCCCATCACGGCGAACATGACCGGGAAGACGTACATCAGCATCTTCTGCTGCTGCATGAACGGCGTCTTCACCGTGAGGTCGACGTTCTTGGTCATCAGCTGGCGCTGGGTGATGAACTGCGACAGCGACATCAGGATGATCATCACCGCGGTGACGATCTTGACGTTGGTCTCACCGCTGCTGACGAAGGTCGCAGACAGCGGGGCGCCGAAGATGTGCGCCTTGCCGGCGCTCACCAGCAGGTCGCCGTGGATCACCCCGATCGGCTTGCCCTTGGCGACCGAGGCCAGCACGCCGTAGAGGGCGGTGAAGAACGGGGCCTGCACGATGATGGGAAGGCAGCTGGAGAACGGGTTGGTACCCGCCTCCTTGTACAGCTTCATCATCTCTTCGGACTGGCGCTGCCGGTCGTTCTTGTAGCGCTCCTGGATGGCCTTCATCTTCGGCTGGATCGCCTGCATGGCCCGGGTCGCCTTGATCTGCTTCACGAAGAGCGGGATCAGGCAGATCCGGATGACGACGACCATCGAGGCGATGGACAGGCCCCAGGCCCAGCCACCGTCCGGATTGAAGATGTGGCTGTACAGCGAGTGGAACTGGACGATGATCCAGGACACCGCCGTGTAGAGGGGACTCAGAAAACCGAAGGTCACCGGTCAGACTCCTTGGGCATCGGGCTTCGCCACCGGCTCCGGCTCGGCGGTCCCGCTCTTGGGGCTCAGCAGATCGCGCAGCCGGCGGTGCCACACCGGGTGCTTGCGCGGCGGTACATGGTCCACGCCGCCAGGCGACCAGGGGTTACAGCGCAGGATGCGCCACACGGTCAGTCCGCCGCCCTTGACCGCTCCGTGCACCTTCACGGCCTCGTAGCCGTAGTGCGAGCAGGAGGGGTAATAGCGGCAGACCGGACCGAGCAGTGGGCTGATCGTCCACTGGTAGACCCTGATCAGGCCCATCAGCAGGTACTTCATCGCCCTGCTCCCGTCGGCGCCGTGGCGGCGGGCTCGACCCTCAGCAACCGCTTCAGCGCCGCGTCAAGATCACGTTCGAGATCCTGGTACGAGGCGGTCGCGGCCTGGGGCAGCGCACGCACCACTATCAGGCTACCGGCGGGCAGCCTGGACAGACGATCACGAACGAGATGGCGCAACCGGCGCTTGACCAGGTTGCGAACGACCGCCGGGCCAACGGCCTTGCTCACGACGAAACCCGCACGCGCCGAAGGAGTCCCCTCGGCGACGTGCGGGCGGGAGTCGCTGGTCCGGTCGGCCTGCCCCTGGGGGTCGGCCTCTCTGCTGAGATGGACGACCAGAAGGGGCCGGCCGGCCCGGCGACCGCGTTTCACCGCGGTCGCGAAGTCCTGGCGCCGCCGCAGCCGATTCTCGGAGGGCAGCACAACAGACTCTGTCGTGGATCAGGCGGACAGGCTGGCGCGGCCCTTGCCACGGCGGGCAGCCAGGATGGCGCGGCCGGCGCGGGTACGCATACGCAGCCGGAAGCCGTGGGTCTTCGCGCGACGACGGTTGTTCGGCTGGAAGGTGCGCTTGCTCACTCGGGGGCTCCTGAGGTGAATCGTAGGATGACGGGGAGTCGCTTGGCCGTCACCGTGCGTCCGCGTGATCTCCCCTGATTCGGAAATCCGGCCCATCGCCCCAGTTCGGCTGGGGTCTGAGGCAATCCACGGCGCCCGTGCTGCGCGCCTTATGGAGCGGGTGGACCCGCGGACATGCGGCAGCGGCCATCGACAACTCGACCTGGTTACGGTACGCGGGACGGGGCGTGAGGGTCAAACCGGCCGCCCGGGGCGTGTTTACCCACAGCCTGTGGACAACGACTTGATCCGTCCCTGTTCGCTGACTACCGTTGCAGGACTTGTCTGGTTTGTTCTTGGAAAGCGTGCACCAGTGGCTGATGTCAACAGCGACCTCGTCCCGGTCTGGGCGAGGGTCGTCGAGCGGCTGGTCAACGACCCCGATATCGGCGAGATGGACAAGCAGTGGGTGCAGCGCACCCAACCCATGTGGATGATGCACGACACCGCCCTGCTGGCGACCCCGAACGAGCGTGCCAAGCAGGTGCTGGAGGGCCGACTGCTTCCGCAGCTGACCGACGCCCTCAGCCGTGAACTCAGCCGACCGGTCCGGATCGCCGTGATGGTCGACGCCAACGCCGTGCCCACCACCCCCGCGCCCACCGCCCAGGCCCCCGCCGAGCCGTACCCCGGCCCGGCCGAGGAGGACTCCGGCGGCTACGGCGGACCGGGATACCAGCAGCCGTACGAGCAGGACTACGAGCGTCCCCGCTACGACACCGGCGGCTACGAGCAGCGCCCGGCGCCGTACGGCGGCCAGCCGGCCCAGCCCTGGCCCGGCTACCAGGAGTCCGGCTACCAGGAACCGCAACAGCCCTACCGCGAGCCGGATGAGCCCGCGCCCCGCCAGGCGCCGCGGCCCCTGCCCAGCCCGCCCTCGACCACCCAGGGCGACCTGTTCGGCGGCGCCTACGGCCCCGGCCCGGGCGAGCAGCCCCGCGCCGGCGCCGGGCGACGTGCGCACGGCACCCGGCCCACCGGCGGCCGCCCGGCCGAGAAGGCCGGCGCGGAGCGCGCCACCGACCGCCCCGCCGTCCCCGGGGTACCCGCCCCGCCCGGCGCTCCCCCGGCCGGCGGCTCCCGCAAGGACGAACCGGCCGCCCGGCTGAACCCCAAGTACCTCTTCGACACCTTCGTCATCGGCGCCAGCAACCGCTTCGCGCACGCGGCGGCGGTGGCGGTCGCCGAGGCCCCGGCCAAGGCGTACAACCCGCTCTTCATCTACGGCGAGTCCGGGCTGGGCAAGACCCACCTGCTGCACGCCATCGGGCACTACTCGCGCAGCCTCTTCCCGGGAACCCGGGTGCGCTACGTGTCCTCGGAGGAGTTCACCAACGAGTTCATCAACTCGATCCGGGACGGCAAGGCGGACACCTTCCGCCGCCGCTACCGGGACATGGACATCCTGCTCGTGGACGACATCCAGTTCCTCGCGAGCAAGGAGTCCACGCAGGAGGAGTTCTTCCACACCTTCAACACCCTGCACAACGCGAACAAGCAGATCGTCCTCTCCTCGGACCGGCCGCCCAAGCTGCTGACCACGCTGGAGGACCGGCTGCGCAACCGCTTCGAGTGGGGTCTGATCACCGACGTCACCCCGCCGGAGCTGGAGACCCGGATCGCGATCCTGCGCAAGAAGGCGATCCAGGAGCAACTCAACGCCCCCGCCGACGTGTTGGAGTTCATCGCGTCCCGGATCACCCGCAACATCCGGGAGTTGGAGGGCGCGCTGATCCGGGTCACCGCCTTCGCCAACCTCAACCGGGCACCGGTGGACCTGGAGTTGGCCGGGATCGTCCTCAAGGACCTGATCCCGGGCGGGGACGAGGACGCCGGCCCGGAGATCACCGCGCAGGTCATCATGCAGCAGACCGCCGCGTACTTCGGCCTGGGTGTGGACGACCTCTGCGGGTCCTCGCGCAGCCGGGTGCTGGTGACGGCCCGGCAGATCGCCATGTACCTGTGCCGGGAACTCACCGACCTGTCGCTGCCGAAGATCGGCGCGCAGTTCGGCGGCCGCGACCACACCACGGTGATGCACGCGGACCGCAAGATCCGCTCGCTGATGGCCGAGCGGCGCTCGATCTACAACCAGGTCACCGAACTCACCAACCGCATCAAGAGCTAGCGCCCGTCCACGGGCGGGGCCGGGCGGGCCCGCAGAGGGCGTCAGGAGCGATCCTGACGCCCTTTTTGCCTATCCACAGGTGTTTACCGGGCTGCGGCTGGGCAGGGATCCCGTCGACGGACGTTCCGCCAGTCCACAGCCCGCGCCGAACAACTGACCGGTGATTCGAAACCCGGGAGCGCGCAAGGCCGTTGTCCACAGGACCGGCCCCTTCCGCACAGTCCACAGGCTGGGGAGTCCGAAGTTATCCAGAATTCGTCCACAGGGCCGTCGCCGCTACGCTCTTCCGCGCAGGTCAGATGCCTGGGGACTTGTGCACAACGGTTATCCACAGGCTGTGGACAAGTGACGGGCCGCCAGTGGGCCGTTCGGGTTATCCACCGGTTGTCCCCAGGACCAGGGCGGTTATCCCCAGGTTGTCCACAGCTGGGTCCACAGTTCGACAACCGTGAACCACCGTTCACGCCCCGGTGTGAAAGGCGTCACGAAAAGTTGACCGGCGCCCGTGGATAACCGGGCCCGGATCTGGGGACAGTCCTGGGGATAACCTGTGGATACCCTGCGTGCCCTGTGGGTAACGCTCGGCTGTCCACAGCGCGGCCTGCCCGTCCACAGCCGCCGTCCACACCGACTGTGGACAAAAATCGGGCGTTGACCTGCGGAAACGGGGTTATCCACGGTTTCCACAGGCCCTACTACTACCGCTACACAGATAGACCGTGAACCTGCTTTCAAAGTGGGTGGGCCCGAAATCTGTGGACAAGCGCTCCCCGACATCTGTTCGGGTTCGCTTCCGCCCGTCTGCCCCGTCTGCCCCGTCTGTCGGCGGAGTACGTCAGACTGTCCTTTGCAGCTGGAAGCGGAGTGGCAGAGCTCGGCGGACAGCAGGACCGACGATCAAGATCAGACGAACCAGAGTGCGAGCGGGAGCGCTCGATCCAGGAGGCGGTTACCGGTGAAGTTCCGGGTGGAGCGTGACGTCCTCGCGGAGGCGGTGGCCTGGGCTGCCCGCAGCCTCCCGGCACGGCCGCCGGTGCCGGTGCTGGCCGGCCTGCTGCTGACCGCCCAGGAGGGCAGCCTGGCGCTGTCCGGCTTCGACTACGAGGTCTCGGCCCGGGTCGAGCTGGAGGCGGACGTCGAGGAGGCCGGCACCGTCCTGGTCTCCGGTCGACTCCTCAACGACATCTCGCGCAACCTTCCCAACAGGCCTGTGGAGATCTCCACCGACGGCCAACGGGTCAACTTGGTCTGCGGCAGCTCCCGCTTCACCCTCCCCACCCTGCCCGTGGACGAGTACCCGGCCCTGCCGCAGATGCCGACCGCCACCGGCACCGTCTCCGGTGACGTCTTCGCCTCCGCCGTCAGCCAGGCCGCGGTCGCCGCCGGCCGGGACGACACCCTGCCGGTGCTCACCGGTGTCCGGGTCGAGATCGAGGGCGACCGGATCACCCTGGCCGCCACCGACCGCTACCGCTTCGCCGTCCGCGAGCTGCTGTGGAAGCCCGAGCAGTCGGACATCTCCGCGGTCGCCCTGGTGCCCGCCAAGACCCTGCTGGACATCGCCAAGTCCCTGGGCAGCGGCGACAACGTCTCCATCGCGCTCTCCTCGGGCGGCGCGGGCGAGGGCCTGATCGGTTTCGAGGGCGCCGGCCGCCGCACCACCACCCGGCTGCTGGAGGGCGAGTTCCCCAAGTTCCGCAGCCTCTTCCCCACCGAGTTCAGCGCGGTCGCCGCGATCCAGACCCAGCCCTTCCTGGAGGCGCTCAAGCGCGTCTCGCTGGTCGCCGAGCGCAACACCCCGGTCCGGCTCAACTTCGAGCAGGGCGTGCTGACCCTGGAGGCCGGCTCGGGCGACGACGCCCAGGCCACCGAGCGGATCGAGGCCGACCTGGAGGGCGACGACATCTCGATCGCCTTCAACCCGGGCTACCTGGAGGAGGGCCTCAAGGCCATCGACTCCCCCTACGCCCAGCTGAGCTTCACCACCCCGACCAAGCCGGCCCTGCTCAGCGGCAAGGTCTCGGTGGACGCCGAGGAGGACGAGGCGTACCAGTACCTGATCATGCCGGTGCGCCTCTCCGGCTGAAGCCCGGAAGCGGCGTGATCCCGGGGGTGTGGGGGTCGTCCCCCACAGGACGCAGCATGCCGGTGCGCCTCTCCGGCTGACCCCGGTTCCGCCCGTTACCCACAGGCTGTGCACACCCGCTGTGCACAGCCTGTGGACGTCTCCCCCGGTCGGCCCGACTGCGCAGAGCCCGTCCCGGTCGAAAGCGTAGGCTCGGGGAGTGCGGCAACGGCGCCGCCGGCAGGCACGTCCCCACAGTAAGGATTTGGTCATGGAGCTCGGCCTCATCGGTCTTGGCAAGATGGGCGGCAACATGCGCGAGCGGATCCGCCGCGCCGGCCACACCGTCGTCGGCTACGACCGCAACCCGGAGATCTCCGACGTCGAGAGCCTGCAGGAGCTCGTCAAGAAGCTCCAGGGCCCCCGCGTGGTCTGGGTGATGGTCCCGGCCGGTGCCGCGACCCAGGCGACCGTCGACGAGCTCGCCGAGCTGCTCTCCCCCGGCGACGTGGTGGTCGACGGCGGCAACTCCCGCTGGACCGACGACATCAAGCACGCCGAGGCGCTGGCCGCCAAGGGCATCGGTTTCGTGGACTGCGGCGTCTCCGGCGGCGTCTGGGGCCTGGAGAACGGCTACGCGCTGATGTACGGCGGCGACGCCGAGCACGTCGCGCGTGTTCAGCCGGTCTTCGACGCGCTCAAGCCGGAGGGCGACTTCGGCTCGGTGCACGCGGGCGCGGTGGGCGCCGGCCACTTCGCCAAGATGGTCCACAACGGCATCGAGTACGCGATGATGCAGGCCTTCGCCGAGGGCTGGGAGCTGCTGGAGGCCGCCCCCGAGGTCACCGACGTGCGCGAGGTCTTCCGCAGCTGGCAGGAGGGCACCGTCATCCGCTCCTGGCTGCTGGACCTGGCCGTCCGCGCCCTGGACGAGGACGAGCACCTGGGCAAGCTGCGCGGTTGGGCCGCCGACTCCGGCGAGGGCCGCTGGACCGTCGAGGCCGCGATCGACCACGCCGTGCCGCTGCCGGCGATCACCGCCTCGCTGTTCGCCCGATTCGCCTCCCGCCAGGACGACTCGCCGCAGATGAAGATGATCGCCGCGCTGCGCAACCAGTTCGGCGGCCACGCGGTCGAGTCGAAGTAGTCCCCTTCCGGGGCGGAATTCCCCAGGGATTCCCGGTAACCCACAGGTCTGTCCACAGAAGGCGAGCGCAGTCCACAGCCATGCACGTCGCGCATCTGTCGCTCGCCGACTTCCGGTCGTACGCCCGGGCCGAGGTTCCCCTCGACCCGGGCGTGACGGCCTTCGTCGGGCCCAACGGCCAGGGCAAGACCAACCTGGTCGAGGCGATCGGCTACGTCGCCACCCTGGGCAGCCACCGGGTCGCCACCGACGCCCCGCTGATCCGGCTCGGCACGGAGCGGGCGGTGATCCGCACCTCGGTGGTGGACCGCGGCCGTTCCACCCTGATCGAGCTGGAGCTCACCCCGGGCAAGGCCAACCGGGCCCGGATCAACCGTTCCGACAACGTCCGCCCGCGCGACGTGCTGGGCCTGCTGCGCACCGTGCTGTTCGCCCCCGAGGACCTCAGCCTGGTCAAGGGTGACCCGGGTGAGCGCCGGCGCTTCCTGGACGAGCTGCTGACCGCCCGCGCGCCCCGGCTGGCCGGGGTCCGGCAGGACTACGAGCGGGTGCTGAAGCAGCGCAACGCCCTGCTGAAGACCGCGGCGATGGCCCGCCGGGCGGGCGGCGGCAAGGGCGCGGACCTGTCCACCTTGGAGGTCTGGGACGGCCATCTGGCCCGGGCCGGCGCCGAGTTGACGGCTTTCCGGATCCAGCTGGTGGCCGCTCTGCAGCCATTGGTGACGGCGGCTTACGGGCAGTTGGCCCCGGGCGGCGGCGAGACCTCGCTGGAGTACCGCAGTTCCTTCGAGGGCGAGCTGCCGACCAGTCGCGAGCAGGCCGAGGAGCAGCTGCTGAGGGCGCTGCAGGCGGTGCGCAAGCAGGAGGTCGAGCGCGGGCTCACCCTGGTCGGCCCGCACCGCGACGAGCTGGTGCTCAAGCTCGGCCCACTGCCCGCCAAGGGCTACGCCAGCCACGGCGAGTCCTGGTCGTTCGCGCTGGCGCTTCGGCTGGCCTCGTACGAGCTGCTGCGCGCCGACGGTGGCGAACCGGTGCTGATCCTGGACGACGTGTTCGCCGAGCTGGACGCCGCCCGCCGGGACCGGTTGGCCGAGCTGGTGGCCGACGGCGAGCAGGTGCTGGTCACCGCGGCGGTGGCCGAGGACGTACCGAAGGCCCTGGCCGGCGCCCGGTTCGCGGTCTCCGACGGCGCCGTCCGCCGGATCGACGCCTGATCCGTCGCCTGATCCGCTCGTCACACTCACCGCGGCGCGGGCACGCCCCGCCGTTCCACGTCCGACCGCTCCCGTAGGCTGGACGGCTCATCGGTTGTCCACAGGCTGGGGAAAGGAGATCGCCGTGAGCGAGCCGGCGGAGCACTCCCCCACCCCCGGTGCCCCCGAGCCCACCGGCGCCGACCTCGCCCGTTCCGCGCTGCGGGCGGCCCGCGCCCAGGCCCGTCAGCGCGGCGAGCAGGTCCAGCAGAAGCGCGAGGCGAAGCGGCACGGTCTGCGCAGCGGCGCCCGCTCGGACGGCCGCGACCCGGTCCCGCTGGGCGCCGCGTTGAACCGGCTGCTGACCGAGCGCGGCTGGGAGTCCTCCGCCGCGGTCGGCGGGGTGATGGGCCGCTGGCCGCAGATCGTCGGGCCGGACATCTCGGCGCACTGCCACCCCTCCTCCTACGACGAGGCCGCCGCGGTGCTCACCGTGCAGTGCGACTCCACCGCCTGGGCGACCCAACTGCGCTGGCTGGCACGGCAGTTGGTGGCCCGCCTGAACCACGAGCTGGGCCACGGCACGGTGAAGACCATCAAGGTGCTCGGCCCGGCCGCGCCCGCCCGCGGCTACGGCCGGCTGCGCGCGCCCGGGAGCAAGGGCCCGGGCGACACCTGGGGCTAGGGCCCGTCGTCAAGCCCCCTGGGGGCCGCCGGCCCCGCCGAGATCGGACCACGATCTTCCGGAACCCCTGACGGCCCTTCCAGGCGCCTCAGGCCCCCCGGGCGAGTATCGGGACTCGTGCGGAGGGGATTCAGGGCGGCATATCTGCCTTCAAGGGCTGCCAAACGCCCATCTCTGTCAGTCGTACCGGTAGACTGAGAGCCAAACACTGTTGCTAGTGGCAACCGAGTCGAAACGCTGTGGTCGCACGCCTGCCCGTTCGGGGAGCGCATGCGGCCCGTGCTGTGCCAGAGAGGGCGCTTCGTGGCCGATTCCGGCAACCCCAGCCAGACCCCAGACCAGACCGACCAGGCTTCCTACACCGGTAGCAACATCCAGGTGCTGGAAGGCCTCGACGCCGTCCGCAAGCGCCCCGGCATGTACATCGGCTCCACCGGTGAGCGCGGCCTGCACCACCTGGTGCAGGAGGTCGTGGACAACTCCGTCGACGAGGCGATGGCCGGGTACGCCGACACCATCGACGTCACGATCATGGCCGACGGCGCGATCCGCGTCGTCGACAACGGCCGCGGCATCCCGGTGGACATCGTCCCCGGCCAGGACAAGCCCGCCGTCGAGGTCGTGCTCACCGTCCTGCACGCGGGCGGCAAGTTCGGCGGCGGTGGCTACGCCGTCTCCGGCGGTCTGCACGGCGTGGGTGTCTCCGTGGTGAACGCGCTGTCCACCCGGCTCTCGGTGGAGATCCACAAGGACGGCCACATCTGGACCCAGGACTACAAGATGGGTGCGCCGACCGCTGCCCTGGTCAAGGGCGCGGAGACCGGCCGCACCGGCACCACGGTGACCTTCTGGGCCGACGGCGACATCTTCGAGACCACCGTCTACTCCTTCGAGACGCTCTCCCGGCGCTTCCAGGAGATGGCCTTCCTCAACAAGGGCCTGTCGATCTCGCTGACCGACGAGCGCCCCGAGCACGTGGACGAGGAGGGCAAGCCGCTCACCGTCACGTACAAGTACGACGGCGGCATCGCCGACTTCGTCGCCCACCTCAACTCCCGCAAGGGCGAGCCCGTCCACCCCTCGGTGATCGACTTCGAGGCCGAGGACAAGGACAAGTCGATCTCGGTGGAGATCGCGATGCAGTGGAACTCCTCCTACACCGAGGGTGTCTACAGCTTCGCCAACACCATCCACACCCACGGCGGCGGTACCCACGAGGAGGGCTTCCGCGCCGCGCTGACCGGCCTGGTCAACCGCTACGCGCGGGACAAGAAGCTGCTCCGGGAGAAGGACGACAACCTCTCCGGCGAGGACATCCGCGAGGGTCTGACCGCGATCATCTCGGTCAAGCTCGGCGAGCCGCAGTTCGAGGGCCAGACCAAGGACAAGCTCGGCAACACCGAGGCGAAGACCTTCGTCCAGAAGGTCGTCCACGAGCACCTGAACGACTGGCTGGACCGCAACCCCAACGAGGCCTCGGACATCATCCGCAAGTCCATCCAGGCCGCCACCGCGCGCGTCGCCGCCCGCAAGGCCCGCGACCTCACCCGCCGCAAGGGCCTGCTGGAGTCCGCCTCGCTGCCGGGCAAGCTCTCCGACTGCCAGTCCAAGGACCCGTCCGAGTGCGAGATCTTCATCGTCGAGGGTGACTCCGCCGGCGGTTCGGCCAAGCAGGGCCGCGACCCGCGCACCCAGGCCATCCTGCCGATCCGCGGCAAGATCCTGAACGTCGAGAAGGCCCGGATCGACAAGGTGCTGCAGAACACCGAGGTCCAGGCGCTGATCTCGGCCTTCGGCTGCGGCATCCAGGAGGACTACGACGAGTCCAAGCTGCGGTACCACAAGATCGTCCTGATGGCGGACGCCGACGTCGACGGTCAGCACATCCGCACCCTGCTGCTGACCCTGCTGTTCCGCTTCATGCGGCCGCTGGTCGAGTCCGGGTACGTCTACCTCGCCATGCCCCCGCTGTACAAGATCAAGTGGGGCAAGGACGACTTCGAGTACGCCTACTCCGACCGCGAGCGTGACGCGCTGATCGCCGCCGGGGTGGCGGCCGGGCGCCGGCTGCCCAAGGACGACGCGATCCAGCGCTTCAAGGGTCTCGGCGAGATGAACGCCGAGGAGCTCCGGGTCACCACGATGGACGCGGCCCACCGGCTGCTGCTCCAGGTCACCCTGGAGGACGCCGCCCGCGCCGACGAGCTGTTCTCCGTGCTGATGGGCGAGGACGTCGAGGCCCGCCGCTCCTTCATCCAGCGCAACGCCAAGGACGTCCGCTTCCTGGACGTGTGACGCGCCTGCACCCCAGGCCCCGCACGTACCAGTCCGCGTGAAAGGAAACTGACCACCAGTGGTCGACGACAACCGTCCCGACGGCGAACAGCCCGAGACCCCCGAGGCCGCAGAGGCCACCGCCCAGGCGACCATGCGGATCGAGCCGGTCGAGCTCGAGACCGAGATGCAGCGCTCGTACCTCGACTACGCGATGAGCGTGATCGTCAGCCGTGCGCTTCCCGAGGTCCGCGACGGCCTCAAGCCGGTGCACCGCCGCGTGCTCTACGCGATGTACGACGGCGGGTACCGTCCCGAGAAGGGCTACTACAAGTGCGCCCGCGTCGTCGGCGACGTGATGGGCAACTACCACCCGCACGGCGACACCTCGATCTACGACACCGTGGTCCGCCTGGCCCAGCCGTGGTCGCTGCGGATGCCGCTGGTGGACGGCAACGGCAACTTCGGCTCCCCGGGCAACGACCCGGCCGCGGCCATGCGCTACACCGAGTGCAAGATGATGCCGCTGGCCATGGAGATGATGCGCGACATCGACGAGGAGACCGTCGACTTCGCGCCCAACTACGACGGCCGCTCGCAGGAGCCCACCGTTCTGCCCGCGCGCATCCCCAACCTGCTGGTCAACGGTGCCACCGGCATCGCGGTCGGCATGGCCACCAACATCCCGCCGCACAACCTCCGCGAGGTCGCCTCCGGCGCGCTCTGGGCGCTGGAGCACCCGGACGCTTCCAACGAGGAGCTGCTGGAGGCCCTGATCGAGCGGATCAAGGGCCCCGACTTCCCCACCGGCGCGCTGATCGTCGGCCGCCGCGGCATCGACGACTACTACCGCACCGGCCGCGGCTCGGTCACCATGCGCGCCGTGGTCGAGGTCGAGGAGATCCAGGGCCGCCAGTGCCTGGTGATCACCGAGCTGCCGTACCAGGTCAACCCGGACAACCTCGCGCTGAAGATCGCCGACCTGGTCAAGGACGGCAAGATCGCCGGCATCGCCGACGTCCGCGACGAGTCCTCGTCCCGCACCGGTACCCGCCTGGTGGTCGTGCTCAAGCGCGACGCGGTCGCCAAGGTCGTGCTGAACAACCTGTACAAGCACACCGAGCTGCAGACCAACTTCGGCGCCAACATGCTGGCCCTGGTCGACGGCGTGCCGCGCACCCTGTCGCTGGACGCCTTCATCCGGCACTGGGTCAACCACCAGGTCGAGGTCATCGTCCGGCGCACCACCTTCCGGCTGCGCAAGGCGGAGGAGCGCGCCCACATCCTGCGCGCGCTGCTCAAGGCCCTGGACGTGATCGACGAGGTCATCGCGCTGATCCGGGCCTCGGCGAGCGCGGACGCCGCCCGCACCGGCCTGATGGGCCTGCTCGACATCGACGAGCTCCAGGCCAACGCCATCCTCGAGATGCAGCTGCGCCGCCTGGCCGCCCTGGAGCGCCAGCGGATCACCGACGAGCACGACGAGCTGCAGCGCAAGATCGACGAGTACAACGCGATCCTGGCCTCGCCGATCCGCCAGCGGGAGATCATCTCCGAGGAACTCGCCGCGATCGTCGAGAAGTACGGCGACGACCGGCGCTCCACCCTCATCCCGTCCGACGGCGACCTCTCCATCGAGGACCTCATCGCCGAGGAGGACATCGTCGTCACGATCACCCGTGGCGGCTACGTCAAGCGGACCCGCTCCGACCTCTACCGCTCGCAGAAGCGCGGCGGCAAGGGCGTGCGTGGTGCCCAGCTGAAGCAGGACGACATCGTCGACCACTTCTTCGTGACGACGACCCACAACTGGATCCTGTTCTTCACCAACAAGGGCCGGGTCTACCGCGCCAAGGGCTACGAGCTGCCGGACGCCGGGCGCGACGCCCGCGGCCAGCACGTGGCCAACCTGCTGGCCTTCCAGCCGGAGGAGCACATCACCCAGGTGATGGCCGTGCGCACCTACGAGGACAAGCCGTACCTGGTCCTCGCCACCCGGGCCGGCCTGGTGAAGAAGTCCCCGCTCAAGGACTACGACTCCCCGCGCTCCGGCGGCCTGATCGCGATCAACCTGCGCCAGGACGAGGAGGGCCGGGACGACGAGCTGATCGGCGCCGAGCTGGTCTCCGCCGAGGACGACCTGCTGCTGGTCTCCAAGAAGGCCCAGTCGATCCGCTTCACCGCGACCGACGACGCGCTGCGGCCCACCGGCCGTGCCACCTCCGGCGTCAAGGGCATGGCCTTCCGCGAGGACGACGAACTGCTCTCGATGAACGTCGTCCGTCCGGGCACGTACGTCTTCACCGCCACGGACGGCGGCTACGCCAAGCGCACCGGTGTGGACGAGTACCGTGTCCAGGGACGCGGCGGCTACGGCACCAAGGCGGCGAAGATCGTCGAGGGCCGGGGCTCGCTGGTCGGCGCGCTGGTGGTCGACGACACCGACGAGATCATGGCGATCACCCTGTCGGGTGGAGTGATCCGAACGAGGGTTTCCGAAGTTCGTGAAACCGGACGTGACACCATGGGCGTCCAACTGATCAACCTCGGTAAGCGCGACGCGGTCGTGGGCATGGCCCGCAACGCGGAGGCCGAGGACGACGAGACGGCGGAGGACGAGGTCGCGGACACCGAGTCCACCGAGACGGCCGAGGGTGCGGGGACGGCGGTCGGCGGCGACGCCGAGGCCTGAACCGAACCGCAGACCGGTGCCGCCGCGTCCACAGAGTGGGCGGGGCGGCACCGGACGCCGACCAGCACCGGGCAAACCCGCCGGGCGCTGGATGACGAGTGACGGATCAGGGCGGCGCCGCCCTGGTGGGAAGTGCGGGAGGACCAGGTGAGTGGTGGAGCCACGGGTGCTGCGGGAGGAGCCTCCGGCGGCCGTCCGGGCGCGCAGGGCGGGGGTTCGTACGGTGTGCCGCAGCCGCCGACCGAGCACTCGGCCGCGTCCACCTCGCTGATGCCACCGGTCGGCGGGGCGGGCCAGAGCGGTGCGACCTACGGGGGACAGACGCCGGCCGCGCCGGGCAGCCCGGCCCCCGGCTCGGGCGGCTTCTCGCAGCCGACCACCTACGCCAAGGGCCAGCCGACCCCGGCCCGGGGCACCCGGACCGGCGGCAACACCCCGGCCGGCGGCACCCCCGTCCCCGGGGCGGCGCGCCGCCCGGCGGGTGCGCCCTCGGCCGGCGGCGGCACCCTCGGCCGGACCCGCAAGGCCCGGCTGCGGGTGACCAAGGTCGACCCGTGGTCGGTGATGAAGGTCAGCTTCCTGCTCTCGCTGGCCGTCGGCATCATCATCATCGTGGCCTCGGCGGTGCTGTGGATGACGCTGGACTCGCTCGGCGTCTTCGACTCGCTGACCAAGACGCTCAAGGACGTCACCGGCGGCGGCGCCGAGAACGCCAGCAGCCAGCTGAACCTGATGGACTACATCGGCTTCGGCAAGGTGATGATGTTCACCACGCTGATCGCCGTGGTCGACGTCGTGCTGCTGACCGCGCTGTCCACGCTCTCGGCCTTCATCTACAACGCGGCGGCCGGCTTCACCGGCGGCGTCGAGCTGACCCTGGCCGAAGAGGACTGATCCCTGGCCGAATGCTGACCGTCGGTCAGTTCTCCGTCCGCGGACGGAATGCGACGGGCCCCGCAGGCTGTTCCAGCCTGCGGGGCCCGTCGGCATTCGGGTGACAGCCGACCCCCGCGGCGTGCCGCCCGGAAACGGGTCGGCCGCGGTGGGATTAGCTGGACGCCGCCCGTTCCCGCGCCTGGGAGTGCCACAGGCCGCCCCGGTCGGTCGACCGGGTCTGGTGAGGTTCCGCAGGACGACTGGACGGAGGCGCGCGGTGGCGAAGCTCGCAGGTCAACTCGTGGAGGCCCTGGACGGGCTGTTGGGGATCCCGGTACCGCTGCGGGTCCAGGCCTGGGACGGCAGCGTCGCCGGGCCGCCGGGAGCACCCACCGTGGTGCTCCGCAACCGCCGGGCGCTGCGCCGGCTGGTCTGGCAGCCGAACGAGCTGGGCCTGGCCCGGGCCTACGTCTCGGGGGACCTGGAGCTCGCCCCCGGCACCGACCTGTACGAGTCGCTCTCCGCGGTCGCCCGTTTCGCCGAGCGGCCGGAGATCCGCACCATGAACCTCGGGCCCCGCGAGGTGCTCGGGGCCAAGGGCCGCAAGGTCCTCGCCGCCGTGCTGCGGGCCGGGGCCATCGGCCCGGAGCCCACCCCGCCCCCGGAGGAGGTCCGCAGGGCCCCGGGGCGGCTGCACAGCCGCAGCCGGGACCGTGAGGCCATCAGCCACCACTACGACGTCGGGAACGACTTCTACGGCCTCGTGCTGGGCTCCTCCATGGTGTACTCCTGCGCCTACTGGACGCCCGAGGCGAAGAGCCTGGAAGCCGCCCAGGAGGCCAAGCTCGACCTGATCTGCCGCAAGCTCGGCCTGCGGCCCGGGATGCGGCTGCTGGACGTGGGCTGTGGTTGGGGCTCGCTGCTGCTGCACGCGGCCAAGCACTACGGCGTCACCGCGGTCGGCGTCTCCATCTCCAAGGAGCAGGTCGCGCTGGCCCGCGCCCGGGTCGAGGGGGCCGGTCTCGCGGACCGGGTCGAGGTCCGGCTCCAGGACTACCGGGAGATCCCCGACGGCCCGTTCGACGCGATCTCCAGCGTCGGCATGGCCGAGCACGTCGGCTCGGAGCAGTACCGGGCCTACGCCGAGGGCCTGTACCGGCTGCTGGCGCCCGGCGGTCGGCTGCTCAACCACCAGATCGCCCGCCGCCCCGACTGCCCCGGTGAGTCGCACCGCACCAGCCCCTTCATCGACCGCTACGTCTTCCCGGACGGCGAGCTCTCCCCGGTCGGTTCCACCGTGGCCCGGCTGGAGGAGGCCGGTTTCGAGGTCCGGGACGTCGAGGCGCTGCGCGAGCACTACGCGCTGACCCTGCGCGAGTGGGTGGCCAACCTGGAGGCGCACTGGATGGAGGCGGTCCGGCTGGTCGGTCGCGGTCGCGCCCGGGTCTGGCGGCTGTACATGGCCGCCTCCGCGCTCGCCTTCGAGCAGAACCGGATCGGCGTGAACCAGATCCTCGCCGTCCGCAGCACCGAGGAGGGCGCGGCGGGCCTGCGGCCGACCCGTGAGGAGTGGCTGGTGCGTCCGGCCGCCGAGGTCCCTGCCGCGACCCCGGCCGATACGGATTTGGGAGATCGGCGGTCGGTCCGCTAATCTTTCAGTGCGGCAAGGGCCTATAGCTCAGACGGTTAGAGCGCTTCCCTGATAAGGAAGAGGCCACAGGTTCAAGTCCTGTTAGGCCCACCACCGCGAAGGGCCCGGAGTGATCACTCCGGGCCCTTCGACACTTCTTGAGATCGGACGGGACCGCAGATCAGGACGGTTTCCGGTACGCTCTCTGAACAGCGCGGGCCTATAGCTCAGACGGTTAGAGCGCTTCCCTGATAAGGAAGAGGCCACAGGTTCAAGTCCTGTTAGGCCCACCGCCACGAGGGGCCCGGAGTGATCACTCCGGGCCCCTCGTCGTTTTCCCCGTGAATCCGGGGGCCGCGGCGGGGACACCGGCCGGACCGGTTCTGACGAGGGCTTCCCGGACCGGCCGGGTGCGGACGAACCGCACGACAGGAGGTTCGGCGTCAATCCTCCAAGCGGGCCTCCGGGTTGAAGCGCCGGTGGCTGGTCACGATTGGGACACCGGTGTGTATCATCGGCCGCAAGGGCAGTCTGGTACCCGGCCGCCCGTTCGCGCTCGAAACACATCTGGACTCGTCGGCCCGGCCAGCCCGGTCGGAGCACCGGCTCTTGAGTCCACCAACGCAAGAAGGACGAGGTCCCGCGGTGAAGAAGCTCCTCCTGGTCGCCCTGGTCGCCCTCGGCGGCTTCTTTGTCTACCGTCAGGTCCAGGCGGACCGCGCCGAGCAGGACCTGTGGACCGAGGCCACCGACCCGGTCCCGGCCGGCCGCTGAACCCGGACGATCTGACGATCGACGATCTTCGGAGGCGCTGATCGGCGCCTCCCGAACCGGCCGGCCCGGTCGCACGACCGGACCGGTTGGTTCCTTCAAGGGGACGGCGCTCGGAATCGCGTCGGAACCCGGTACGCTAGTGCCCGTTGGCACGCGCCGTGCCGTCGAGGGGCATTAGCTCAGTTGGTAGAGCGCTGCCTTTGCAAGGCAGATGTCAGGAGTTCGAGTCTCCTATGCTCCACACCGCCTGAACGGCGGCCGACCTGTTCTCCAGGTCGGCCGCCGTTCAGCTTTTCCGGGCCGTTCGCTACGGCTGCGGGCGGTCGTCCTCGGTCGGGTCGGTGGGCTCCGCCGACTCGCCCGTGTCCTCCGGGCCGGCGCCGTTCACCGGGGCGGAGGCGGCGTGCACGCCGGTCGGCCGGGGGGCGTCCGGGGCCGGGGGCTCGACCAGCCACTCCGGGTTGCTGTGCCGGCGCCACCACTGCCAGGCGACGATGCCGCCGCCGATCGCCAGCACGCCCGCCACGGCGAGGCCGGCGGACCGGCCGCTGCGGCACCGGGCCCGCTTCGCGTTCCGGGCGGCGAGTCGGCTGATCTCCGCCGAGCTGACGTGGCCGTGGAGGGCGGTCAACGCGGCGGCGCCGCGGGTCTGGGCCTCCTTGGCGACCGGGGAGACCGCGGCGCGGGCGTCCTCGACGGCCTGGACGACCTTGGGACCGACCGTGGTGCGGGCCTGGTCGGCGGCGTGGGCGGCGGAGAGGCGGGCCGCCAGGGCGGCCTCCTGGGCCCGGTGGAGGGCCCTCAGGGCGTTCTCCTGGGCCTCGGGCGGCAGGTTGGCGAAGGCCTGGCCCAACTGTGGGGCGAGATGCTTGTCGTACTGGACGCGGAGATTGTGGGCGGCCTGGGCGGCCTTCGGCCCGAGGGCGTCCAAGGCGGGCCCGAGGCGCTGTTTGGCGTCGTCCGCGAACTGCGCCGCGGTGTCCCGGGTCCTGGTGGCCGTCTTATGGGCCGAGTCCGAAAAGCTCACGAGTCTCTCCTCCTGGGTGGCGTCCTTTATGCGCATATCCACCTGAATGCTGATCATGCATCCGGATCTGTCCACCGGCACTTCGGGGTGGGCCGGGCGAGGGCCTCGGCGGCGGCGGGGCCGTGCGTGGGAAGGCGCCGGGAGCGAGGGGTGCCGCAGTAGGCTGGCGGTTCCGGTGGTCGGGTACGGGAAGGGGAGAGCGCTGATGCTCCCGGACGAGCCGCGGCAGTCGACGGAGCCGTCCCCGGAAGGGGGGCTGCCCGGCTGCTACCGGCATCCGCAGACGGCCACCGGGATCTCCTGCACCCGCTGTGAGCGCCCGATCTGCCCGCAGTGCATGGTGGCCGCCTCGGTGGGCTTCCAGTGCCCGGAGTGCGTCGGCAACGGGCAGGCCGGGGCACGGCGGGCGACCACCCGGTTCGGCGGGGCGCTGACCGTCGACGGCGGGCTGGTCACCCGGGTGCTGATCGGGATCAACCTGGTGGTCTGGCTGCTGGCCGCCTACGTGCTCAGGCCGCGGCTGGGCGAGGTCTGGTCGCTGGCCAGCGCCGGGCGGGACGAGCCCGGCGGTCCGTTCGGCATCGCCGACGGCCCGGATCAGTGGTACCGGCTGCTGACCGCCACCTTCCTGCACCTGGAGTGGTGGCACATCGGGATGAACATGCTGGTGCTGCTCTGGCTCGGCCCGCCGCTGGAGGAGGCGCTGGGGCGACTGCGCTTCCTGGTCCTCTACCTGCTCGCCGGGCTGGGCGGCAGCACCTTCGCCTTCGTGGTGGCCGGCGACTGGATGAACTCGCTGGGGGCCTCCGGGGCGGTCTTCGGCCTGATCGGCGCCACCGTCGTGATGCAGCTGCGGAACAAGGGTCCGCTCGCCCCGGCGATGGCCTTCCTGGTCTTCAACCTGGTGGTCACCTTCTCCCGTCCCGGCATCGACTGGCGCGCGCACCTCGGCGGTCTGGCCTTGGGCGCACTGACGGCTTTCGGCCTGATGTACGCCCCGCGCGAGCGCCGCGCCCTGGTCCAGGGGCTGGCGGTGGCCGGGGCGGTGGCCGTGGAGGCGGCGATGTTGTGGATCGGTATGGCCCTCTACGGCGCGTGACGCCCGGGGCGTTTGTCCACAGCGGGTGCGGGGTTGTGCACAGGCTGTGCGCAGGTCCGCCTGTGGACTGCTGTTCTACGCGCGTCCTCCTGCGCGGTTTCCCGGCTTCCCAGGAGTTGTGCACAGCTGTGGACGGTCGCGCCCGGAAAAGTTATCCACAGGCTGTGGGGACTTTTCCCCAGTGTGGATAACCATGTGGATAAGCACGACTGTGTGATCGTGGGACTGTGTGATGGTGGGGCGGGCCGACCGGGTTCCAGCCCGCGCCCGGGCACGCCGAACCGCCGCCCCGGGACCCGCGATCCGAAGCGGCGGAAACGGCTCGAATCCGAGCCTCAGGACGAGCGGAGCGTCACTTCCACTGAGTGGAGACGCCGAACCCGGCCGCGATGAAGCCGAAGCCGACCAGGATGTTCCAGTTCCGCCAGCTCTCGACCGGGTAGCTGCCGCTGGTCACGTAGTACGTGACGATCCACACCAGGCCGATCAGGAACAGTGCCAGCATCAGCGGCGCGACCCAACCGCGGCCCGAGCTGATCTTCACCGCGGCCGTGGTGGGCGGGGTGTAGTCGGACTTCTTGCGGAGTCGAGACTTCGGCACGAGGAGCTCTCCTGTCGATGCGCTGTGAGACCGCGCAGGGGGTGCAGCGGGTGAGACGCCGACGTCGGGTTGTGGAGAGCGCTCTGGGACCGCTCCCCGACCTGCCACCGGCGTCCGTTAGCGTAGTGGCTCGGCGGGTCTCAAGGAGATAAGGGTACGGTGACTAATTTGTCGATTCCCCCCGGGAAGGCCGGTACCCGCCGCTCCGGCATCCGAATTGTCGGCCGTGCCCTGACCTGCGCGGTGTTCGCGCTCGCCGGTCTGCTCTTCTACATCAGCGCGCAGACCGCCCGCGGCACCGACCTGCGGACCGACAACTCGCTGCTGAGCCTCGGCGACGTGATCCGCCAGCGCAGCTCGCAGAACCAGCAGGCGCAGGCCCAGCTGGCCGACCTCCAGGCCCGGGCGCAGCAGCTCACCGAGCAGCAGGGCCACGACCCCGCCGACGCGGCGCAGCTGGACGGCCTGCGGCGCGGTGCGGCCCTGGAGCCGCTGCAGGGCGGCGGCCTGACCGTCACCCTCAACGACGCCCCGTCGAACGCCACCGCGCGCATCCCCGGCGTCCCCGAGCCCGGCGTCAACGACCTGGTCATCCATCAGCAGGACATCCAGGCCGTGGTCAACGCGCTGTGGCGGGGCGGCGCCGAGGGCGTGCAGGTCATGGACCAGCGGCTGATCTCCACCAGCGCGGTGCGCTGCGTGGGCAACACCCTGCTGCTCCAGGGCCGGGTCTACTCCCCGCCGTACGTCGTCAAGGCGGTGGGCAGGACCGACGCCCTGCGGGCGGCCGTCGAGGCGGACCCGACGATCCGCAACTACCTGCAGTACGTCCAGGCGTACGGCCTGGGCTGGAAGGTCCAGGAGAGCGGCGACCTGGCCCTGCCCGGCTACTCCGGCACCACCGAACTCCGGTCGGCGGGCTGAGTGGCGGACCAGCCTCACGGCTGTGGATCCCGGGTCTACTCTTGACCCCAGTCTGCTACCTCGAGGGAGCACCATGTACGGCTTCATCTGGCGTCACCTCCCGGGGAACACCCTGGTCAAGGCCGTCATTTCGCTGCTCCTGATCCTGGGGATCGTCTACCTTCTCTTCACCTACGTCTTCCCGTGGGCGGAACCGCTGCTCCCCTTCGGTGACGTCACAGTGGACGGCGGCGACGGAGCCGCGGCCGGCTGACCCAGCGGGCCCGGCAGTTCCCCAAAGCACCGCATCCCACGGAGAGCACGCGCGAATGACCACCCAGCCGACCCCGCCCCGCATCCTGGTCGTGGACAACTACGACAGCTTCGTCTTCAACCTGGTCCAGTACCTGTACCAGCTCGGCGCCACCTGCGAGGTGGTGCGCAACGACGAGGTGACCGTCGAGCACGCCGTCCGCCGGGCGGGGGAGGAGGGCTTCGACGGGGTCCTGCTCTCCCCCGGGCCGGGGGCGCCCGAGGAAGCCGGGGTCTGCATCGAGATGGTGCACCACTGCGCCGGGATCGGGCTGCCGGTGTTCGGCGTCTGCCTGGGCCTGCAGTCGATCGCGGTCGCGTACGGCGCGGTGGTCGACCGGGCGCCGGAACTGCTGCACGGCAAGACCTCGCTGGTCGAGCACGAGGACGGCGGCGTGTTCGAGGGCCTGCCCTCGCCGCTGACCGCGACCCGCTACCACTCGCTGGCCGTCGAGCCGGCCACCGTGCCGGACGAGCTGGTGGTCACCGCGCGCACCGAGAGCGGCGTGATCATGGGCCTGCGGCACCGTGAACTGCCGGTCGAGGGCGTGCAGTTCCACCCCGAGTCGGTGCTGACCGAGGGCGGGCACCGGATGCTCGCCAACTGGCTGGCGGAGTGCGGTGACCCGCACGCCGTGGACCGGTCGGCCGGGCTCGCCCCGGTGATCGGCCGGGGCTGAGCGGCGTGACCGCGGTGCGCCCGGAGGGGCGTTACCAGCCCGAGGCCGGCCCCTACGGCGGCGCTCAGCAGTACGGCGGCGCGCCCTACGACGTGGGCCGGTCAGGCGTGCCGTACCCGCAGCAGCACCAGGCCCAGGGCGCGCCCGAGGACGCCTGGGGCGTGTACGAGCAGGCCGAGGAGCCCGCCGAGGGCGGGCCCGAGTACCCGTGGCTGCCGGACCAGACCCTCCAGCTGCGGCTGCCCGCCGACGCCGGCGAGCCGGCCGCCGAGCCCGCCCCGCCCACCGGCGGCCGGGCCGAGCGCCGTCGGGCCGCCCAGGGCCGGACCTCGGTCCGCTCGGGCAGCGGGCGGCGCCGGGCGAAGGGCCGGGCGGCCGGACAGGCGCGCCCCAGGGAGTCCGCGGTCGTGGTGGGCGCCCGGTTCGTCGGCGAGCTGTGCATCACCCTCGGTGTGGTGATGCTGCTGTTCGTGGCGTACCAGCTCTGGTGGACCAACGTGCAGGCCGACGCGGCCGCCAGCAGCGCCCGTGACCAGCTGGAGCAGCAGTTCGACGCCCAGCCACCCGCCCAGCCGGGCCAGCCGGCGCCGGACCCGAACAAGCCCGAGGCGTTCGCGCCCGGCAAGGGCTTCGCCATCATCTACCTGCCCAAGCTGGGCCTGAAGTTCCCGATCGCCGAGGGCACCGACAAGTCGGCGGTGCTCGACAAGGGCCTGGTCGGCCACTACACCAACACCGGGATGCCCGGCGACAAGGCGAGCAACTTCGCGCTGGCCGCGCACCGAAACACCCACGGCGAGCCGTTCCGGTACATCAACGAGCTGGGCAAGGGCGACAAGATCGTGGTGGAGACCGCCACCGCGTACTACACGTACGAGATCACCGGCGGCATCCCGCAGACCTCCCCGAGCAACGTGAGCGTGATCAAACCGGTGCCCAACGGCTCCGGGTACACCGGTCCCGGCCGCTACATCACGCTGACCACCTGTACGCCGGAGTTCACTTCCAAGTTCCGGCTCATCCTCTTTGGCAAGATGATCGAGGATCGGCCGCGCAGCCAAGGCAAGCCGGCCGCGATCACGGGCGGATAGCCGCCCGGAGGCCCGTTCGGAGGGGGATCACCGCAGATGCAGGACGACGGGACCGCGCAGTCGGCAGAGCCGGCCCAGGAGGCCTTCCCCCCGCCCGGGGAGGGCGCCGCGCCGGGCGCCGGGTCCTCACCCGGGGGCCGGGCGCGGCGGGGGCGGAGCCGGGCGCTGGCCGCGCTCGGCGTCTTCGGTGAGCTGCTGATCACCCTGGGCCTGGTGCTCGGCCTGTTCGTGGCCTACTCGCTGTGGTGGACCAACGTGCAGGCGGACCGCTCCGCGGCGGCCGCTTCCGACAAGTTGCGCAGCTCCTGGGCCGCCGGCCCGACCGCAGGCCCCTCGGCCGCGCCCGGTGCCACCCCGGGTGCCACCCCCGGTGCCACTCCCGATGCCACCCCCGGCGCCACCCCCGCGCCCGGCGGGGCCCCCGCGGCGCCGCCCGCGATCGGGGACGACATCGGCTTCCTGCACGTCCCGGCGATGGGCCGGGACTTCCAGGTGCTGATCCGGATGGGCACCTCCACCGAGGTCCTGGACGAGGGCGTGGCGGGCGTCTACGAGCAGCCCTACAAGGCCGCGATGCCCTGGGACCAGGCGGGCAACTTCGCGCTGGCCGCCCACCGGGACGGCCACGGCGCCAAGTTCCACGACCTGGACGCCGTCCACACGGGTGACGCGATCGTGGTCGAGACCAAGGACAAGTGGTACGTCTACAAGGTCGACGGCACCCTGCCGGAGACCTCCAAGTACGACACCGGCATCGTCGCGCCCGTCCCGGTCGGCTCCGGCTACACCGCGTCCGGCCGCTACATCACCCTGACCACCTGCACGCCGGTGTACACCTCGCGGTACCGGATGGCCGTCTGGGGGAGTCTGGCGCGGGTGGACGACATGGACGCCAAGCGCACCCCGCCGCCCGAGCTGCGGCGCTCCTGAGGGCCCTTCAGGGCCTCCTGAGGCCTCCTCAGGCTTCGTTCCCGGTAATGCCCGAGGGCCCGTCGCGATCACCGCGACGGGCCCTCGGGCATTACCGTTCAGGACGGTCGAGCCTCAGAACCAGGGGAACCAGGGCTTAGGGGTTGCCTTTGCCGGGGGGCGTGGAGAAGGGGTCGCCCCCTTTCGGCGGATCGGCCGGCTTGGTGAACAGCTGCACCTGGGTGTTCGGGTCCAGCTGTTGGCCGGCGCCGGGGTTGCTCATCTGGACGATCGCATTCGGGTCCTGCGGGCCGACCACGGTGTAGCCCAGGCCGTTCTTCTGCAGGGCGGCGATGGCGTCCGACAGCTTCTGGTTCTGCAGCGGCGGGACGGTGGCCTTGTCCGGCGCCTTGTAGACGGTCAGCGAGATCTTCGTGCCGGCCGGGGCCTTGGTGTTCGGCGGGACCGACTGCGCGGCGACCGTGTTGACCTTGGTCGGGTCGTTGGTCGGCGTGGTCTTCGAGGCGTCGACCTGGAAGCCTTGGCTCTGCAGCTGGTTCTGCGCGTCGTCCTTCTGCGCGCCGACCACGTTCGGGACGTTCACCTTGGTCTTGCCCTGCGAGACCGTCAGCTTGATCGGGGCGCTCGGGTCGGCGTTGTTGTTCGCCGCCGGGTCCTGGGCGGTGACCGTCTCCTGCGGAGCGGTGTCGTCGTCCTTGTACTCGGTGGAGACGTTGGTGAAGCCGGCGTCGGCGAGCGCCTTGGTGGCCTGGTCCTTGGTCTTGCCGACCACGGTCGGCACCTGCGCCTTGGCCGGGCCGGAGGAGATCTGCACCGTGATGGCGGTGTTCTCGGCGACCTGGCCGCCGGCCACCGGGTTCTGGGTGCAGACCTGGTCCTTCTTCACGTTGGTGTCCGGGCAGGCGATCTTGTCGCCCTCGGTCACCTGGAACTTGGTCCCGGCCGTGGTCTTGGCGTCGGCCAGGCTCTTGCCGACCAGGTTCGGCACGGCCACCTTCGGGGCGTCCTTGGTGCCCTTGTCGCTGAACATCGCCTGGGCCACGAAGAAGGTGCCGACCAGGACCAGCACGGCGGCCACCGCCAGCACGATCCAGGAGGTGTTGCCCTTCTTCGGCCGGTCCTCGCCGCGCCGGCCGCGGCCGCCCTCGCCGTAGCCGTCGTCTCCGCCGCCCTGCCCGCCGGCGTAGGTCTGGCCGTAGCCGTCGTCCTGGTAGCCGCCCTGGCCGTAGCCGGCCTGCGCGGAGGCCTGCGGCAGGAGGGTGGTCGGGCCGCCGCCGGGCTGCTGGGGCAGCACGTTGGTCTGGCCGTACGGGTCGTGCTGCTGCGGGTAGCCGTTCTGGTCGTAGCCGTACCCGGCGGCGCCCATGCCGTAGGCGGCGGCCTGCTGGGCGGCGGCGACCGGGAGGCCGTCGAGGAAGCGCTCGATGTCGTCGCGCATCTCGTCGGCGCTCTGGTAGCGGTAGTCGCGGTCCTTGGCGAGCGCCTTCAGCACGATCGCGTCGATCTCGGGGCGTACCTCGGGATCGAAGACCGACGGCGGCTGCGGCTCCTCCCGGACGTGCTGGTAGGCCACCGCGACCGGCGAGTCGCCGACGAACGGCGGGCGGACGGTCAGCAGCTCGTAGAGCAGGCAGCCGGTGGAGTAGAGGTCGGAGCGGGCGTCGACCTGCTCGCCCTTGGCCTGCTCGGGGGAGAGGTACTGGGCGGTGCCGATGACGGCCGAGGTCTGGGTCATGGTCATGCCGGTGTCACCCATCGCGCGGGCGATGCCGAAGTCCATGACCTTGACGTTGCCCTGCCGGGTCAGCATCACGT
Organism: Kitasatospora sp. NPDC004669; assembly: GCF_040609455.1. NCBI lineage: Bacteria > Bacillati > Actinomycetota > Actinomycetes > Kitasatosporales > Streptomycetaceae > Kitasatospora > Kitasatospora sp. NPDC004669. Next base: position 280,461 of record NZ_JBEXKB010000001.1, read on the forward strand.
TGGCCGGCTTGATGTCGCGGTGCACGATGCCGGCCCGGTGCGAGTACTCGAGGGCCTGGAGGATGCCGATGGTCATCTCCAGCGCGCGCTCGGGCAGCAGCCGGCGGCCGGAGTGCAGCAGCTCGCGCAGCGTCGACCCCTCGACGTACTCCATCACGATGTACGGGATGGAGATGCCGTCGATGTAGTCCTCGCCGGTGTCGTACACGGCGACGATCGCGGGGTGGTTCAGGGAGGCCGCGGACTGCGCCTCGCGGCGGAACCGGGCCTGGAACGACGGGTCCCGGGCCATGTCGGCCCGGAGTGTCTTCACGGCGACGGAACGGCCGAGCCGGGTGTCATGGCCGAGGTACACCTCGGCCATGCCGCCGCGCCCGAGGACGCCGCCGAGCTCGTACCTGCCGCCTAGGCGACGAGGCTCTTCCATAGTTCCGACCCTCTCCCTCACCCGCCGGTGAGGTTGTGACGTAGGTGTCCCCGCACGCTCTGGGTGACGCCGCGCGCGCCGCGACCGGTTCTCCGGCCGGGCCGTGCGCCGCCTCGCGGGCGGCAACGGGCACACCCGCTGCTGGCGGATACGCTACCGGTCGCACCCCACCGGACCGGAGTCAGCCGTCGGCCGATATCAGACCGGTATCCGGAAGGGGGTGCCGATCGTGACATTCGCCTCACCCTCGACCGCGCTCCCCTACTTGCCGAGTGCGGCCTGCATCACCGCCTTGCCGATCGGGGCCGCGAGGCGGCCGCCGCTGATGCCGTCGCGGTTGTTGGAGCCGTCCTCGACCACGACCGCGACCGCGACCGACTGGCCGTCCGAGGTCTTGGCCCAGCAGGTGAACCAGGCGAACGGCAGGCCGGCGTTGTCCTCGCCGTGCTGCGCGGTGCCGGTCTTGCCGCCGACCTGCACGCCGGGGATCTTGGCGTTGGTGCCGGTGCCGTTCTCGACCACCGAGACCATCAGGTCCTGCATCTTCTGCGCGGTGGCCGGGCTCATCGCCTGGGAGAACTGCTTCTCGGTGTGCTTGGAGATGGTGGTCAGCGAGGCCGAGCGCTCCTGATCGACCAGGTAGGGCTGCATCAGGCTGCCGTTGTTGGCGATCGCGGCGGAGACCATGGCCATCTGCAGCGGGGTGGCGCGGGTGTCGTGCTGGCCTATCGAGTCCTGGGCGGTGCCGTCCAGACTGGGGCTGTCCGGGAAGATGCTCTTCTCGGAGCGGGCCGGGGTGTCCACCGTGCTGTTGAAGCCGAACTTCTCGGCCTGCGCCCGCATCTTGTCCTTGCCGAGGTCCGCGCCCATCTTGGCGTAGACCGTGTTGCAGGACTGGTCCATCCCGGACTTGAGCGTGGCGTTCTCGCAGCGCTCGTTGGGGCTCTCGTTCTTCAGCACGGTCTGGGTGCCGGGCAGCGTGTACGGGTCCGGGGTCGACGTCGTGTCGTTGATGTTCTGGTACAGGCCGTTCTCGAACGCGGCGGTCGCGGTGACCAGCTTGAAGGTCGAGCCGGGCGGGTAGGTCTCGCGCAGCGCCCGGTTGAGCATCGGCTTGTTCGGGTCCGCGAGGAGGTCCTGCCAGGCCTTGGTGTCGCCGCTGTCACCGCCGGCGAAGGTGCTCGGGTCGTAGGACGGCGTGGAGACCAGCGCCAGGATCGCACCGGTCTTCGGGTCGAGCGCGACCACCGCGCCCTTCTTGTCGCCGAGGCCGTCGAAGGCGGCCTTCTGGACCTTGGCGTTGATGGTCGTGACGACGTCGCCGCCGCGCTTCTGCTCGCCGGTCAGCATGTCCAGGGTGTTGCGGAAGAACAGCCGGTCGTCGGTGCCGGAGAGGATGCCGTCCTCCAGGTTCTCCAGCTGGGTGGAGCCGTAGGCCTGCGAGGAGTAGCCGGTCACCGGCGCGTACATCGGGCCGTCGACCCAGGAGCGCTTGTACTTGTAGCGCAGGCCGTTCACGAAGTCGGACTTCGTCACCGGCTGGCCGCTGACGATGATGTTGCCGCGCGGGTGGGCGTAGCGGTCGTACAGCTGGCGCTTGTTGTTCTTGTTGGACGCCAGGGAGTCGGCCTGGACGCCCTGCACCCAGTTGGTGCGCGCCATCAGGGCCAGGATCAGCACGAGGCAGAAGATCGAGACCCGTCGGATCGGCTTGTTCATCGGGCGGGTCCTCCCTGGCCCTCGGTGGCCGGGGCCGGTTCGACCCCGGGTCGGCGGGCGCTGTCGCTGATCTTCAGCAGGATCGCGACCAGCGCCCAGTTGGCGACCACGGACGAACCGCCCTGAGCGAGGAACGGCATGGTCATACCGGTGAGCGGGATCAGCCCGGTGACCCCGCCGGCGACGACGAAGACCTGCAGCGCCATCGCCGAGGCGAGACCGACGGCGAACAGCTTGCCGAAGGGGTCGCGGGCGGCGAGGGCGGTGCGCAGGCCGCGCTGTACCAACAGGGCGTACAGCAGGAAGATCGCCATCAGGCCGGTGAGTCCGAGCTCCTCGCCGAAGGAGCCCAGGATGAAGTCGCTCTTCGCGGCGAAGTTGATCAGCCAGGAGCGGCCCTGGCCCAGGCCCGAGCCGGTCACCCCGCCGGAGCCGAGCGCCATCAGCGACTGGCCGATCTGCTCGGTCGAGCCCTTGGGCGGGTTCGGCGAGAAGGCGGCCATCGGGTCGAGCCAGGCGTCGATGCGGACCTTGACGTGGCTGGTGGTCAGGGCGACCGCGACCGCGCCGCCGACCGACATCAGCAGGCCGAACAGGATCCAGCTGGTCCGCTCGGTGGCGACGTAGAGCATCACCACGAACAGGCCGAAGAACAGGAAGGACGTGCCGAGGTCGTTCTCGAAGACCAGGATCAGCAGGCTGAGCAGCCAGATCACGGCGATCGGGCCGAGGTCGCGGCCGCGCGGCAGGTACAGGCCCATGAAGCGGCGGCTGGCCAGGGCCAGGGCGTCCCGCTTGACCATCAGGTAGCCGGCGAAGAACACGGTCAGGATGATCTTGGCGAACTCGCCGGGCTGGATGGAGAAGCCACCCATCCGGATCCAGATCTTGGCGCCGAAGTCCTCCGCCCGGGCCGGGAAGAAGGCCGGCGCGGCGAGCAGGACCAGTGCCACCACCATCGAGATGTAGGTGTAGCGCTGGAGCACCCGGTGGTCCTTCAGCAGGACCATCACCCCGATGAACAGCGCGACCCCGAGGGCGGACCAGATCAGCTGGTTCCTCGCCGCCGGGAAGTTGCCGCTGAGCAGCCTGCCCGCCTTGTCCAGGCGCCAGATCATCACCACGCCCAGCCCGTTCAGCAGGGTGGCGATCGGCAGCATCAGCGGGTCCGCGTACGGCGCGAAGCGGCGCACCAGCAGATGCGCGACCAGCGCCAGCGAGCCCATGCCGAGGCCGTAGCCGAGCATGCCGGCCGGCAGCTCGGAGTCCATCGCCAGCCCCACGTTGGCGTACGCCACGATCGGCAGCAGGACCGCGAAGACCAGCAGCGCCAGCTCGGTGCCCCGCCGGTTCGGCGCGCCCTGGAACGAGATGGTGGTGTTGCCCCGGCGCCGGGGCACGGCACGCTCGGCCACCGCCCGGCGCCGACCACCGGCGCGGCCGGTGTCACCGCTCAGGTTGTAGCTGCTCACGTGGTGACCGCTCCCTGACGGCCGGCAAGCCCGCTGCGGGCGGGCCCATGTCGGATCACGGACGTCACGGCTTCGGGCAGGATTCGGCCCGGCTGCGCTCGTCGTCGTTCAGCTGGGGCTGCTGGGGCTGCTGGGGCTGCTCGCTCGGGGCACCGGCCGTCGGCGGGGTGGCGTTCTGCGTCGGGGCGGAGGTGCTCGGGGCGGTCGGGGTCGGCGTGGCCGTCGGCGAGCCCGCGGCCGGGCTGCGGGGCTTGGTCTCCTTCTCGCCCGGGGTGGGCGGGGTGGCGGCCACGAACGAGGCCTTGCTGGCCTGGGTCGGCTGGGCGCTCTGCGGGGCCCCTCCGGCCGGGACGCCGGTGGGGGCGGCGCTGGAGGCACCGGCGACCTTCTGGCACAGCTGGGCCCAGTCCTTGAGGCCCTGCACCGTCGTCTCGGCCTCCTTGCGGCTGCCGACGGAGATGGTCTTGTTCACGTGGGTGCGCTGGTCCTGCGGCAGCCACTTCAGCGGGATGTCGCTGTACGAGGTGTCCACCGAGGACAGGCTCAGGCCGGCCAGGTTCTGGTTGATGCCCTGGTAGACCGCGACGTGGTCGCCGTCCTCGCCGACGTAGTACTGGTCCTGGGTCCACTGGTAGCCGAAGTACCCGGCGCCGCCGAGCAGGCCGAGCGTGACCAGGACGGCCAGCGAGACGGTCAGGCCCCGGCGCTTGCGCTTGGGGGGCTGCTCCTCGTCGAAGTCCTCGGTGCCGTACACCGAGGGCTCGGCGGAGGGGTAGCCGTAGCCGGCCTCGCCCTCGTAGCCCTCGGCGGGGCCGAAGCCGCCCGCGGCGCCGTAGCCGCCCGCGGCGCCGTAGCCGGCCTCGTAGCCCTCGGCCGGGCCGAAGGCGCCCTGGGGGCTGCGGCCCAGGCCGGCGGCACGGCCGGCCGGGGTGTCCGCGATCGAGCGGTCGGCGGCGGCCGAGGACGGCGGGGTGTCGGCGACCGCGCCGACCACCACCGGGACGTCGTTGAACTGGCCGCTCATGGTGTCCGTGGCGCCGACGTCGATGACGTCCGCCACGATGCAGGTGATGTTGTCCGGACCGCCGCCGCGCAGCGCGAGCTGGATCAGCTCCTGCACGGTCTGCTCGGGCGAGTAGAAGCTGCCGAGGGTGTCCTGGAGGGTCTGGTGGCTGACCGGGCCGGAGAGGCCGTCGGAGCAGAGCAGGTAGCGGTCGCCGGCCCGGACCTCGCGGATCGACAGGTCGGGCTCGACCTGGCCGCGGCCGTCCAGCGCCCGCATCAGCAGCGAGCGCTGGGGGTGGGTCTCGGCCTCCTCGGGCGTGATCCGGCCCTCGTCGACCAGGCGCTGCACCCAGGTGTGGTCCTGGGTGATCTGCACGAGCGAGCCGTCGCGCAGCAGGTAGGCGCGGGAGTCGCCGACGTGCACCAGGCCCATCCGCTGGCCGGTCCAGAGCATGGCGGTCAGGGTGCAGCCCATGCCCTCCAGCTGCGGGTCCTCCTCGACCATCTGCCGGAGCCGGTCGTTGGCGCCCTGGACGGCGTCGCCCAGCAGGGTAAGCAGGTCGGCGCCCGGCACGTCCTCGTCCAGGCGGACGATCGAGCCGAGCACCTCGGAGGACGCGACCTCGCCGGCCGCGGCGCCGCCCATGCCGTCGGCCACGGCCAGCAGCCGCGGCCCGGCGTAGCCGGAGTCCTCGTTCCCCTCCCGGATCAGTCCCTTGTGGGAGCCGGCGGCGAAGCGCAGCACCAGGGTCATGCGACCTGTGCCCCCCTCTGGGTCTTGGACGGGATGCTTGCCCTCATGCGCTACTACTTCCGCAGTTCGATGACGGTCCTGCCGATACGGATCGGCATGCCCGGCTGGAGCGGGGTGGGCGCGGTCAGGCGCTGCCGGTCCAGATAGGTGCCGTTGGTGGAGCCTAGATCCTCGACCGTCCACTGCCCAGTCTGATCCGGATAGATCCTGGCATGCCGGGAGGACGCGTAGTCGTCGTCCAGCACGATGGTGGAGTCGTGCGCGCGGCCCAGCGTGATGGTCTGGCCCTGCAGCGCGACGGTGGTTCCGGCCAGCGAGCCCTGCACCACGACGAGCTGGGTCGGGCCGCCGCGGCGGCGGCCGCCGCCCTGGGTCTGGCCCGGGGCGGACCCGCCGACGGCGGGCGCCGGACGTGCGGTGGCCGTGGCGGCCGGGGTACCGCCCGACGTGGCGTTGGCGCCGCGGCGGGAGGTGCGGGGGTTCACCTTGGTGCCGAACAGGTCGCTGCGGATCACCTGGATCGCGACGATGACGAACAGCCACAGCACGGCGAGGAAACCCAGCCGCATGACCGTCAGGGTCAGTTCTGACATGGCCGTCCCGCCAGTCGGTGAGCGAGGCGCGCGAACAACTCGGACACTACCCTTCGACCTGCCGGTAGACGATGGTGGTGGAGCCCACGACGATTCGGGAGCCGTCGCGGAGCGTAGCGCGCTGGGTGTGCTGCCCGTCCACCACGATGCCGTTGGTGGACCCCAGGTCGAGCACCATCGAAGGGGTGCCGGGGCGGATCTCGGCGTGCTTGCGGGAGACCCCGGGGTCGTCGATCCGTACGTCCGCCTCGGTCGAGCGGCCGAGCACACAGGCCGCGCCGGTGATCTGGTGGCGGGCGCCGTTCACCTCGATCCAGCGGCGGACCGAGGCGCCGTGGCCGGCGCCGGGGAAGGCGCGGACGTTGCCGCCGGCGGGCGGGGCCGGGGGCATCGCGGGGGGCGCAGCCGGCGGCGGGGGCGCGCTGTACTGTCCGGCGCCGCCCTGCTGCCATGGCGCGCCGGGGGCCGGGGCGGCCGGCTGGCGGTCGTAGCCGGGCTGCGGCGGGGCGTACTGCTGGGGCTCCTCGGCGGCCAGGGTGCGGCTGCGCACCCGGTACAGGCCGGTGTCCAGGTCGTCGGCCTTCTCCAGGTTCACCTGGAGCGGGCCCATGAAGGTGTATCGCTGGGCCTCGGCGTACTCGCGGACCATGCCGGCCAGTTCGGTGCCGAGCTGGCCGGAGTAGGGGCTGAGCCGCTCGAAGTCGTGGGGGCTGAGCTCGACGATGAAGTCGTTCGGCACGACGGTGCGGTCGCGGTTCCAGATGCTCGCGTTGTTGTCGCACTCGCGCTGCAGAGCGCCGGCGATCTCCACGGGTTGGACCTCGGACTTGAACACCTTGGCGAAGGTGCCGTTGACGAGACCCTCCAGCCGCTGCTCGAACTTCTTCAGCATTCCCATGGGACACCCCCTTCCAGGGTTCGTTCGCCTGCCTGCCGGCCGGGTCTCTCCGGGGAGTGGTCCTCCCGGGAGTCGGTCGTGCCTACTTGCGGTACTTCCGTACTGATCGTATCCACGCCGGGCCCTTCCGTACGGTTCCCGGACCGCGTCGTGACCCCGGGGTGGGCTCGGACACACAGGGTGACGCATTTCGGGTACGGCACGCCAGGTGCGCCGGTCGGAGCGGTCTCCCGCCCCTCGGTCACCCGTTCGTCGCGCACCCGTTCGGATGCGGTCGGTCTCCCCCGGATACGGATTCGGAGCTGCCCTCCAGGTCGTGCTACTGTTTTCCACGTCGGAAGGGCCGCCCGGAAGGGAAGCCGGACCGAGGAAGCGCGAAGACCACATGGTACCGAGCGGTTCTGAGGGAAGGTCGGCAAAGAAGACAACACCCATGCGCGGGTGGCGGAATAGGCAGACGCGCTGGATTCAGGTTCCAGTGCCCGAAAGGGCGTGGGGGTTCAACTCCCCCCTCGCGCACAGCGAAGCCCCGCAGATCTTCGGATCTGCGGGGCTTTTTTGTCGTCCCGGAGCCCGCTCGGGCCCGTCGCGCCGGCTCGGGTGGCCGGGGTCAGGAGCGGGTGGCGGGCAGCTCGGCGCGGACCTCGAAGCCGCCGTCCTGGGTGGGGCCGGCGGTGAGGGTACCGCCCAGCAGCTGGGCGCGCTCGCGCAGTCCGACCAGCCCGTGGCCGCCGCCCGGCAGGGTCTCGGCCGGGTGGACCGGCGGCGCCTCGTTGCGGACCTCGACCCGCAGTCGGCGGCCCTTCGCCCGGACCCTCACGTGCACCACCGCATCCGGGGCGTACTTGGTGATGTTGGTGAGCGCCTCCTGGACGGTGCGGTAGGCGGCCCGCTCGACCGCCTCCGGCCACGGGCGGTCGCCGGGGTTGAGCTCGGCGTCGGCGGTCAGACCGCTCTCCTCGATCAGCCGGGGCAGGTCGGCCAGCCGGGGCTGTGGGGCGAGCGGGGCGGCCGGGAGCGGGCCGCTGCTGCCGCGCAGCACCCCGACCATCTGGCGCAGCTCGTCCAGGGTCCGTACGGACAGTTCGCGGATGGTGCGGGCGACGGTCGCGGCGGCCGGGTCGCCGGTGCTCACCTGGAGCGCGCCGGCCTGGATGCTGATCAGGCTGACCTGATGCGAGACCACGTCGTGCATCTCCCGGGCGAGTCGGCTGCGCTCGCTCATCAGCACCCGTTCGGCGAGCAGCCGGCTCTCCCGCTCCTGGCCGCGGGTCAGCTCGTCCAGCCGGGCGGCCAGCTCCCGCCGGGTGCGGGAGAGCAGGCCGGTGGCGGCCGGCCCGCCCGCCAGCATCACGGCCTGGATGGCGTCCAGGGCGGTGGCCCGGCTCAGGTCGAAGACGTTGTCGGGCAGCGGCCAGTGGAAGAAGGAGACCAGGGCGAACAAGGTCCCGCAGGGGATCAGGACCCGGCGCCCGGGGCGTTCGGCGGCCACCGTGTAGACGGCGGTGATCGGGGCCAGCCAGATCTCCTCGACCCAGCTGCCGGGCATGGTGAGCAGGAACACCGCCACCGGGAAGCGGCGGCGCCAGAACAGCGCGACGGCGGCCAGCGTGGACAGCGAGAACTGCCACCAGGTGGCGTCCCGGGCCACCAGCGCGGCGTCCAGCAGGGAGTACAGGACAGGCAGCAGCAGCATCAGCCAGGGCGCGGAGCACCAGGCCGGCAGCCGGCGGGACGGCAGCGGGTCGGCGGCCGTCATGCCCCGTCGCCGGGCTTGGGCCGCACCAGGCCGGCCCGGTGGGCGAGCACGGCGGCCTGCACCCGGTTGGCGGCGCCGAGCTTGCCGAGGATGGCGCTGATGTGGTCCTTGACCGTCCCGGTGCCGAGGAACAGCCGGTCGGCGATCTCGGCGTTGGACAGGCCCTCACCGAGCAGGGCGAGCACGTCGAGCTCCCGGCCGGTGAGGGTGCGGGCCAGCGCGGTGGCCTCGGCGTCCGGGCCGCCGCCGTCCACGTAGCCGCCGATCACGGTGCGGGTGACGGTCGGGGAGAGGATGTTGCCGCCGGCCGCGAGCACCCGGACGGCGTGCACCAGCTGCTCGGGGGCGGTGTCCTTGAGCAGGAAGCCGGCCGCGCCGGCCCGCAGCGCGGTGCCGATGTACTCGTCGGTGTCGAAGGTGGTGAGCATCGCCACGGCGGGCGGGTCGGGCAGGGCCCGTAGGCGACGCAGCACGGAGATGCCGTCGAGGTCCGGCATCCGGATGTCGAGCAGCACCACGTGCGGACGCAGGCGCTGGACGTGGTCCTCGGCCTGCCCGCCGGAGCAGTCGCCGACCACCTCCAGGTCTGGGGCGGAGCCGACGATCAGGCCCAGGCCGGAGCGGACCAGGATCTCGTCGTCGACGATCAGCACGCGGGTGGTGGTGATGGTGCCTCCTCGGTTCGGGCGGCCGGGTTCGGGCGGTCCGCGGGGATCGCTTTTGAGAGTAGGGGTAGTGACGGCAGGACGCCGAACGCATGGGGGGTGCCCACCCCCGCCGTTCGGCGGGGGCGGGAATCGGCTACCCGGTTCACGTAATTCTCAGGAACGGTGGGCAACCATGGAGTTGGCTGCCCTTTCCGGCCCGCCGCTCCCTGCGGGCGGCCGGTGGGCGGGGGCGGCCGGTCAGTCCGTCGGGCCCGTGCGGGCGCCCGGCGCCGGGCCCTGCGGATGCGCCCCACCATCTGATCGTTTGGAATTGAGCTGTGTCGTCCACTGTGAAGCCGGAGCCGTCCGCCACGTCAACCGGGCCCCGGCCCGGCGGGCTGCTCGACCGCTGGCGGCCGAGGGCCGCCGTGGCCTCCGTCTGGTACCTCCGGCTGCTGGCCCTGCTGAACGTCGCCACCGTGCTGCTGGTGCCCTGGGGTAACCAGGTCTCCGAGCACAACGAGGGTGAGTATTTCACGCCGTACCTGATGACCTCGGGCCTGGCGGCCGCGGTGCTGTCGGTCTTCCTCGCGATCGCGATGCGGCGTCGCAAGCGGGCCGCGTGGATCTTCAACGCGGCGCTCGGCAGTGTGTTCGCGCTGCTGTACCTGGCGGTCATGGTGCTGCCCGGCGAGCGGTTCAGCAAGCACCCGCTCAACTACATCTCCACCATCCTGACCTGCCTGTTCGTGCTGGCGCTGCTGATCGGGCGCAAGGAGTTCACGTCCAAGGGCGACCGCTCCAACCCGAAGACCGCGGCGGCCACCTTCGTCAGCGGTCTGGTGTTCGGCGGTCTGGCCGGCGGGCTGCTGGTCTGGGCCACCAACGAGCTCAACGGCGCCGGCTTCTGGGACCTCTTCCGCTACTCGGTCGGTCGGATGATCACCATCACCCCGTCCGAGCACCTGCGCTCGGTGATCGCCACGCCGACCTGGGTGAACGCCGCGATCAACGCGATGGGCGCGGTGCTGTTCCTGCTGGTGCTGTACATGGCCTTCCGCAGCCCGCGCGGCACGGAGCTGCTCAACCCCGAGGACGAGGCGAAGCTGCGCGGCCTGCTGGACAAGCAGGGCGAGCGGGACTCGCTGGGCTACTTCGCGCTGCGCCGGGACAAGGCGGTGATCTTCTCCCCCAGCGGCAAGGCGGCGGTGACCTACCGGGTGGTCGGCGGGGTCTCGCTCGCCTCGGGCGACCCGATCGGCGACCCGGAGGCCTGGCCGGGCGCGATCGAGGCCTGGCTGTCCGAGGCCCGTGAGCACGCCTGGGCGCCGGCCGTGATGGGAGCCTCCGAGGAGGCCGGTGTGATCTACGCCCGGCACGGGCTGGACGCCCTGGAACTGGGCGACGAGGCGATCGTCGAGCTGGACGAGTTCTCGCTGGACGGCCGCGCGATGCGGGTGGTCCGGCAGGCGTACAACCGGGTCAAGCGGGCCGGGTACACGGTGCGGATCCGCCGCCACGAGGACATCTCCGAGGCGGAGATGGCGCGGCTGGTGGCCAAGGCCGACGAGTGGCGCGACGGCGCGACCGAGCGCGGCTTCTCGATGGCGCTCGGTCGGCTCGGCGACCTGGCCGACGGCCGCTGCGTGATGCTGGAGTGCCACGACGGGGACGGCGAGCTCGCGGCGCTGCTGAGCTTCGTCCCGTGGGGCCCGGACGGGCTCTCGCTGGACCTGATGCGCCGGGCCCGGGACACCGAGAACGGCCTGATGGAGTTCATGGTGATCGAGCTGCTGCAGCGCGCCGACGAGGTGGGGCTGAAGCGGGTCTCGCTGAACTTCGCGATGTTCCGCTCGGTCTTCGAGCGCGGTTCGCGGCTCGGCGCGGGACCGGTGCTGCGGCTGTGGCGCGCCGTCCTCGGGTTCTTCTCGCGCTGGTGGCAGATCGAGTCGCTGTACCGCGCGAACGCCAAGTACCGGCCGATCTGGGAGCCGCGCTACCTGCTGTTCGAGAAGAGCAGCGAGATCCCGCGGATCGGCATCGCGAGCGCGCGGGCCGAAGGGTTCATCGTCGCGCCGAGCCTGCCCGCCCTGTTCCGGCGCCGGCACGCCGAGACCGCCGTGGTGGCTCCCCGGGTGCCGGTGGCGGCACGGGACGGGAAGTAGCCCTCCGTCGGGGGCGGAGGGGCCCTCGGTCGAATGGGGGATCCGGTGGGGGGATTCTTCTCCCCCCTGAGGATGACCTCAATCCCCATCCATGCCGATGTGGATTTGTTAAGTGGCTTCTAATGTTGGGGTAGCTGAGTAGTTCGGGGATTCGGGAGAAACGGTTGTGATTCACAGGACCCACGCGGGGGGCGTGCGAAAGGGGCCGCTGGCGCTAGCCGGCGCGGCCGCTGTCGCCGAGTGGGGAACGTTGTACGTGACGGTCCGGGACGCGGTGGTGCGAAGGAAGTTCGCCACGTTCCCGCTGGCCACGGTGGCGACGTCTCTGATCCTGCTGTTCAGTATCGTCCAGCACCTGCCGGGCGGCGAGCGTTTCGTCAACCACATCGGGGTGGTGCGGGCCTCGCTCCCGATGGAGGTCTCGCTGCTGCGGACCCCGCTGTCGTTGTACGTGCCGGCCCTGGACCTGCCGGTCTGGGGGGCGCTGGCCCAGGTGTTCGTGGTCTTCGCGATCGCCGAGGTCGTGCTCGGCCGGCGGATGACCCTGGTGGTCGCCTACGCCTGCACCCTGACGGGCACGCTGTTCGCCCGGGTCGGGGTGGCGATCGGGCCGGGCCACCTGTTCGGCTTCCCGAAGTGGGTCGCCTTTGTGCGGGACACCGGGCCGTCGGCCGCGGTGGTGGCGCTGGCGATCTGCATCGCGTTCCGCTGCCGGGCCTGGTTCACCGCCGCCCTGGTGGTGGCCCTGATGGTCGGCGAGGCGGTCGTGCTGCCGAACCTGGCCGGTCTGGAGCACGTGGTCGCGGTGGTCACCGCGCTGCTGATCGCCGGCTCGGTCGAGGTCTTCGGCGACCTCTGGCCGCGGGTGCTGGCCGGGGTCGGCGCCGCCACCTCGGTGGCCGCGGTCGCCTCCCGGGAGGTCGCGGTGGAGGCCGGGCGGCGCCGTTCGGCGGGGGCCGTCATCCCCTGAGAGACCCAGCATCCGGGGACACTGCATCTGCGGTGTCGGCCGCGTACGCCAGCCCACTGGTTCGCAGTGTGCCCGTACGCGGCCGTCACGCGTGTGGGAGGGGGAGCTCGAACCAGACGACCTTCCCCACGGCCTTGCGGGCGGTGCCCCAGCGTTCGGCGAGTTTGGTGACCAGGGTGAGGCCGCGGCCGGTCTCGCCGAGCTGCTCGGCCGGCTCCAGCGAGGGCAGGTTGTGGTTGTCGTCGCTGACCTCGACCAGCAGCTTGTCCACCCGGATCAGCTGGAGCTGGACGGTGTCCCGGGCGACCCGGACGGCGTTCGTGACCAGCTCGCTGACCAGCAGCTCGGTGGTGTCGCTGAGCGCCTCCAGGTGCCAGGCGGCCAGCTGCTCGCGGACCAGCGAGCGGGCCCGGCGGACCTCGCGGTGCTCCACGGTGAGGTCCCAGGTGGCCACCTCGGACGGGGCGACCCCGTCGAAACGGGCCACCAGCAGGGCGACGTCGTCCTTGCGGTCGTCCGAGTGCAGCCGCCGCAGCACCTCGTCGCAGGCCTGCTCGGGGCTCTGCTGCGGGTCGATCAGGTTGCCGCACAGCGCTGCCAGACCGGCTCCTATGTCCCCGCCCCGCACCTCGACCAGGCCGTCGGTGCACAGCACCAGCATCGAGCCGTCCGAGACGTCGATGGTCTTGGCGACGAACGGCACCCCGCCGACGCCGATCGGCGCGCCGGCCGGGATCTCCAGCAGCTCGCCGGTGCCGTCCGGGTGCACCAGGACGGGCGGCACGTGCCCGGCGCTGGCCAGCTCGCAGGTCCGGTTGATCGGGTCGTAGACCGCGTACAGGCAGGTCGCCAGGTGGTCGTCGCCGAGCTTGTGGGCCAGGTTGTCCAGGTGGCGCAGCAGCTGGCCGGGCGGCAGGTCCAGTGCGGCGAGGGTTTGCATCGCGGTGCGGAAGCGGCCCATCGCGGCGGCGGAGTGGATGCCGTGGCCCATCACGTCGCCGACCACCAGGGCGACCCGGCTGCCGGGCAGCTGGATCGCGTCGAACCAGTCGCCGCCGACCTCGGCCTTGGGGTCGCCGGGTAGGTAGCGGTGGGCGATCTGCACGCCGGGGATCTGCGGCGGGCGGGTCGGGATCATCGAGCGCTGCAGGGTGGTGGCGACCCTGGCCTCGGCGCGGTGCAGTCGGGCGTTGTCCAGCGACAGCGCGGCCCGTACCGCCAGCTCCTTGAGGGTGGCGGCGTCGCTCTCGTCGAAGGGGGCGCGGTCGGGCAGCCGGAGCAGCTTGAGGATGCCCAGTACGGTGCCCCGGGCGGACAGCGGCACCACCAGCATCGAGCGGCCGGAGACCACCGGGACCAGCCGGGCGCCGCCGAGTGCGATCGCGTAGTCGACCGCGACGTCCGCGCTGACCACCGGGACCAGCACCGGCTGGTTCAGCTGCAGGGCCATCCCGGGCGGGGTGCGGCGGGGCATGCTGACCAGCGAGCCCTCGGAGAGCACGTGGTCCCAGACGCCGCCGGTCTCGTTGAACACCAGGGCGACCCGGCGCAGCATGGTGTCGTCGTCCGGGCGGGCGACCGGCAACTCGGAGTCCGAGATCAGCCCGTCCACCAGGTCCACGCAGGCGAAGTCGGCGACCCGGGGGACCAGCACCTGGCACAGCTCGCGGGCCGTGAAGCCGAGGTCCAGGGTGGTGCCGACCTTGCCGCCGACCTCGTTCAGCAGTGCCAGCTGCTCGCCGGCCTGCCCGTTGGTGAGGAACGGGCCGAGCCGTCCGCTGGGGGTGCCCTCGGCGCAGGTGGGGGCCGGGACGGCGCCGGACGGGGCCTGGTCGGCGCGGCGGGGCGGGAGGCCGTCGGCGGACGACGCGACGGCGGTGGCCTGCTGCTCGATGGTGGCTCCTCCTCCGGTGGGTGAGGGGACCTCCCGGCCGGAGGCCGGGGGAGGGACGGACGGGGTGCCCGCCGCGCCCAGCCCGCCGCCGACCGCGGCGGGCTGGGCGGCGGGTCGGTCGGCCGCCTCGCACTGGGCGGGCAGCGGGCCGGTCGGACGGCGGCCGGACATGGACTGCTCGGGCTGCGGCGGCGGGCCGACCCGGGCGGCGCGCTGCTGGGGCGTCGGGTAGCGGCGGCCGAGGCCGGCGGCCGCGTGCGCGGCGCCGCTCTGCGGGTCGGAGGGCAGCACCGGCAGGACCGTGGCCGCGTCCAGCCGCAGGGCGGGCAGCCCGCCGCGTGCCACCGCCTCCGACAAGGGCGCCCGGTGGGCGGCGGGCAGCAGCCGGGCCAGCGGCTCGGGCAGCGCGGCGGCGGCCGGGGTGAGCGTGGCGGTCAGCCCGTGGAAGCCGCCCCGGGCGGCGGGGGCGGCGGCGAACGGCAGCAGCCGCTCGCCCAGCGCGAGCCGGGGCCCGGTGGTGCGCAGCGGGCGGGCGTCGGCGGCCAGGGCGAGCAGTCCGCCGGACGGGCCGGGCAGCGGGTAGGCCCACCAGAGCACGTCGCGCTGGTGCTCCTCGCGGTCGGTCACGGTCAGCCGGCCGGCCCAGGAGCGGCCGTCGGCGGTCAGCTCGGCCAGGGTGTCGAGGGCGTCGCAGCGTCGGCGTACGGCGCAGCGGCCGAGCACCCGGGACTCCAGGGCGGGCAGCAGGCCGGAGGCGGGGCGGTCGGTGGCGGCCTCGGCGCGGTGCCCGAACAGTTCCTCGGCGGCCCGGCTCCACTGGGTGATCCGTCCGGTCCGGTCGACCTGGACGAGGGCGAGCCGGAGCAGGGCGGCCACCCCGCTCGGATGGTCGCCCGGCGCGGTTTCGGCGCCCGCCGGGCGCGGTGTGGAGTTGGACTCGGCCACCATGGATTGGGTCTGCTCCCGCCTGGTCGCCACGCCTGGAGGCGGCCGTCTCTCCGGAGGAAGGCACGCTGTGCGGATACCAGCGAAGCACGGACCGGGCCGGGCACGACACCGAAACGGGGAGATTCATCAGGATCGGTTGCGTGTCACGTGCCGCGCGCCGGTTCGTACCCCCGCTTCACCCGGACGGGGCTTGCCCGCGCGACGGTAGGGTGGCAGGCCGGGCCGCCCCCGCGGCGGTTCCGCAGGACCCTGCCGGCCGGACGAGACAGAGGCGAGAAGTGAGCGCGCAGAGCCCCGTTCGGTGGACGGACCCGGAGCAGCAGGAGCTGGAGGAGCGGGTCGCCGCGGCCGAACTCGCCTGGCTCAGCATGGACGTGGACGTGCAGACGCTGCGGGTCGAGATCGACAACTTCGCACTGATCCATCATCAGCTGCTCGGCCCGCTCTACGCCAGGCTGGACGAGCTGGACGCGCTGGTCGCCGAGGCCGTCGCGGCCCGCACCGGACGGCCCGAGGACGTGCGCCGGGCCGCCGAGGCGCGGCAGCAGGTCGAGGAGCTGCCGGACCTGGACGCCCTGTTCGACTCGGTGCGGGAGAAGGCCGGGGAGGAGCACCCCGAGGCCGCCCCGCCGCCCGCCGCGCCGGCCCGGGTGAAGCCCGGCAAGGAGGCCCAGCGGATCTACCGCGAGCTGGTCCGCCGCGCCCACCCCGACCTGAGCACCGACCCGGCCGAGCAGCAGCGCCGGGCGGCCTTCCTGGTGAGGGTCAACGAGGCCTACGCGTACGGGGACGCCGCCGCGCTGGAGGGCCTGGCCGCCGAGTGGTCCACCGCGCCGGAGGCCGCGCCCGCCCTCGACTCCCCCGACCGGCTGGACTGGCTGCGCCGCCGGCTGGACTGGCTGACCGCGAAGATCGCCGAGACCGCCACCGAGCAGGTCCGGCTGGAGCGGACCCCGATGGGCCAGCTGCTCGCCCTTGCCCCGCAGGACCCGGACGGGCTGCTGGAGCAGCTCGCCGAGGAACTGCTCGCCAAGGCCGCCGTGCAGCAGGCCGAGCTGGAGCGGTTGCTCGGTGCCCCCGCAACGGTGCCGGTGGGCGAGAATGAGACGGACCCGACCTTCCCCCAGCCTTCGGCCGGGCGGTACCCCCACCAGGAGAGCCACACGATGTTCGCGCAGATCCCCACCACCGACGCCGCCTCCGTCCCGGCCGACGCCGCCCTGCTGGACGTGCGCGAGCAGGACGAGTGGGACGCCGGCCACGTGGAGGGCGCGCTGCACATCCCGATCGGCGAGGTGATCGCCCGGATCGGCGAGCTGCCCGACGCGAAGCTGTACGTGCTCTGCCGGGTCGGCGGCCGCTCCGCGCAGGTCGTCCAGTACCTGGTCCAGCAGGGCCTGGACGCGGTGAACGTGGACGGCGGGATGTACGCCTGGGACGGTGCGGGCCGTCCGATGGTCAGCAGCGGCGGCCAGGCGGCCTTCGTCCTGTAGGCCCCGTCCGTCGGCGGGGGAGGATGGGCGCGCGCCGCGCCGGTACGGGCCGGCGGCGCGCCGTTTCGGGCGGGGGAGGCCATGACGGAGACCACGGACCGGCCCGCCTCGGGGCGGGTCTGGTCGAAGCCCGCGCAGCTCGTCCTCGGCCTGGCCGGGGCGCTGCTGGCGGGTGGCACCGGGCTGTTCCTGGCCGCGGTGTTCCTGCACGTCGCGCCCGCGAACTCGCTGTCCCGGCAGTACCGGGACCAGATCGACGGCGTGATCTACCCGGAGTTCGAGCAGAACTGGAAGCTGTTCGCGCCCAACCCGCTGCAGCAGAACATCAGCGTGGACGCCCGGGTGCGCACCGTCGCCGACGGCGGCACCACCCACACCCGTGACTGGATCGGGCTGACCGCGCAGGACCTCGCCGCGATCCGGGGCAACCCGGCGCCCAGCCACGTCGACCAGAACCTGCTGCGCCGCGCCTGGGACTTCTACGACGGCTCGCACGACCAGGACGAGAAGCAGACCAATCCGCGCGGCCGACTCGCCGAGCAGTACCTCAAGCGGATCGCGCTGCAGCGGATCGGCCGGGAGGTGGACGGCGAGCGGGTGCTGGAGATCGAGTTCCGGGTGACCTCGGCGACCGTCCCGCCGCCCTCCTGGAGCGGTGAGGCCGCGCCGCCCGCGCCCAAGGTGCGGGAGCTGCCGTGGTGGGCGGTCGGGGACGAGGACTACCGGGGGATCGGGTGAACGAGGTACGGGCTTCGCAGCCGGTGGAGCCCGCACAGCCGGGGCTGCTGGACTGCGTTCCGCGGCAGGGCGGGCCGCCGCCCGTCCCCGTGGTGCCGCCCGGCGGGCCGGGGGCGGTGCTCGGGCGGGCGGCGGAGGCGTTCACCGGGCGGGTGCTCGGACGGCACCAGGCCGCGGTGGTGCGGATCGGTTTCGGGCTGGTCTGGCTCGCCTACCTGCTGCGCGAGTGGCCCAACCGGCGGGTGCTGTACGGCGACCGCTCGCCCTGGTCGATGGAGCTCGCCCAGCGGATGCTGGCCGACAACGGGGCGTTCACCGTGCTGCCCTGGTTCGGCGGGCGGCTCTGGTTCGAGCTGGTCTACCACCTGGCCGTGCTGGCCGCCCTGGCGGTACTGCTGGGCTGGCGGACCAGGGCGAGCACGGTGCTGTTCCTGGTCACCGTGCTGTCGCTGCAGAACCGCAGCGTCCTCCTCGGCGACGGCGGGGACAACGTCGTCCACCTGATGGCGGTCTACCTGGTCTTCACCCGCTGCGCCGAGGTCTGGTCGCTGGACTCCCGACGCACCCGAGCCGGGTGGTCCGGGGTGGTGCTCTGGGCGCTGCTCGGCGCGGTGCTGGCGGCCTGTCAGTTCGGTGACTTCTCCGGCGACACCCTGACCTGGAGCGGCCCGACCTTCCCGTACCTCGGCTGGTCGCCGCTGTTCTGGGGGCTCTGGGCGGTGGCCGGGCTCTGGTGGGTGCTCGGGCGGCTGCGGCCCGGGGGCGAGCCGCGGGCGGTGCTCGACGCGCTGGCGAACATGGTGCACAACTGCGCGATGCTGGTGATCGCCGCCGAGGTGGTGCTGATCTACTCCACGGCCGGCTGGTACAAGGTGCAGGGCTCACGCTGGCAGGACGGCACCGCGCTGTACTACCCGCTGCACCTGGACTACTTCACCCCCTGGCCGGGGCTGTCCGCGCTGGTCGGCTCGGCGCTGCTGCCGGTGTTCCTGATCTCGTACGGCACGGTGATCCTGCAGGTCGCCTTCCCGTTCACGCTGTTCAACCGGCGGGTCAAGAACGTGCTGCTGGTGGTGATGATGGCCGAGCACCTGGGGATAGCGGTGGTGCTCGGGCTGCCGGTGTTCTCGCTCGCGATGGTCGCGGCGGACGCGGTGTTCCTGCCGACCGGCGCCCTGCTCCGGGTGGCGGCGCGGCTGGGGCGGATCGGATTCAACGGGCCTCCCGGGCTTGCCGGGCGGAGGGACCGGAGCCCCGCCGCCTAGGATTTCGTTATGTCCTGGTTCGCCGCTCTTCGTGACACCGCGCGGACCGGACTCACCCTGGACCGGGCGCTCACCGACCCCAAGCGGGCCGCGCGCGGCGCGGTCGCCGTGGCGCTGGTGCTGTTCCCGACCCTGGCGCTCGGCGGGGTCCCGCTCGCCACCTCCGCCGCGATGGGTGCGTTCATCGCCGGCTCCGCCACCTTCCAGCGCAGCTTCCGGCCTCGGGCCAGCCTGGCCGTCGCGGCCGGGTTCGGACTCGGCGTCAGCGCCTTCCTCGGCTACCTGGCCGCCGGGGTCACCGGGCTGTTCCCGGTGCTGCTCGCGGTGTGGGCGTTCGGCGCCGGGCTCGCCTGGGCGATCGGGCCGACCGCCGGGGTGGTCGCGGCCAACACCCTGTCGGTGATGCTGATCGTCGTCCAGCTGCCGGTCAGCGCGCTGGCCGCGCTCGGCCACGGACTGGTCGCCGCGCTCGGCGGGGTCGTCCAGGCGGTCGTCATCACCCTGTGGCCAATCGGGAGTTGGACCGCCCAGCGGGGCGCCCTCGCCGACACCTACGCCGAACTCGCCGACTACGCACGCCGGTTGCGGCAGGACCCGACCGCGCATGTGGACCCGGCGCCGTTCATGACCGCCCGGAGCGCCGCCGCCCTGACCCCCTGGCAGGACCGCCACCGGCCGCCCGAACTGCGCGGCCTGCGCGGCCTCGCCGAGCGGATCCGACCCACCCTCGCCGCGCTCGCCGACCCCAAGGTGGGCGCCCCGGAGGAAGGACCGGAGCGCGACCGCGCCCGCGAGGTGCTGGCGGCCGCCGCCGAGGTGATGGACGCCCTCGCCCGGGCGATCCGCATCGGCGACCCGGTCCGGCTCCCCCGCTCGGCGCCCACCCTCACCCTGGTCCGGCCGGAGGAGGGGGCGCGGCTGCAGGGGGCGGCCCGGCGCTCCGCCCGCCGGCTCGGCGGACTGCTGCGCAAGGCCGCGGACGCGCTGGACCGCAACGACGAGGACACCATCACCACGCCGGTGATCGGGGCCGGTGGGGCGTTGCACAAACCGTCCATCGTCCGGATGCTGCCGGTCGCGCTGCGGGCCGTACGACGGCAGGTGCAGCCGCGCTCGGCGATCTTCCAGCACGCCGTACGGCTGACCGGGGTGGTCACCGTCGCCTACCTGCTGGCCCGGCTGGCCGGGCTCCACCACGGGTACTGGGCGCCGATGACCGCCGCGATGGTGATGCGGCCGGACTTCGCCCAGACGTACAGCCGGGGCGTCGCGCGGCTGGCCGGGACGGTCGTCGGGGTCGCCGTCTCGACGCTGGTGGTGCAGCTCGTCCACCCCGGGGAGTGGGTGCTGGCCGCGCTGGCGGTGCTGTGCATCGGCGGGGCGTACCTCGCCTTCCGGACCGGGTACGCGCTGACCACGGTCGGGATCTCCTCGTACGTGGTGTTCCTGCTCGGGCTGCAGGCCGGGGACCCGCTGGTGACGGCCTTCGAGCGGGTGGGGCTGACGCTGCTCGGCGGTTCGGTGGCGCTGCTGACGTACGCGCTGTTCCCGACCTGGCAGACCGCGCGGCTCGGGGAACGGCTCGCCGAATGGCTGGCGGCGGCCGGGCGGTACGCGGCGGCGGTCGTCGCCTGCTACGAGCAGCCGGCGGCGGCGCGGGGGCGGGTCGTGC
This sequence comes from Kitasatospora sp. NPDC004669, assembly GCF_040609455.1. NCBI lineage: Bacteria > Bacillati > Actinomycetota > Actinomycetes > Kitasatosporales > Streptomycetaceae > Kitasatospora > Kitasatospora sp. NPDC004669. Next base: position 300,880 of record NZ_JBEXKB010000001.1, read on the forward strand.
GGTCGGCGCTGCTGGACTCGCGGGAGGCGCGGTCCGAGCTGATCCAGGCCATGCAGCGGGCCGACGCGGAACCGGGGCGGCACGAGTCCGGGCTGAGCGGGGTGAGCCGGCGCCAGATCGACCGGGCCCGCGCGGCGGTCGGGCACCTCGGGCGGGCGGCCGTACTGCTGGAGGCGCACCTACCGGCCCCCGACGCGGATCCCGTGCCGGGGGCGGCGGAGTACGCGGAGGAACTGCGGTTGGCGACGGCACTGGCGGCGGGGGCGCTGCTGACGGTGCGGCCGGTGGAGTTCGGGGCGGTGCGGGCGGCGCAGGCGCGGCTGGAGGAACGACTGGCGGAGGCGCCGTCGGGGGTGCAGCGGGACGTGGTGCGGGCGGGGACCCGGCTGCTGGGGGTCGCTCTGCGGGATCTGGAGCGGGCTCTGCGGGGGAGTTCGGAGGGGCGGCAGGTGGGAGCATGAGCGAGCGGAGCGAGTGAACGATCGAGGGGTGCGCGTTTCGCGAAGCGACTGCCGGGCGAAGCGGGGTGGGAGCGTGAGCGAGCGGAGCGAGTGAACGATCGAGGGGTGCGCGTTTCGCGAAGCGACTGCCGAGCGAAGCGAGGTGGGAGCATGAGCGCCATGGGAGACGACGAGCTGATGCGGGCGTGGCGGACGGTGGAGCAGGAGCCGGGGGCCGTGCTGCTGGACGGGTTCCACGCGCTGAAGCACGCGCTGCGCTTCGGCGGTGACGTCCGTCGGGTGCTGACGGCCGATCGGGCGGCGCTGCTGGCGTTGGCCGCCGAGTTGGCCGAGGACGTCGTCCCGGCGGTGGACGCGCTCGCGGTGGAGCTGCCCGAGGCCCGGTTGCGGACGCTGGCGCCCCGGCTGCACCCGACCGGGGTGATCGCGCTGGCCGTCCGCCCGTCCGTCGAGGCCAACCGGGCAGTGCTGGCGCGGCGTCCGCGCAAGGCGCCGGTGGTGCTGCTGGAGAACCCGCGCAACCTGGGCAACGTCGGGGCGGTGATCCGGTTGGCGGCCGGGTTCGGTGCCACCGGGGTGGTGACCACCGGGGACCTGGACCCCTGGCACCCGACCGTGCTGCGCGGCAGCGCGGGACTGCACTTCGCCACCGCCGTCGAGCGGCTGAGCCTGCCGGAGCTGCCCGCCGGGCCGCTGTACGTGCTGGACCCGGAGGGCGCGGACATCCGCGACCTGCCGTTCCCGGACGACGCGCTGCTGGCCTTCGGCACCGAGCGGCACGGCGTCTCGGCGGAGCTCAAGGCCCGCGCCGACCACCTGGTCGCGGTGCCGATGCAGGCCGGGGTGTCCAGCTTCAACCTGGCGACCAGTGTCGCGATGGGCCTGTTCCACTGGATGTCCGGCAAGCGCTGAGGCGCGGCGGACCGGGCTGAGCGGGTGCGGACCGATCGAGCAACCGGTCCGGCGCCGGCCGGGCGGAGCCGGTGGTGCCGGAACGGACCCGGTGCTGTTCCCGGAGGTGGATCAGCGCGGGTTGGCGGGCGAGTACTCGGGATCGGTCCAGGCCAGCGGGGTGGCGTCGGCGAGTTCCAGCACGCCGGTGACGGTCAGTTCGACCATCCGCTCGGCGCCCGGGGCGGCCTCCCGGGCCTCCTCGGACCAGTCGGCGCGGGCCTCGCCGGTGACCAGCAGCGCCCCGCCGGTCTCCCAGTCGGGCAGCAGCAGGCCGGCCCGCGGGTCCAGCTCCAGGTTTCCGAGCGTCATGAACATGCTGTTGCCGCGATATTCGGGCCAGCGCACCCGGTCCGGCCCGACCGCCTCCAGGAAGCCCGGGAAGCCGCCGCGGTGTGAGGCGTCCACACTGCCGTCCGGGCCGGCGGTGGCGATGAAGAAGGTGTCGGCGGTGGCCAGGGCCAGCTGCTGCGCCGTCGACAGCACCGGGCCGGACGCGACCGTACGGGGCGCACCGGCGCCCGGGCGGTCCAGCGGGGTGCGGCGCTGGATGTACTTCGGGCAGTTGGAGACCACCTCCTCGGCGTGGACCGTCAGCCCGCCCCGGCCGTCCGGCGCCGAGCGGCCGTTGAGCCGCATCCGGCGGCGGCCGGCCGGGTCCAGGGCGATGGTGCCGACCCGGGCCGGGCGGTCCAGCGCCTCGGCCAGCGGGTCGGCCCCCGCGGGGCGGGCGGCGACCGTCATCGTCCGCTCGTCCGCGGCCTGCAGGAAGCCGGCCGGGCCGGCCAGCTGGGTGGCCCAGATCCGGCCGTCGAGGTCGGCGGCGCCGACCACCAGCATCCGCCGCTCGGTGAGGAAGCGTGCGGCCACCGCCGGGACGGTGCTGCGGATCGACCGGCCGGCGTGGTCGGCCCGTTCGGTCAGGCCGGCCCGGGCCTGGGCGGCCCGCTCTCCGGCGTGGTACGGCGTGCTGATGGTCGTCATGGTGTGCTCCCTCCTCGGCGCGGTCGGTGTGCTCCCCCGTGGCCCACCGGTCGTGCCGGCCCGGAACCGGTCGGATCCTTCGGCTTAGAAGAAGCCGCAGGTCGGGGCGCCGGTGGTGGGCGCCTCGGCGTCGGTCTGGTCCACTCCGGTGCGGGTGTAGATCTCCAGCCGGATGCCGTCCGGGTCGGAGAAGAAGATGCCGCCGGAGGCCGAGCCCTCGCCGTGCGGGACGACGCCGTCGTAGGCGAACTCGGCTCCCAGCTCGCGCAGCAGCTGCTCGGTGGCGCGGACCTCGTCCAGGCTCTCGACCTCGAAGGAGAGGTGGTGCAGGCCGGGGGTCGCGGTGGAGAAGGCGCCGGCGCTCTGCTGCCAGAGGGTGACCACCAGGCGGCCGTCGCGGCCGAGCAGCGCGTAGCGGCGCTCGGGGTCGGTGCTCTCGTGGGCGATCTGGAGGCCGAGGACGGCGCGGTAGAAGTCGATCGAGCGGGCCAGGTCGGTGACGTTCAGGCCCACGTGGCCGGTCTGCAGGGTGCGGAGCAGGGTGGTGCTGGACATGCCTGGTCACTCCCGGAGGCTGGGGCGGTCCGGCGAGGCTCCTGCCTAACCGGTACTCATGAGACTAGGAGTTAGGTGATGGAGCGTCAACCACTACCTGCGCTTTTAGGGGTTAGGTTTTCGGGGGTGGGAACGCGAAAGCCCCGTCGGACCGATGACGGTCCGACGGGGCCTCTGGGCGGGAGGGGCTAGGCCCACTCCCAGCGGATGCCGATGTGGCCCGGCTGCTGGTCCGGGGCCAGGACGTGGGCGCTCGCCGAGGCGCCGATCCACAGCTGCTCACGACGGTGGTCGACGTCGGCGCCCGGCTCGCGGTCGTAGCGCTCGCAGTGCGCCGGGACGGCAGCCGGGTCGAAGTGGACCTGGAGCACGTACTCGCGCACCTGGGTGGCGAAGCGGCGGCTGTACTCCATGGTCGGGCCGCCGGGCGGGATCTCCACCTCGTACTCGAAGACCGTGCTGTCGCCGAGCCCGAGCGGGCGGTCCAGCATCAGCTCGGCGACGGTCAGCCCGACCTCCGGGCGGCGGCGGACCCGGCCGAGCCGGCCGTGCCGCACCGAGGTGATCTCCGGGCAGCCGGTGGCCTCCTCGTCGGCCTTGTGCACCACCAGGCAGCGGCCGACGCCGCCGACCGTGGCGCGCACCACCTGGCGCATCCGGAGCAGGTTGGCGCGCCGCTCGGCGTCCACGTAGTACGAGTCGTGGATGCTGAGCCGCTCCAGCTCGCCGGCGGGCGGGGCGTCCAGCTCGGAGAAGATCGCGGCGATCTCCTGCTCGCCCGGCCAGACGTCCTCCAGCCCCAGGTGGCTGGCGCTGGCGGCGGCGGCCCAGCGGCCGCGCGGGCGTGGCGGGCCGAGCAGCGAGGAGAGCGAGCTGTGCGGCAGGCCGAGCAGCTCCTCCAGCAGGTGGACGGCGCGCAGCGAGCTGGCTCGCTCGGGCTGGCTGCGGCCGCGGCGCCAGTAACTGAGGGTCGTCACGCTGACCCTGACGCCGCGTTGGGCGAGCGCCGCCCGGATCCGGTCCAGGCTGAGGCCGCTGGCCTCGATGGCCAGGTGCAGGGCGTCCGCGAAGCCGCCGGCCGGGGAGGGGCGTCCGGCGGACGGCGCGGGCGCGGGCGCAGGCGCAGGCGCGGGCGGGTCGGTACGCTCCGTACGCGATCCGACCAGCCGCAGCCGCGCGGCGTCCTGAGGTTGCTGTGCGGCCATGCGGTGACCCTCCCCACCAGGTGAGTTCGGTGGCACCGGGCCGGCGCCGGGGCGCGCCGCCAGCGGCTTCACCGAGCTTTGGGGAACCCTATGCACGGTCGAGAGGCTACGTCATCAGTCGCGCGTATGACAGTGGTCACGACAGGTGAACCGGATGGTTAGCGATCTTGAAACAGTCCGGAAACACAGCCGGAACCCTGAACGGGGGAAGGCACCGATCATGACGGAAACGGACACCGCCGGGGCGGGCCCTTTCGGCGCCGCCCCGGCGGGGGTCTCGGTGGTGCTGCTCGGTGGAGCTACCGGCCGGTGATCACTTGACGTTCAGCGCGACGTCGTCGATCACGAAGCTGGTCTGGTTGGAGCCGTCCTCGGTGCCGGTGAACTTGAGGGTCACGGTCTGGCCGGCGAAGGAGGTCAGGTCCACCGTCTGCTGGACGTAGCCGGAGGCCGCGTCCACGTTGGACCAGGTCTTCAGCGTGGTGCTGTTGCCCTGCAGGGTCAGCGTGTCGTACGCGGTGCTGCCGGTCTCCGCGGTGTCGATGTGCAGCCAGAAGGTGAGGGTCGCGGAGGCGCAGCCGGTCGGGACCGAGACGGTCTGCGACAGGGTGTCGGTGTGGGTGGTGCCGTAGCCGTCCAGCCAGGCCTTCCAGCTGCCCGAGTGGGCCGGCTGCGAGCTGCTGTTGTCGATGACGCCCGAGGAGGTGGTCCACGGGGCGGCGGTGCCGGTCTCGAAGCCGCCGTTGCCGATCAGCTGGGCGGCGGTGCAGCCGCCGGTGGGCGGCGGGGTGGTGCCGCCGCCGCCGAGCAGGGCGGTGGTCAGGGCGTCGGCGACCGGGGAGCCCCAGCCGGTGACCTGGTCGTAGCCGGCCTTGGCGGAGAAGTCCTGGTTGGCGCCGGTGGTCACGTCGTGGAAGGTGCTGCCGTAGCTGCTGCTGTTCGCGACCGCGTACAGCCGCGGGCTCGCCTCGCCGAGGACCGGCTGCCCGGCGGCCTTGGCCTTCTGGTTGAACTGGGCGGCGTAGCCGGACCACAGCGGCGCGGCCGCGCTGGTGCCGCCGTAGACCTGCCAGGCGCCGCCGGTGTAGATCGCGAAGCCGCTCTGCGGGTCGGCGTTGGAGGCGACGTCCGGGACGGTGCGCATGGTGCCGTTGACGCCGGTGCCGGTCTGCCAGCTCGGCTTGCTGAACACGGTGGAGACGCCGCCGCCGGCGGTGCTCCAGGCGCTCTCCGAGGAGTAGGCGTTGCCGCTGGTGACCTTGAGGTTGGTGCCGCCGACACCGGTCTGGTGCGGGCTGGACGCCGGGAAGTCGACGGCCTTGACGGTCGAGCCGCTGGTGGAGCGGGTGCAGTCGCGCGAGCCGTCGTCGCCGGAGGCGGAGAAGATCGAGATGCCCTGGGCGGCGGCCTGCTTGAAGGCGTTGTCGACGGCGGTCATCGAGGCGGCGGTGGTGTCCGGCTCGCAGGAGCCCCAGGAGATCGAGATGACCGAGGCCTTGTTGTCGGCCACGATCTTGTTGGCCATGTCGATCTCGCCCTGGTCGCTGTTGGGCGCCTCGTAGATCAGCTGGGTGGCCTTGGGGGCCGCGCCGCGGACGATCTCGCTGTCCAGCTCGACCTCGCCCATGCCCTGGCCGGGCGCGGAGTCGTAGTTGGCGCCGTCCACCGAGACCGTGGAGACGGCCGGGCCGGTCAGGCCGTACTGCGAGTCGTAGGTGGTCAGGTCCGAGGACTTGTAGCCGTCGAACTCCCAGAGGGCGACCGTCGTGCCGGTGCCGTCGGCGCCGGTCTTGTTCAGGTTGTAGGCGCCGTCGTACTGGGCCGGGCTCAGGCCGCTCGGGGTGGAGGTGGCGGCGTTCGGGGTGACCGAGTTCGGCTTGGCGATGCGGTTCTTGCGCACCGCGTGGTTGTCCAGGCCGCTCACGCCCTGGACCACGGAGGCCAGGTCGGCGGGGATCGAGGCGGCGGCGTCGTTGGCGAAGAACGCGCGCTGCAGCTGCGGGTCCACGTAGGAGCTCTCGTGGGTGCCGAAGGCCTGCGAGATCTGCGCGGTGGTGCCGTGGGCGGTGACCACCTGGCGGTTGGCGCTCACGTCTGCGACGGTCAGGCCCTGTGCGGCCAGGTACGCCTTGACCTGGTCGACGTCCTGCTGGGTCGGGCCGAACTGCGCGGTGAACTGCTCCGGCGTCAGGTACTTGCCGAACTGCGGCGAGCCGGGCGTGGTGACCGCGGTGAGGAAGCGGTCCAGGGCGTCGGCGTTGCGCAGCTTGAGGCTGACGGCCACCGAGATCTGCTGCTCGGCCGGGACGTCACCCTTCTTCTCCGAGTGGGCCACCGCCGGGTTCACGGTGTTCGGCAGGGCGACGCGCGGGGTGGCGTGCGGGGTGGGGGCGGCCTGCGCGGTGGAGACGCCGAGCGAGACGGCGGTCAGCGGCAGGACGGCTATCGCCGCAGCGAGTGCGAGAGTGCGGGGGCGCAACGGATCCTCCTCGGGCCGGCTGTGGGGGCCGGCAAGGGGCCAGGCGTTCCGGGGTGAGAACGCTGGCTAGAACATGACAGAACAGATGCGCGAGATGTCCCATGACCAAGCAATTCGTTGCTAAAAAACAGTCAACTGTGGAGCCCCGGAAGGCCGGTGATTCCATACAGTGAATGGCCGGAATTCCGCTGCTGGTCCATACCAATTCACGGTGCGGGACGCGGACGTAGAATCGGGCGGAGCCGAGGGAGAGGGACGACTGACGTGACGGCAGACCCGAGGGACCCCCGACCGCTGACCGGCGAGCCGCTCGCGCTCGACCTGCTCAACACGCGCTGGGCCGGCACGCCCGTCAACGATCTGCTCACCGGCGTCGAGGAGTACGGGATCTGGCTCTCCTCGAACGGGTTGAACGGGCGCTGCGCGGCCGACGAGGCCGGGCTGGCGGCGATCCGGGAGGCTCGCGAGGTGATCGGGCTGGCCGCCCAGGAGGCCCGTGAGCGGGGCGAGTTGAGCGTACGGGCGCGCGGCGGGCTGGACGCGGTGCTGGCGCACGGGCGGATCCGGCGGACGGCCGGAGCGGGCGGGGCCGCGGACCTGGTGGAGGCCGACCGGCCGGAGTGGCTGGCGCCCTGGCTGGCGGCGGACGACTTCCTCACCCTGCTCGGGCAGGGGGCACACCGGGTGAAGCAGTGCGCACACGAGGCGTGCATTCTGCATTTCTTCGACGCCTCGCAGAACGGCCGCCGGCGCTGGTGCCGGATGGCCGTCTGCGGGAATCGGGCGAAGGCGGCGCGGCACTACGTGAAGGCGCGGGGTTAACGGACGACCGAACAAATGGTCGGCGGGTGCGGCGAGGTGCCGCACCCGCCGACCGCTGGTCAGGCGGCGCCCAGCCAGCTGGTCAGGGCCTCGGTGAGCTCGCCCTGGCCGGGGTCGACGGCGGCCCAGGCGACGTAGCCGTCCGGGCGGATCAGCAGGACGGTGTCGGCCAGCTTGCCGTGCGGGTCGGCCGGGGCGGCGGAGACCATCCGGTCCGCCCAGGGCTCGGCGGCGGTCAGCTCGTCATTGCTGACCAGCACGAACCGCCCGGCACGCAGCGCCTCGTAGAGCCGCTCGGGGCCGGCCGGGGCGCCCTCCTCGGGCTTGCTCAGCGCGGTCAGCCGCAGGTCCGGGACGCGCTTGCCGACCTGCGGGTGGGCGCCCTTGGGCGCCGGGTACGAGATCTCGATGCCGGCGACCATCCGGGCACCGCGATCGCTGATCAGGTCGAGATGGCCGCCGAGCGCGGTGAGCGCGCTGCGCAGGGCGCGGGTGGGGGCGGACTCGGCGAGCGCGATCCGGATCAGCGCGCCGGAGGTGCGCAGCACCATCCTGCCGACCGGGTGCCGCTCGGTCTGGTACGTGTCCAGCAGCGCGTCGGCGGCCCGGCCCCGGAGGGTGGCGGCGAGCTTCCAGGAGAGGTTGGCGGCGTCCTGGAGGCCGGTGTTCATGCCCTGGCCGCCGGCCGGGGAGTGGCAGTGGGCGGCGTCGCCGGCCAGGAAGACGCGGCCGGAGCGGTAGTTGGGGGCCTGGCGCTCGTCGCTGTGGAAGGTGGAGCTCCACCGTACGTCGTGCAGGCCGTAGTCCTCGCCCTGGGTGGCCAGCACGATCGCGGTGAGCTGCTCGGGCGTGGGGGTGGCGCCGTCGGTCCAGTGCTCGTTGCGGTCCCAGGCGATGACCCGGTACCAGCCGTCGCCGAACGGGACGACGAAGGAGAAGCCGCTCTTGTTGGCGCCGACGGCGATCGCGTCGGCGGGCTCGCGCTCCAGCCGGACGTCGGCGAGCAGCACGGAGTCGACCACCGCCTCGCCGGGGAAGGGGATGCCGAGCAGGTCGCGGACGGCGGAGCGGACGCCGTCGGTGCCGACCGCGTACCGGGCGCGGTGGGCCTGCCCGTCGCGGGTCTCCAGGGTGACGCCCTCGGCGTCCTGGCGCAGGCCGGTGACCTCGGCGCCGCGCACGATCACGGCGCCGGCCTTCTCGGCGCGCTCCTGGAGCAGCCGTTCGACGTTGTACTGCGGGGTGATCAGGACGAACGGGAACCGGGTGGGCATCGCGCTGAGGTCGATCACGGCGCGGTTGAACATCCTCAGCGAGCCGAGCGGGCGGCCGGTGGCGATGAGTTCGTCGGCCAGGCCCCGGGCGTCCAGCAGCTCCAGGCTGCGGGCGTGCACGGCGAAGGCCCGGGTGAGGTTGGACTCGGCGGTGCGCTTCTCCAGGACGGTGACGCCGACTCCGGCGGCGGCGAGGTCGCCGGCCAGCAGCAGTCCGGTCGGTCCGGCGCCGACGATGATGACGTCGGTTTCGGTCGTCGGCTTCACGGCCATGTATCAGCTCCCGTTGTTCGGAGGGCGGTTGGACGCCGTTCCAGGCGTTCTCCCAGCCTCCATCATCGCGGGCCGCACGGGAGCTGTGAACCGCCGGTCCCCCGGTGGCCGATGACCACCGGGGGACCGGGACGCGCGGGGGGTGCCTCAGCTGTGCCGGCGGATCTCCACCGTGCGGAACCGGTTGGCGACGAAGGCGCCGTCGCAGTAGGCCGAGTTGGCGGCCGGGTTGGCGCCGGTGCCGTGCAGGTCGGAGAAGGCGGCGGTCTGGTTGGGGTAGACGCCGCCGGTGAGGTTGAGCGAGAGGGAGACGCCGGAGTCCAGCGCCGCCTCGACCAGCAGGGCCTCCACCTCGGGCGAGGTGGTGTAGCCGGAGGCCGTCATCGCGCCCTTCTCCCGGACGGTGGTGCGCAGCAGCTCCACGGCGGCGGGGGTGGACTCGACGGCGACGGCGAAGGAGACCGGGCCGAAGCACTCGCTGCGGAACACCGAGCGGTCGTCCGGCTTGTCGGCGTTGAGCTTGACCAGCGCCGGGGTGCGCACGGTCGCGCCGGGGAAGTCGGGCGAGGTCACCGCGCGCGGGGCGAGGGCGAGTTCGCCGTACTCGCCGCCGGCCGCGGCGGCCGAGCGCTGCAGCACGCCCGGGTTGACCACGGCGCCGAGGATGGCGGCGGCGCGGGCGTCGTCGGAGAGCAGGCCCTCGATGGCGGTGGCGAGGTCGGCGACCACCTGGTCGAAGGACTTGTCGCCCTGGTCGGTGCTGATGCCGCCGCGCGGGATCAGCAGGTTCTGCGGGGTGGTGCACATCTGGCCGCTGTAGAGCGAGAGCGCGAAGGCCAGGTTGCCGAGCATGCCCTTGTAGTCGTCGGTGGAGTCGATCACCACCGCGTTGACACCGGCCTTCTCGGTGTAGACCTGCGCCTGCTTGGCGTGCTCCTCCAGCCAGTCGCCGAAGGTGGTCGAGCCGGTGTAGTCGATCATCTTGATCTCGGGCCGCACGGCGAGGCCCTGGGCGACGGTGCCGCCCTCGTGCTCGGCGGCCAGGCAGACCAGGTTGGGGTCGAAACCGGCCTCGGCGAGCACCTCGCGGGCGATCGCGACGGTCAGCGCGAGCGGCAGCACGGCCCGCGGGTGCGGCTTGACCAGCACCGGGTTGCCGGTGGCCAGCGAGGCGAACAGGCCCGGGTAGCCGTTCCAGGTGGGGAAGGTGTTGCAGCCGATCAGCAGCGCGAGGCCGCGCGGGACGACGGTGAACTCCTTGGTCATCACCAGCGGCTCGCGCTTGCCCTGCGGCTTGGTCCAGCCGGCCTGCCGGGGCAGCCGGGTCTGCTCGGCGTACGCGTAGGTGACGGCCTCCAGGCCGCGGTCCTGGGCGTGCGGGCCGCCGGCCTGGAAGGCCATGCCGTAGGCCTGGCCGGTGGTGTGCATGACGGCCTGGGCGAACTCGTGGGAGCGGGCGTTGATCCGGTGCAGGATCTCCAGGCAGACGGCGGCGCGCTCCAGCGGGGAGGCGGCGGCCCAGCCGGGCCGGGCGGTGCTCATCGCGGCGATCAGCGCGTCCGGGTCGGCGTGCGGGTAGGTGATGCCCAGCTCGATGCCGTACGGGGAGGCCTCGCCGCCGACCTGGTCGCCGTCGGTGGGGTGGCCGTCGAGGGTGAACGGCTTGCCGAGCAGGGCGTCGAAGGCGGCCTTGCCGTCGGCCGGGCCGCTCTCGCCGTAGGCCTTCGGGAACTCGGGGTATGCGGACCAGTAGTCGCGCTTCGCGGCGGCGGCGAGCGCGGCGTCCAGGGTGGCCTGGTGGCGCTCGACCAGTTCGCTGACGAGGGGGTGGGTGACCGCTGCGGACATCTGTGCGCTCCTCAGAGGGGAGGACGGGACACGTCACAGAGTAACCGAACGATCGGTCGGCTCAAGAGGGTGCAGGGATCGTATTGCGGCAAAAAAACACGGGGGCGCGTCCTCGCCGGACGCGCCCCCGTGGGGGTTGCGGAACGCGGGGGTTACGGCACGCCCAGCTCGAAGATCACGTACCCGGCGTACCAGCCCGAGGCGACCGCACCGGTGCCCAGCACCGCGGCCAGCACCGGCCAGCTGAGCTTGCGCATCCCCACCGCGAGCGCGATGAACAGCGGGAACGCCGGCAGCAGGTACCGCGAGACGTTGCCGAAGATGCCCAGGCTCCCGAGCACCGACACGATCGTGGCCAGCGTGTAGGCGGTCAGCACCAGCGGCGGGCGCAGCCGGACCAGCAGCACGATCAGCACCGGCAGGCTGAACACGATCAGGGTGGCCAGCAGGTCCGGCACCGGGAAGGCGAAGGGGTAGTCGCTGCGGCCCAGCAGCACCCCGCGGATCGAGTGCCAGGTGCCCTGGCCCCAGTCGAAGTAGTGCAGCCAGGCGTCGTGCTGCAGCCGGAAGTAGCCGCCCCAATCGCCGGTCCGCCAGCCCACCCAGGCCACGTATCCGAGCAGGCCGACCGGGGCCAGCGCCATCGCCGCCAGCGGGCGCAGCACGCCGCTCTCCCGCCGGTACAGCTCCACCAGCGCGGCCAGGCCGACCGCGCCGATCAGCGCCGCCGAGGTCGGCCGGTTGAGCCCGGCGACCAGGGTGATCGCCCCTGCCGTGACCCACTGCTTGGTCATCGTGAAGTAGCAGGCCCAGGCGGCCAGCGCGACGAACAGGGAGTCCGAGTAGAGCGCCCACTCGGCGCCCGAGCCCGGGGCGATCGCCCAGATCCCGGCTGCGATCACGCCCGCCCGGGGGCCGGACGTCTTCTCCACCACCGCGTAGATCCCGGCGGCGGCGAACAGCGAGGCCACCACCGAGACCAGCATCCCGGCGCCGTACAGGCCGAGCCCGGTGACGTCCGAGGTCAACCGCATCAGGCCCGGGTAGAGCGGGAAGAAGGCGGCCGAGTTCTGCTCGATGGTGAAGCCGGGCTGTCCGCCCGGGACCGGGATCAGCGCCGGGTGGTAGCCGAACTGCGCGACCTGCTGGTACCACCAGCCGTCCCAGCTGGCCAGCACGTCCCAGGTGTTGGCGCCGCCGCCGAACCGGGCCGGCTTCTTGGCGTAGTCGCCGGCGAAGGAGAGCAGCTTCATGAACACGGTGAAGCCGATCAGCTTCAGCACCGCGTAGCACCACACGGCCGGGCCGAACCGGACCACCAGCGCGCGTGCGCGGTCCTGCCAGGTGCTCGGGACGCCCTCCGGCTCCTCGCTGCCCTGTTCGGGCACGTCGGAGGAGACTGCCGGTATTGCGTTCATCAGCGGTGGACCCCAGCCTGCTGGACGTGGACGATCGTCCGCCGAATTCTAGGCGGTTCGCGAACTCCCGCCCGCGTGGCGACGCCGGGTCCGGTACGGACCGAGCGTTCCGGCACGGACCGGCCGACCCGACCGCGTGCGGCCCGAGGCGGCCGGGGATACTCGGAGGATGGCCGATCACACCACGCGCACCGCCTACACCGTCGAGTCGCTGCTCGCGGTGACCGTCGACGTGTTCAACGAGCGCGGCTACGACGGCACCTCGATGGAGGACCTGTCCCGGGCGGCCGGGATCTCCAAGTCCTCCATCTACCACCACGTCCGCGGCAAGGAGGAGCTGCTGCGGCTGGCCGTCGGGCGGGCGCTGGACGGGTTGTTCGCGATCCTGGCCGAGCCGGCCGCGGTCGAGGGCCCTGCGGTGAAGCGGCTGGAGCACGTGGTGCGGCGCACCGCCGAGGTGCTGCTGGAGGAGCTGCCGTACGTGACGCTGCTGCTGCGGGTGCGCGGCAACACGGCCACCGAGCAGTGGGCGCTGGAGCGCCGGCGGGACTTCGACCACCAGGTCGCCGAGCTGCTGCGGGCGGCCGTCGCGGACGGCTCGCTGCGCGCGGACGTGGAGCCCCGGCTGGCCACCCGGCTGCTGTTCGGGATGATCAACTCGATCGTGGAGTGGTATCGGCCGGGGCTGAAGGCCGCCGACGGGGTCGGGGACGCGGTGGTGCACCTGGCCTTCGACGGGCTGCGGGCGCGCACCTGACGGCTCGCGCGCCCTGAGAGCGCCCCGGAGGCGAAGGGCGCCTAATCCGGAGGCACCTGGTCGGTCTCCTCGAACACCAGCATGGTTCGTGTACCGAGCACCTGTGGGATGGACTGGATCCGGTTGAGCACCAGCTCCCGCAGGGCGTGGTTGTCCGCGGTGTGCACCAGCAGCAGGACGTCGAAGTCGCCGCCGACCAGCGCGATGTGGGCGACCCCGGGCAGCGCCAGCAGCTGCTCGCGTACGGTGCGCCAGGAATTCTGGACGATCTTCAGGGTGATGTACGCGGACGCGCCCTGACCGGCCCGTTCGTGGTCGACCCTGGCGGTGAAGCCGCGAATGATGCCGTCCTCGACCATCCTGGAGATCCGGGCGTACGCATTGGCCCGGGACACGTGGACCCGCTCGGCCACCGAGCGGATCGAGGCGCGACCGTCCTGCTGCAGCAGCCGCAGGATCGACCGGTCGACCCGGTCGAGTCTGGACATCTGTTCAGCCGACATGACCCCCCACCCTCACCGATTGGACGCACTGCCACCAGTCGACCGCCGTACAGGCCGAATGTCCACCACCTTGTCACGCTTCTGGTCAAGATGAACAGACGACCGAACAATCGGTAGGGAGCCCCCGCCACCCATGGAGGTGCCCCGAGATGACCGTTCTCGACCACAGACACCACACGGCGGTGCCCGGCTGGCTGCCCGGGGCCACCGCCCCCCGCACCGATCCGGCCCCCCTTCTCCCGGACGTCTCCCCCGTCCGGGTGCTCGGCACCCCCGCGCTGGAGAAGTACGACCCGGCGCTGCTGCGCGAGCTCTACCGCCGCCTGGTGGTCGGCCGCCGCTACAACCAGCAGGCCACCACCCTCACCAAACAGGGCCGACTCGCCGTCTACCCCGCCTCCACCGGCCAGGAGGCCTGCCAGGTCGCCGCCGCGCTGGTGCTCGGCGAACGCGACTGGCTCTTCCCCAGCTACCGCGACACCCTCGCGGTGGTATCCCGGGGTGTCGACCCGCTGGAGGCGCTGACCCTGCTGCGCGGCAACGCCCACACCGGCTACGACCCGCGCGCCAGCCGCACCGCCCCGCTCTGCACCCCGCTCGGCACCCAGGCCCCGCACGCGGTCGGGCTGGCGCACGCCGCCCGGCTGCGCGGCGAGCCGGTGGTCGCGATGGCCATGCTCGGCGACGGCGGCACCAGCGAGGGCGACTTCCACGAGGCGCTGAACTTCGCGGCCGTGCTCCGGGCCCCGGTGGTCTTCCTGGTGCAGAACAACGGCTACGCCATCTCCGTCCCGCTCAGCGCGCAGTCCGCCGCGCCCAGCCTGGCCCACAAGGCCGTCGGCTACGGCATGCCGGGCCGGCTGGTGGACGGCAACGACGCGCCCGCGCTGCACTCCGTGCTCACCGAGGCGGTCGAGCGGGCCCGCAGCGGCGAGGGCCCGACCCTGATCGAGGCGCTGACCTACCGGATCGAGGCCCACACCAACGCCGACGACGCCACCCGCTACCGCACCGAGCCCGAGGTGGACGCCTGGCGGGAGCACGACCCGATCCTGCTGATGGAGCGCGCACTGCGCGAACTCGACGTTCTGGACGACCGGTTGGTGCAGGAGGCGGCGGACGAGGCGGAGGCGCTGGCGGCCCGGATGCGGGCCGAGTTCCACGCCGACCCGGAGCTCGACCCGATGGCGCTGTTCGCCCACGTCTACGCCGAGCCGACCCCGCAACTGCGGGAGCAGGCCGCCCAGTTGTCCGCCGAGCTGGCCGCCGAGGCCGAGGTGCAGCAGTAATGTCCCACCCGTCCCCCACCCCCACCCTTGGCGGAGCCGCTTCGCGGCACACCTCCAGTGTTTCCGCGCGCACGGCCAGCATGGCCCAGGCGCTCAACTCCGCGCTGCGGGACGCCATGCGCGAGGACCCGACGGTGCACGTGCTCGGCGAGGACGTCGGCCGGCTCGGCGGCGTCTTCCGGATCACCGACGGGCTGACCGCAGAGTTCGGCCCCGAGCGCTGCCTGGACACCCCGCTGGCCGAGGCCGGCATCCTCGGCACCGCGATCGGCATGGCGATGTACGGGCTGCGCCCGGTGGTCGAGATGCAGTTCGACGCCTTCGCCTACCCGGCGCTGGAACAGCTGTTCTCGCACGTCGCCAAGATGCGCAACCGCACGGCGGGCAAGCTGCCGCTGCCGATCACCGTGCGCATCCCGTACGGCGGCGGCATCGGCGGCGTCGAGCACCACAGCGACGCCTCCGAGGCGTACTACACCAGCACCCCGGGCCTGCACGTGGTCACCCCGGGGACGGTGGCGGACGCCTACGGGCTGCTGCGCGCCTCGATCGCCTCCGACGACCCGGTGGTCTTCCTGGAGCCCAAGCGGCTCTACTGGGGCAAGGCCGAGTTCGACCCGACCGCACCGGTCGAGCCGATCGGCCGGGCCGTGCTGCGGCGCACCGGCACCTCTGCCGTACTGATCACCTACGGCCCCTCGCTGCCGGTCTGCCTGGAGGCGGCCGAGGCGGCGAAGGCCGAGGGCTGGGACCTCGCGGTGCTGGACCTGCGCACCCTGGTGCCCTTCGACGACGAGACGGTCGCCCGGGTGGTGCGCTCGATCGGCCGGGCCGTGGTGGTGCACGAGGCGAGCGGCTTCGGCGGCACCGGCGCGGAGATCGCCGCACGGGTCACCGAGCGCTGCTTCCACCACCTGGCCGCGCCCGTGCTGCGGGTCACCGGCTTCGACATCCCGTACCCGCCGCCGATGCTGGAGCACCACCACCTCCCCGGGGTGGACCGGATCCTGGACGCGGTCGCCCGGCTGCAGTGGGAGGACTGAGGATGATGCCCGTCGTACGGGAGTTCCGGCTGCCCGACCTCGGTGAGGGACTCACCGGGGCCGAGGTGGTGCGCTGGATGGTCGAGGTCGGCGAGGTGATCGCCGTCGACCAGCCGGTGGTGGAGGTGGAGACGGCCAAAGCCGTGGTGGAGGTGCCCTGCCCGTACGGCGGGGTGGTCACCGCGCGGTACGGCGAGGTCGGCGAGGAGATCGCCGTGGGCGCTCCGCTGGTGACGGTCGCGGGGGCGACGGCGGAGGGGGCTGTTCCCGAGGCTCCGGCCGCTGCTCCCACCGCTGAAGTCGAGCGGCCGCTGGTGGGGTACGGGGTCGTCGAGAGCAAGGGTGGGCGGCGGCGCCGGGTGGGGGTGGCTTCGGCTGTGGCCGCTCCGATCGCTCCTGCTGCCCCGGCTGCTCCCGCTGCTCCCGCTGCTCCGGCCGCTCCGGTCGCTCCGGTCGCTCCGGTCGTGGTGTCGGTGATCTCGCCGCTGGTGCGGCGGCTGGCTCGGGAGCAGGGGGTCGATCTGGCCGCGCTCACCGGGAGCGGTCCGGACGGGCTGATCATGCGCGCGGACGTCGAACGGGCGGTCGCGGCCAAGGTGGCCACTGCGGCGCCTGCCGTGCCCGCTGCCGCGACCGCGGTTCAGGAGGGTGTCGTCCCGCTGCGCGGGCTGCGCAAGGCAGTGGC
Source organism: Kitasatospora sp. NPDC004669 (assembly GCF_040609455.1). Taxonomy (NCBI): domain Bacteria; kingdom Bacillati; phylum Actinomycetota; class Actinomycetes; order Kitasatosporales; family Streptomycetaceae; genus Kitasatospora; species Kitasatospora sp. NPDC004669. The sequence continues at coordinate 317,427 of NZ_JBEXKB010000001.1, forward strand.
CGAGAAGCTCAGCCGCAGCCACCGGGAGATCCCCGCCGCGACCTGCTGGGTGGACGCCGACGCCACCGAACTGATGGCACTGAGGCGGCAGTTGAACGCCACGCCGGGGCCGAAGGTGAGCGTGCTGGCGCTGCTGGCCCGGATCTGCACGGTCGCGTTGGCGCGCTTCCCCGAGCTCAACTCCAGCGTGACGGAGGATGGTTCGGGCATCATCCGGCACTCGGCGGTGCACCTGGGCTTCGCCGCGCAGGGTGAACGCGGCCTGGTGGTGCCGGTGGTGCGCGACGCGCACATCCGCAGCACCGAGCAACTCGGCGAGGAGCTTGGCCGGTTGACCGATTCGGCGCGCAAGGGCTCGCTGACCCCGGCCGAACTGACCGGCGGCACCTTCACGTTGAACAACTACGGGGTGTTCGGTGTGGACGGCTCCACCCCGATCCTCAACCACCCCGAGGCGGCGATGCTCGGGGTCGGCCGGATCGTGGCCAAACCCTGGGTGTTCGGGGGGGAGTTGGCGGTCCGCGAGGTGACGCAGCTGTCGTTCACCTTCGACCATCGGGTCTGCGACGGCGGGACGGCGGGCGGTTTCCTGCGCTTCGTCGCGGACTGCGTCGAGCAGCCGGGGATGCTGCTGCGGCAACTGTGAGCGGGCGGCTGTGAGCGGGCCGGTCTGAGCAGGGCGCGGTCGCCCTGGGTGTGCTGCTCGGCACTCAGGGCGACCGCCGGTCGAGCGAGAGTAGCGCGTTCCGGGGCCGGGTGTCCGGGCTTCGCGCGATTTTTCGGATGAGCAGTTCGGGCGTGCCACGCTGCCTAGGCGTCAGCAGAGACAAGCCAGGTGGTGGCGCAGGCCGGCCGGAGGCGAAACGATTCTCTTGGGTACTCGAAACGTAGCGGTGAAGTCCCGCAGAACACTCCTGATCCGCTCCGGGCACGGCTCGGCGGGGGCCGCCTCCGTTCCGGGCCTGCCCGAGCTGTCGCCCGAACCGGTGGCGGCGGAGGCCCCGGTCGAGGCGCGGTCCGTCCGGCCGCCGATGCCGCTGGACCCGCCGGACCTCCCGACGCTGGTGGCGGCGGACGCGCCGACGGCCGTCCTGCCGCCGGTGCTGGAGGACGCCTCCCGGCCGAGCCCCGCGCCCGTCGTCAGCCCCGCGCCCGTCCCCCTGGTGATCCCCGATCCGCCGGCCCAGCCTCCGGCCATCCCCGCACCGAGCTACCCCGAGCCGCCCTCGACCACCGGCACGGCCCCCGCCTTCCAGCCCCTGTTCGCCGACGCTCCCAGCCTCAACTGGGCAGGGGTCGAGGACAGTTGGAGTGGCACCTGGGCCACTCGGTCGCCCGCCCGACACCTCCCGGCCGAACTGCCCGCCGCCGTGCAGACCAGCACAGTGCAGGCCAGTGCCGTGCAGACCAGTGCCGTGCAGGGCAGCGCCGTGCAGACCAGTGTCGTGCAGGGCGACACCGCCCAGGGCGGCGTCGCCGCCGAACTCCCGGAACTCCCGCTGACCGCACGGGACATCGAGCTGATCCGGACCAGCCTCGCCCTGGTCGAGCCGGTCGCCGACCGGGCCACCGCACACTTCTACGCGCTGCTCTTCCTGCACCACCCCGAGGTCCGCTCGCTCTTCCCGGCCGCCATGGACGTCCAGCGGGACCGGCTGTTCCGCGCCCTGCTGTCCGCCGCCCGCGGCGCCGAGGACCCGGTGGCGCTGCGCGCCCGGCTGAGCGCGCTCGGCTGCGGCCACCGCCGCTACGGCACCCTGACCGGCCACTACGCCCCGGTGGGGGAGTGCCTGGTGCAGGCGCTGGCCAAGTACGCGGGCAGCCGCTGGGACGCCGACACCGAGCTGGCCTGGCGCCGGGCCTACCGGCTGATCTCCACCATCATGATCGAGGCCGCCGAGCAGGCCGCCCGCACCTCGCCGCCCTGGTGGCAGGGTGAGGTGGTCCGGCACGAGCGCCGCACCCGGGACGTCGCGGTGATCACCGTCCGTCCCGACCAGGCCTACCCGTTCCGGGCCGGCCAGTACTGCAGCCTGGAGACGCCCTGGTGGCCGCGGGTCTGGCGGCACTACTCCTTCGCCGCCGCGCCCCGCCCGGACGGGCTGCTGACCTTCCACGTCAAGGCCGTTCAGGCGGGCTGGGTGAGCAGCGCGCTGGTGCACCGGGCCGCCCCCGGGGACGTGCTGCGGTTGGGCCCGGCGTCCGGGGCGATGACCGTCGACCACGCCGCCGGCACCGACCTGCTCTGCCTCGGCGGCGGCACCGGTATCGCGCCGATCCGCGCCCTGGTCGAGGAGGCGGCCGAGTACGGCCTGCCCGGTCGCAGCGTCGAGGTGTTCTACGGCGCCCGCGGCGCCGCCGAGTTGTACGAGCTGGACGGGCTGCGTGAGCTGGCCGCGCGCCACCCCTGGCTGACCGTATGGCCGGTGCTGTCCGACACCGGCCCGGCCGAGGGCATGCTGACCGGTGAACTGCCGGAGGTGGTGGGACGGTTCGGCTCCTGGGCCGGCCGGGACGCGGTGCTCAGCGGCCCGCCGGCGATGGTCCGCCGCGGCGTCGAGGCGCTGCTGCGCGCGGGCGTGCCGGCCGACCGGATCCGGCATGACCTGGTGGGCGACCTGGCGGCGGGCTGAAGGTCAGCCGAGGTCGGGAGCGAGGAGCGCGCGGATGCCCTCGATGTTGGCCGCCAGGTACGCCCGCAGCTTGGGCGGGACGACGTTCACCGAGGTCACGCCCTCGCGGGTGAACGGCAGTCGGACCACCTCGTACTCGCCGTTCGGGTCCGACACCTCGGGCCCGTGCCGTCGGCTGAGGTCCATCGAGGCCAGCCGGCAGGCGAAGAAGTGCTGCACCTTGACCCCGTGCGGGTGCAGCAGGGTGCCGTCGTCGTGGTGTGTGTGGCTGATGGTGTCGACGAAGGCGGGCACCACGTCCACGATCTTGCCGCCGAGTTCCTCGTCCACCTCGCGGTGCAGCGCCTCGACCACCGTGCGGTCCTCGCGCTCGACCCCGCCGCCGGGGGTGATCCAGTACGGATGCGGCGCCCCGGGCCGGACCCGCCGGATCAGCACGATCGAGGCCGGGCCGTACGGATCGTCCGGGTCCAGCTCCAGCAGGATCGCCCGGGCCGTGCGCTTGACGACCGGGCGCGGTGGCGGGGTTCGGTTGTCGGGGCCCATGGCGACCTCCGGGGCTGGAGCGTTGTGCGGGAGTCTCCCGCACCGGGAGGGGGTCGAAACGCCGACCCGGTCGGGTGCGTCCGTTTGGGATTCCGCTGTGCTCCAATGGTCAGCCATCGGGCGAACCGGAGCTTTCCCCCCACATGTCCATTCCGGGTGTGAACCGGACACGGACCTGTGCGAGGGACTCGGGCTCGGGGGCCGGGTGCGCCATGGATCACGTGGATTGCTTGCATAAAACCGTCGAAAGCAGGTACTGGCGCCATGCAGCACAGCACAGTCCAGGGGCACCTGGTGATGAACCTCGTGGTCTCGCCCGAGCTGTCCTTCAGCATCGTGGCGGACCTGGCGTACGAGCCCGGTGATCCGTACGCGGTCCGGTTCACCTTCCATCCGCCCGGCGACGCACCGGTCACCTGGGTCTTCGCACGCGAGCTGCTGCTCGACGGCCTCGGCGAACCGTCCGGCGAGGGCGACGTGCACATCCACCCGGTCGGCGGGGAACCCGCCGAGGTCCGCATCGTGCTGCACTCCCCCGGCGGGGACGCCGTGCTGCACGCCTCGGCGGCGCCGCTGATCGCTTTCCTGGCGCGCACCGACCGGCTGGTGCCGATGGGGCAGGAGATCATCGGGCGGGAGCTGGACGCCCGGCTCGCGGACATCCTCAGAGGGTGTGAGAACGCGGGGTGAGCGGCCCACGGGCGGCCGCCCGAGGACCGGAGGAACCGGAAGAAGGGCAGACGAAGAGGCCCGTACCGGGTGCAGCACCCGGGCACGGGCCCCTTTCGCGTCCGCGCACGGCGCCGCTCAGTCGTCGTCCAGGGCCAGGTGCAGGCCCCACGAGACCAGGCTGATGATCAGCGAACCGACCAGCGCGGAGCCGAAGTTGACCACGTGGAAGTCCAACGACAGCCTGGTGGACGCCCAGGAGGTCAGCATCAGCATCAGGGCGTTGATCACGAAGGTGATCAGGCCGAGCGTGAGGATGAACAGCGGGAGCGAGAACAGCTTCACCACCGGCTTGATCAGCCAGTTGATGACACCGAAGACCACGGCGACGGCGAGCACCGTCAGGGCCTTGTGCTGCCAGTCGGCCTTGCCCTCGCCGAGCTGGATGCCGCTGACGATCCAGGCGGCGACCCAGATGGCCGCCGCGTTGATCAGTGTTTTGATGACGAAACCCTTCATGCCGCCCAAGCCTGGCAGGCGCCCAGCCCGGGGGGAAGGTCCTGCCCGAGGAGTTGGTGTTGAATGCAGCTGGTCCACGCGGTGGACGGACGAGGGAGGACGTCAGCGGTGAAGCTGTTCCGGCTGGACGAACTGGACGCCGAGCGGGCGGCCAACGACGGCGCGTACCTGCGGTTCCTGCGCGAACCGCGGATGTCCGCCGGGCTGTACGCGCTCTCCCCCGGCGACACCGACCCGCAGACCGCGCACGACCAGGACGAGATCTACCAGGTGATCAGCGGCCGCGCCGAGTTGACCGTCGGCGCCGAGACCGCGACCGTCGCGCGCGGCACCGTGGTGTACGTCCCGGCCGGCACCCCGCACGCGTTCCACCACATCACCGAGGAGCTGCGGGTGCTGGTGGTGTTCTCCCCGCCGGAGGACTGACGCCGGGCGGCTAGGGTCGTTCGTATGACCCGTAGTCTCACCGACGAGCTCTGGGCGTCGATCGAGCCGATCTACGCCGAGATCCTCGCCCACCCCTTCATCGGCGGCCTCACCGACGGCACCCTGCCGCGCGAGGCCTTCCGCCACTTCGTCGTCCAGGACTCGCACTACCTGCGCGACTACGCCCGCGCTCTCGCCGTCTGCGCCGCCAAGGCACCCGGCGAGGAGGACGTCCGGGCCTTCGCCGACGACGCGGTCGGCGCGCTGGCCGCCGAGCAGGGCATGCACGCCGAGTTCCTCACCGCCTTCGGCGGCACCGCCGAGGAGGCCGCCGCCGAACCGGTGCTGCCCACCACCCGGGCCTACACCAGCTACCTGCTGGCCACCGTCTACGGCGGGTCCTTCGCCGAGGCGCTCGGCGCGGTGCTGCCCTGCTACTGGATCTACGCCCGGGTCGGCGAGGCGCTGCTCGCCCAGGGCTCTCCCGACCCGCTGTACGCCAAGTGGATCGCCACCTACGGCGACGAGGCCTTCCAGTCCGTGGTGCGCCGGGTGCTGGCGCTCACCGACCGGCTCGGCGAGGAGCTCTCCACGGCCGAACGCCGCAAGGTGGTCGAGCACTTCAGGACCACCTCGCGCTACGAGTGGATGTTCTGGGACGCCGCCTGGCGCGGGGAGCGCTGGCCGGTCTGACCCCCGTCCGGGGGGTGTCCGACCCCGACCTCTCGGGGGTTGTCCCGGGGGTCGGGGTCGGGGTGATCTCGGGGTTCTCTCCGGGCCGTTGGGCCTCGTTCCGGCGCTGCGGCCACCGTACGATCGAAGCATCGAAAGCAAGCGGGATGCGGCACCGGACGGCAGCCGGCCCGAGGGGAGAAGAGGAACCGACATGGCTGAGCTCTGGAAGTCGCTGCCCTCCTGGGTGCGCAACATCGTCATCCCGGTGCTGGTCCTGGTGCTGGCCTGGAACATCATCGCCTTCGTCTTCGGTGTGGTCGGCGCCCTGCTGAGCATCCTGATCAAGCTGCTGGTCGTGGTGGGCATCGCGGCGGCCGTGGTGATCCTGGTGAAGAAGGCCGCGAAGCACTGAACCCGCTCCGCCGCCCCGTCCGGGGAGCACGGCGGAGCACCTCCGGAGGCCCGGCACCCCGTCCGCGGGGGCCGGGCCTCGGCCTTTTCGGCCGCCGGCCGGGCCGCGCCGGCCGCGGTGCCGGATTTCCCTCCGAAGGCCGTCTGGACCTGCGGCGATCGGCTCGCTACCGTGTTGGGCGTCATGTGCAGGCAACACCGCCTGCGACGCGGGAGCTCGGAGCACCGGGCTGAGAGGGCGCTGACCGGGACGTCGACGGACGGACCGACGGCTGCGTCGACCGCAGGAACCTGACCGGGTAATGCCGGCGTAGGGAGTAGAGGTCAGATGACCACGTTCGAAGCACAGCCGCAGTCTGCCCAGGGCGCCCCCAGCAGCGAGCGCACCGGCTACCCCACCCCGGCCTGGCGCAAGGCCTACCGGGACGGGTCCCGCCCGGACCTGCGGGTGCCGTACCGCGAGGTGCAGCTCACCAACGGCAGGACCGTGCCGCTGTACGACACCTCCGGCCCGTACACCGACCCGTCGTACGAGCCCGACGTGCGGCGCGGTCTGCCCGCCCTGCGCGACCCCTGGATCCGCCAGCGCGGCGACGTCGAGGAGTACGACGGCCGCGAGGCGCGCCCCGAGGACGACGGGATCAAGCACACCTCGCCGCGCGGCGGCAACCTGCGCAACCTGGACGCGGTCTTCCCCGGCCGCCCGCGCCGCCCGCTGCGCGGTCGCGGTGGCGTTGCCGTCACCCAACTTGCCTACGCCAAGCGGGGCGTGGTGACGCCGGAGATGGAGTTCGTGGCGCTGCGCGAGGGCCTGGAGCCCGAGTTCGTGCGCGACGAGGTGGCCCGCGGCCGTGCCGTCATCCCGGTCAACGTGAACCACCCCGAGGTGGAGCCGGCCATCATCGGCACCAACTTCCTGGTGAAGATCAACGCCAACATCGGCAACTCCGCCGTCACCTCCTCGATCGAGGAGGAGGTGGAGAAGATGACCTGGGCCACCCGCTGGGGCGCCGACACCGTCATGGACCTCTCCACCGGCCGCAACATCCACACCACCCGCGAGTGGATCCTGCGCAACTCCCCCGTGCCGATCGGCACCGTGCCGCTCTACCAGGCCCTGGAGAAGGTCGACGGCAGGGCCGAGGACCTGAGCTGGGAGGTCTACCGGGACACCATCATCGAGCAGTGCGAGCAGGGCGTCGACTACATGACCGTCCACGCCGGCGTGCTGCTGCGGTACGTCCCGCTCACCGCGCGCCGCAAGACCGGCATCGTCTCGCGCGGCGGCTCGATCATGGCCGCGTGGTGCCTGGCGCACCACAAGGAGAACTTCCTCTACACCAACTTCGAGGAACTCTGCGACATCCTGGCCTCCTACGACGTCACCTTCTCGCTCGGTGACGGCCTGCGCCCCGGCTCGATCGCGGACGCCAACGACGAGGCGCAGTTCGCCGAGCTGCAGACCCTCGGCGAGCTGGGCCGGATCGCCCGCGAGCGCGACGTCCAGGTGATGATCGAGGGCCCGGGTCACGTCCCGATGAACAAGATCAAGGAGAACATGGATCTCCAGAAGGAAATCTGCGACGAGGCGCCGTTCTACACCCTCGGCCCCCTCACCACCGACGTCGCCCCCGGCTACGACCACATCACCTCGGGCATCGGCGCCGCGATGATCGCCTGGTGGGGCACCGCGATGCTCTGCTACGTCACGCCCAAGGAGCACCTGGGCCTGCCCAACCGGGACGACGTCAAGACCGGCGTGATCACTTACAAGATCGCCGCCCACGCCGCCGACCTCGCCAAGGGCCACCCCGGCGCCCAGGCCTGGGACGACGCCCTCTCCGACGCCCGCTTCGAGTTCCGCTGGGAGGACCAGTTCAACCTGGCCCTCGACCCGGAGACCGCTCGCGACTTCCACGACGAGACCCTCCCCGCCGAACCCGCCAAGACGGCCCACTTCTGTTCGATGTGCGGCCCGAAGTTCTGCTCGATGAAGATCTCCCAGAAGATCCGCGACGAGCACGGCGACGGTTCGACGGCGGTCTCCAGCGAGTTCGACGCCGACGCCGAGGCCGGCATGCAGGCCATGTCCGAGGAGTTCAAGGCCCAGGGCAGCCGGGTCTACCTGCCGCTGGCGGACTGACATCCGAGGGTGCCGTTCCGGGTCGGTCCACGTGCCCGGAGCGGCACCCTCGTGCGGTGGAACCGTTGCGACGATGCCCGGTGCCCCGCCCCTCGGCGGCGCGTGCGCACCGGCCCCGGGAAACTCGTCGAAGAAACCTCCGCGAACAGCGATGAGTTCTTCACGCGGTCCCGGTCTACCTCTGTGAAAGCGACAACGCGACCACGGAGGAGACACCGAGATGACCGAGAACCTGGGCGAGCTGACCATCACCCGTGAGCTGCCGGGCACCCCGGCCGCGGCGTTCCAGGCCTACATCGACCCCGAGCAGTTCGTCCGCTTCTGGGGCCCGGTCGGCACCCATGTTCCGCTGGAGACCGTGACCATCGAGCCGGAGGTCGGCGGGCGCTACGACAGCACCATGGTCATCGATGCCACCGGCGACCGATACCCCCTGAAGGCCGAGATCACCGACATCCGGCCCGGCGAGTTCTTCGCGATGGCGGTGGAGGGCACGGGCATGCGCTCCACCCTCACCTTCACCGACCTCGGCGACAGCCGTACGAGGGTGGTGCTGCACCAGACCGACGTGCCGGCGATGTTCCGCGGCCCGGAGGCCGAAGCGGGCCTCAACTCCAGCTTCGACCGCCTGGTCGAGCACCTCGCGGCCCGGCACTGACCCTCGACGCCGCACCGGAGACCCCGGCCGCGTCCAAGGCCCGGGGCGGCCGGGTCCACCTGCCGCCGGCGGGCCGACCCCGCCGCTCTGTCGGGTGCCGTCCCGGTCCTCCCCCGTGAGTCCGGGACAGCACCCTTGTCGGTGGGCGGCTGTCGGTGGGCGGCTTTTCAGTCGGTGGCGTCCTGGGGGTACCAGCGGAGTTCGACGGTGTTGCCGTCCGGGTCCTGGACGTAGAGGGAGGTGGCGGTGCCGCGGGCGCCGTAGCGGGGGCCGGGGCCGTCGAGGACGGTGAAGACGCCCGAGTCGACGACCTCCTGCCAGTCGAGGGGCTCCACGGTGAGGCAGATGTGGTCGACGTTGGACTCGTGCCGGGGGCGGTGGAACAGGTCGATGATCGTCTCGGGGCTGACCCGGACGGACGGGAACGAGACCTTGCCCGCCCGCCACTCGTCGACCCGCACCGGCTCCAGGCCGAGGAGGCCGGAGTAGAAGGCGAGGGACCGCTCGATGTCGGCGACGTTGAGGACCAGGTGGTCGAGGGCGACGACGCGCATGGTGATCGGCTCCGGTGTGCTGGGTTCGCTGTGGACGGGTTCAACGATCCTCCGGGCGGGCGTGATCATCAATGCCGGATCCCCGTACGATCGTTGAGCCGGATTAAACGATTTCGGGTTCAACGACGGGGCGGGTGGCGGCATGCTGGAACGGTTGGAGATCGAGGTCTTCCTCGCGCTGACCGAGGAACTGCACTTCGGACGGACCGCCGAGCGGCTGCGCCTCACCACCGGGCGGGTCAGCCAGGTGGTCAAGACGCTGGAGCGCCGGATCGGCGGGCAGCTGTTCGAGCGCACCAGCCGGTCCGTCCGACTCACCGCGGTCGGGCGGCAGTTGGCCGAGGACCTCGCCCCGGTGGTGGCCGCGTTGGAGGAGGCGCTGCGCCGGGCCGTGGACGCCAGCCGGGGGGTGACCGGCGAGCTGCGGGTCGCGTTCCTCGGGGAGTGGACGGCGCCGGTGCTGCTCAAGGCGGTCGCGCTGTTCGGTGAGCGGCACCCCGAATGCCGGGTGGACGTACGGGAGGTCCAGCTCTCCAACTCCCGATCCAGCCTGGAGGACGGTTCGATCGACGTCCTGGTCGCCTCCTACCCCTTCGACGGCATGGTCCTCGGCCCGGTCCTGCTCACCGAGCGGCGCGCCCTGGCGGTCCCGGTCGGGCACCCGCTGGCCGCCGAGGCCTCGGTGTCGCTCGAAGTGCTCGCAGACCACCCGGTGGTGCAGTACCCGGCCGTGACCTCGATCGGGTTCAAGCGCGACCGCACCCCTGACCGAACCCCGTCCGGCCGTCCCGTCCCCGAGGGGCCGTCCGGCGGGACCTTCTCCGAGATGCTCAGCCTGGTCGCCATGGGCCGGGGCGTCCTCCCGGTCGGCGAGCACTGCCGCCAGTACTACCCGCGCCCCGACCTCGCCTACGTCCCGATCCAGGACGCCCCGCCGATCGAACGCGGCCTGGTCTGGCGGCCGGGCAACACCACCGCGCGCGTCCGCGAGTTCGTCCGGGCCGCGGCCGAGGTGGCGGCCGCCGGTGCTGCCTCCGGTGCCGGCGCCGTTCGGTAGCTTGCCGGCAGGCCGAGCGCGGACCCGAAGGTGCTCAACCGGCCCTGCGGCGGCGGTAGTAGTGCACCGTGAGGACGGCGAGCACCGGGCCCCAGGCGGCGAGGGGGAGGTAGCTGACCCAGAATGCGGCGGTCTGCCAGCCGTGGGTGACGAGGCCGAATCCACGGTCGCCTCGGATGGTGAGGCCGCAGGCGAACATCGCCATCGCGTACGGGAAGACCATCAGGACGGTCGCGCCGAGGCCGGCCGGGATGACGGCGGCGAGGACCGGGATACGGCGGCCGCGTAGGGCGGGGATCCAGCGCGGCCACACCTCGCCCCAGCGGGAGACCAGGCCGGTGCAGAGCAGGGCCAGGGCCTCGCTGAGCACGCTGAGCGTGAGGATGTAGGCCCAGCCGTCCAAGGAGGCCGGGTCCCGGTCCGGTGGGATCGGGCCGTGTTCGAGCAGCGGCAGGTCGAGGATGAAGCCGCCGATCCGCCAGAGGCAGGACGGGAGCACCAGGAGGGAGATCGCGTAGGCGGCGCGGACCGCCCAGCGCGGTACGCCCTCGGCGGGTGCCCCGTGCAGTCGTAGGTTCATGGTTCTGCCTCCCGGCCGGGGCGGACGCCGGTCGTCCGCCGTTGGTCCGAGGATCGCGGGAGGGCGGGGTGCGGGGCGTCCGCAGCCGGGGTGAACCGGGTCCCCCTGGCGGGGGATGGGCGGGGAGGCGGAACCGGACGGACTGCCGTCGGCCGCGCCGGCGCCGGTCGTCCTCGGTGCCGCGCCGTTCGACGACGGCCGGCGGGCACTGGCGGCACGGCTGTTGGACGGTGGGGCGGTGCGGGCGCCGACGGTGCGGGCCGCGTCGTGCGGTCCGGGCGGGCTCAGCCCACGTCGTCCGGTCCGGTGAAGGACGGCGGGCTGTAGCCGGGCCCGGTGAAGTCGGGCGGGGTGAAGGCGGCGGGCCGGGGGGTGCGTCCCTCGGGGCCGGTGGGGCCGTCCGGTCCGGGGCTGGTGAAGGCGGGCGGGGTGTAGCCGGGGCTGGTGAAGTCGGGGCTGCTGAAGCCGGGGGCGGGGCGGCCGGGGACGGCGGGCAGGTGGGTGTGCAGGTAGGGCAGCAGCCCGCGCTCGCGCAGGGCGGTGCGCCATTCGCCGCGGGCGGCGGCGAGTTCGGCGGCCAGCTCCCGGTCGGTGCCGGGCGGGACGGCGGCGGCGCCGTCGCGTATGGCGGTGAGGAGCAGCCCGATGGTGCCGACGGCCATCGCGGCGACCCCGGCGGCGAGCGCCACCCAGCCGGCGGTGACCAGGGAGCGGGCGAGGGTGAGCCTGGAGTCGGCGGCGCGCAGCAGGTAGCCGATCAGCAGCAGGACCAGCGCGGCGGTCCAGGCGAGGATCGGGGTGAGCACGGTGAGGACGGGGAACAGCCCGGCGCCGCCGTTGGCGGAGCGCAGCTGGCTGAGCAGGCCGGGGGCGTAGGGCTCGGTGCCGGGCGGCGGCGGGGGCGTGCTGCGCAGGCTCTCGCGCAGTGCGGTGTAGTGGGCGTACTCGGTGGCGGCCGCGGCGTTGATGCCGTCGGCGTCGCGCAGCGCGCGGATGCGCAGCTGGTCGGCGGTGAGCGCGCCGGGGGCGCGCAGGGCGGTGAGAACGGTGCGGTCGCGCAGGGCTTCGTCGAGGAGGCGCTCGTACTCCGGGCGGTCATCGGCGAGCAGCGGCGGGGGGTTGGACATGGGGACCCCGTTCATGCGGACCCCGATCGGCATCGAGGAAGGACGCGCATCGAGGACGCGGGGACCCTCAGGACGCCGAAACGGGCGCGGAGGCTGGCCGCCGGACGGGCGGCCGGGTGTGGTGTGCCTCATGGTAGGGGCGGGTGCGGCTGTGCTGACAGTCGGTTTCCGGAATTTCGCGCCCCGGGCCGCGCGCGTTCGGCGGCCCGGGCGCCGGGAACAACTGTTCGACGCTAAAGCTCGGTTGACGGACGGTCGGATGGTCAGATCGGCAGCCGGGCGACCAGCAGTCGCCCTTCCATGGTGACCCCGCCGTCCATCGCCACCGCCAGGTCGTCCGCGTACACGTACGGCCCGGGGATGTGCGGCGGCTGCCCGTCGTCGGCGTGCACCGCGCCGGTGAGGTACGGGATCGGGCTGTGCCCGTGCACGATCCGGGTGCCGCCGTAGGTGTCGAGCAGCTCGTGGACGGCCATCGGCCCGGCGTCGCCGCGGAAGGCGAAGCGCTTGGTGAAGCGGCGGAAGCAGTCCCACCACTCGTCCACGCTGCCGTCGGAGAGCAGGCTGTGCACCGCGTCGTTGACGTCGGGGATGGACTCGCCGTACTCCAGGTAGGCGGTGGTGTCGGAGTGCAGCAGCAGGTGCCCGTCCTCCAGCGCGATGGCGGGCAGTCGGGAGAGCCAGCTGATGTGGTGCGCCTCCAGCCGGTCCAGGTCGGTCTGCTGGCCGCCGTTGAGCCGCCAGGCGGCGAGGAAGGAGGCGGTGCCCGCGGTGGACTGGACGGGCTCGTCACCGTACTTGGCGGCGCCGAGGAAGAGCAGTTCGTGATTGCCCATCAGGGCGCGGCAGTAGCCGCCGGCCGCGGCGGCCTCGGCGGCGAGTTGCATGACCAGGTCGATGACGCCGATGCCGTCCGGGCCGCGGTCGGTGAAGTCGCCGAGGAACCAGATCCGGGCCCGGCCGGCCGACCAGTGGCCGTCGGCGTCGATCAGGCCCTGGTTGCGCAGCTCGGCGCGCAGTTCCTCCAGGTAGCCGTGCACGTCGCCGACGACGTAGACCGGGCCCGGCGGCTCGTCGGGGCCGGGGGCCGGGTACGGGTAGGTCGGTGCGGAGGGGTCGGGCAGCGGCGGGCCGAGTTCGATGGTCGGCGGGTCGTCGCGGCCGGGGAGCTGGAGGGCGGGGGAGGGCTGGTCGGGGAGGGTGGGCTCGTAGCCGGCGCGGTCGTCGTAGCCGCTCCGGTCCTCGTAGGCGCCCTGTGCCTCGTAGCCGCTCTGCTCCTCGTAGGCGTCGACGCCGCCGTACCCGCTCTGTCCCTGGTGCGGGAACACCGGGGCTTGGTCCGTGCTGAGCCCCTGGGCGTGCACGGTGTGGCCGTGTCCCTGGCCGTCCGCCCAGTGCTGCTCCAGGTACCGCGCGCCGCCGTAGCCGCTGTAGGTCTCCGCTTCGTACGGCGTGCCCTGGTAGCCCGCGGCGGGCTCCGGTTCGTAGTAGGTGCCGTACGGCAGCACGTCGAGGTCCGGCTGGTGGCGGGGGCCTGAGTGGGGGTGCTCAGGTCCGGGGAAGCGGTCCTCGGGTGTCATTCGCCCATCATAGGAAGACCACTCTCCCGCCGTCGTCACCTGGTGGGTATCCAATCCTCCGGAGCGTCAGCCGGGCGGTCCCGCAGGGTCCGTTTTGTCCCGGCTCGGTATGGTCTCGTCAGCGCCTCGACAGGGTGTCGGCCCGGTTCGAGCAAGGTCTGGACCTTTGCTCGGGGGCGGGGGCTAGACCTCGCCCGGGGGCCGGGGCGGGCTGACGGTGGTGCGCGGACTCCGCCGCTGGGAGGAGGCGCGGACGATCAGCTCGGTGGGCATCAGGGTGCCCGGTGGCGGGCCGGTCCCGGCGGTGCGGAAGCGCGGCGGGAAGAGCCGGGCGATGTCCACGCCCGTCCCGGAGTCGACACCCTCGATGGCATCGATGAGCAGGTTGACCACGGTGGTGCCGATCTTGCGCGGCTTGAGCGAGAGTGTCGTGATCGGCGGTTCGGTGGCCGCGTAGACGTCGCTCTCGCTGCAGCAGACCAGCAGCAGGTCGTCCGGTACCCGCAGGCCGTAACGGCGGGCGGCGGCGAGCAGGTCGGTGCCGTTGGGGTCGAACAGTCCGTAGACGGCGTCCGGCCGGTCCGGGCGGGCGAGCAGCCGGTCGGCGGCGACCGCGCCGGCTGCCGGGTCGTGTGCCGGGTAGGCCTCGTACACCGGCTCCTGGCCGACCTTGGCGCACCAGCCGAGGTAGGCCTCGGTGGAGAGCCGGGTGTAGGTGTCGGTGCTGGTGCCGGTGAGCAGGCCGATCCGGCGGGCGCCGGCCTCGGAGAGGTGGTCCAGGATGCCGAGCACGGCGGCCTCGTGGTCGTTGTCGACCCAGGCGGTGACCGGGCAGTTGCCGGGCTTGCCGTCGCTGACCACCGGGACGCCGGACCGGTACAGCTCGCTGACCAGCGGGTCCTGGTCGGGCGGGTCGATCACCACGGTGCCGTCCAGGGCGATGTTGCCCCAGACGTCGTGCCGGGAGGAGGCGGGCAGCACCACCAGCGCGTAGCCGCGGCCCAGGGCGGCGCTGGTGGCGGCCCGGGCCATCTCGGCGAAGTACGCGAACTCGGTGAAGGTGAAGGGCTCTTCGCCGTAGGTCGTGACGGTCAGCCCGATCAGGCCGGACCGTCCGGTGCGCAGGGTGCGGGCGGCCGCCGAGGGGCGGTAGCCGAGGCGCTCGGCGACCTCGCGCACCCGGCTGCGGGTCTCGTCGGGCAGGCGGCCCTTTCCGTTCAGCGCGTCGGAGACGGTGGTGATCGACACTCCGGCGGCTGCTGCCACATCCCGGATGCCGGCCCGCTCCAGACGCCGTGAGGTGGTGGGACGCCGACCGCTCTGGTTGGCTGCTGCTGTCATGGCGGACCGATCGTATGGCTCCTGACAAGGGTCTGTGACCGGCGCATCGGGAGCCTTTGGAGATACGTTTCTCCACGAGTGAGCCGGGGTGCGCCCCTTCGATACCCGCCCGAAACCAGCCGTCTTACCTCTGACATGTGCCGTATGAACCGGGCAGAATGGCTGATCTGCGCCTGTAACCCGTCCGGGCATCTCACTCCTACGGGTGAGGGCCGGTCGGTATCGTGCAAGACACCCGACCGGGGTGGTCCGGGCGCGTTCCGAGAACCCGGAGCACGGCGGTGATCCCGACCGTGGCACGGCGGGCGGACCGGAGAGACACGAAGGAGTACGACCGTGAGCAGTGGTACGTCAGCGCAGGGCCCGCGCCTGCGGCCGACCCTGGACGGCATCCCCACCTACAAGCCCGGCAAGCCGGCCGGCGCCGACGCGTACAAGCTGTCCTCGAACGAGAACCCCAGCAGCCCGCTTCCGGGTGTGCTGGAGGCGGCCGTCGCGGCGGCCGGCTCGTTCAACCGCTACCCCGACATGGGCGTCAGCGAGCTCACCGCGGAGCTGGCCGCGCGCTTCGGCGTCCCGGCCGAGCACATCGCCACCGGCACCGGCTCGGTCGGCGTCGCCCAGTCGCTGATCCTCGCCACCGCCGGCCCGGGCGACGAGGTGATGTTCGCCTGGCGCTCCTTCGAGGCCTATCCGATCATCACCCAGGTCGCCGGTGCCACGCCCGTCCCGGTGCCGCTCACCGGGGGCGGCGACCACGACCTGGACGCGATGCTGGCCGCGATCACGCCGAGCACCCGGCTGATCTTCGTCTGCAACCCCAACAACCCCACCGGCAACGTGATCCACCGCGCAGAGCTGGAGCGCTTCATCGACGCCGTGCCGAGCGACGTCCTGGTGGTCGTCGACGAGGCGTACATCGAGTTCATCCGCGACCCCGAGGTGCCCAACGGCATCGACCTCTACCGCGACCGCCCGAACGTCTGCGTGCTGCGCACCTTCTCCAAGGCGTACGGCCTGGCGGGCCTGCGGGTCGGCTTCGCGATCGCGCACGAGCCGGTGGCGAACGCGCTGCGCAAGACCGCGGTCCCGTTCGGCGTCAGCCAGCTCGCCCAGGACGCCGCCGTCGCCTCGCTGCGCTCGGAGCAGGCGCTGCTGGAGCGGGTGGAGGCGCTGGTCGAGGAGCGCAACCGGGTGGTGGCCGGGCTGCGCGCCCAGGGCTGGGAGATCCCGGACTCGCAGGCCAACTTCGTCTGGCTCTGGCTCGGCGAGCGCTCGGCGGACTTCGCCGCGGCCTGCGCCGAGGCCGGCGTGATCGTCCGGCCGTTCCCGGAGGGTGTGCGGGTGTCGATCGGGGAGACCGAGGGCAACTCGATCTTCCTGTCGGTGGCGGAGGCCTTCCGCAAGGAGATCAACGGCTGACGTCCTCCGGTTCTCCGGTTCGCAGGGGCGCACTCCACAGGGGTGCGCCCCTGCGGCGTCTCCGGGCCCGGCCGTGTGAGGGCGCCCTGCCAGCCGTGTGAGGGCGCCCTGCCGGATGGCTGGGGATCGCTGGGAGGGTGCTGGGAGTTCGGCCAACGGCTGGCCACGCCCGGGCCAAGGTGCTCGTGCGGGGCAGGTGATATGTCCGTAATGCCCGGATCCGGCCGGTCAGTCTTCTCCCAGCCCGTGCCCAGGGCTCCGCAAGAGCGCCCGGCGAAGCTGTCCGGCATGAAGGTGCTCCCACGGCGGCGAGGTGCCGTCCTCGTCAACTCCGCGCTCGGCGTGGCCCTGCTGGGCGGTGCGGCCCTGGCGTACGCCACGGTCAACGGCAGCGGCGGCACGGCTGCGGCCAAGCCCGTCACCCGTACCGCGACCGTTACCAAGGGCACGGTCCTGGCCACCGTGTCCGGAACCGGCACCCTGGTCTCGCCGACCGACGCGGCCCAGGACTTCACCACCGGCGGGCGGCTCACGGCCGTCAAGGTCGCGGTGGGGGATGCCGTCAAGAAGGGGCAGATACTGGCGACCGTCGACACCACGGCGGCCCAGCAGCAGGTGGACGCCGCTCAGGCGGCCCTCACCACGGCCAACGCCAACCTCACCAAGGCGCAGGCCGGGGTCACCACGACGACCACCGAGCCGCTGCCCCAGGCCTCCGCCCCCTCTCCCGCACCCTCGGGTGCGGCCTCGGGCGGTGGCGGCGGTCGCGGGGCGGGCGGGAGCAGTGTGCCCGCCCCGCAGACCACCACCATCACCACCACCAAGGTCGACGACGCGGCCGTCGCCCAGGCCCAGCAGCAGGTCGCCACCGCGCAGACCAACCTCACCAACGCCCAGGCGGCGCTGGCCGGAACCACCCTGACCGCGACGATGAACGGAACGGTCGCCTCGATCTCGGCGAAGGTCGGCGACACCGTCGGGGCCCCCGCCTCCGGGTCCTCGTCCACTGCGTCCAAGTCGACCGGCACGAGCGCGGGTTCCAGCTCCCCCAGCGGCTTCATCGTGCTGACCAACCCGACCGGGATGCAGGTCACCGCCAACTTCTCCGAGCTGGACTCGCTCAAGCTGAAGAAGGGCGAGGCGGCCTCCGTCGCCCTGAACGCGCAGTCCGACACCAAGCTCAACGCGACCGTCCTGTCGGTCAGTTCGCTGCCGTCGAGCAGCGGAAGCGGTGCGGCGGGTTCGTCCGCCGTCCAGTACGCGGCCACGCTGCAGCTCAGCGGCGACACCAGCACCCTGCGCACCGGCCTCAGTGCGACCGTCCAGGTGATCACCGGCGAGGCGGACAGCGCGCTCTCGCTGCCGACGTCGGCGCTGTCCGGCACGGGCTCCAGCCGGACCGCGACCGTGGTGCACGAGGACGGCAGCACCGAGCGGGTCACCGTCGGCGTCGGCGTCGAGGGCGACAGCACCGTGCAGGTCGTCTCAGGCCTGAAGGAGGGCGACAAGGTCGAACTCCCCACCACCAGTGGCAGCAACGGCTTCCCGAACGGGTCCTTCCCGGGCCTCGGCGGCGGGGGCCAGGGCGGTCGGGGCGGCAACGGCGGTGCCGTCGGCATCCCGGGCGGTGGCGGCGCCGGCGGTGGCGGCGGCGGCCGGGGCGGCAAGGGCTGAGCATGCGTCACGTCATCGACAAGCGCGTCCCCGCGCATCCCGTACCGGTGATCCGGATCAGCCGGCTCACCAAGTCGTACGGGCACGGCGACGCCACCGTGCACGCCCTGCGCGGCCCGGACGACCCGGCGACCGGCGGCCCGATGGGCGTCAGCCTGGACATCGAGCAGGGCGACTACGTCGCGGTGATGGGCAGCTCGGGCTCCGGCAAGTCCACCCTGATGAACATCCTCGGCTGCCTGGACGTGCCGACCTCCGGCCGCTACCTGCTGGACGGCATCGACGTCGGCCACCTCGACGAGCAGCAGCTCTCGCTGGTCCGCAACCGCAAGATCGGCTTCGTCTTCCAGTCCTTCAACCTGGTGCCCCGCACCATCGCCCTCGCCCAGGTCGAGCTGCCGCTCGCCTACGCGGGTGTGCGCGCCGCCGAGCGGCGGCGCCGGGCGCTGGCCGCGCTGTCCCTGGTCGGGCTGGGTGAGCGCGGTGGGCACAAGCCCAACCAGCTCTCCGGCGGCCAGCAGCAGCGCGTCGCGGTGGCGCGCGCCCTGGTCACGGCCCCCGCGCTGCTGCTCGCCGACGAGCCCACCGGCAACCTCGACAGCCGTTCGACGGACGAGGTGCTGGCCCTGATCGACGGGCTCAACGCCACCGGCCGTACGGTCGTGCTGATCACCCACGAGGACGAGGTCGCCCGGCACGCCAAGCGGGTGCTGCGGCTGGTCGACGGGCAGATCGTGAGCGACGTCCGGCAGGCGCCCGCGGACGGGCCGCCGCCCTTCCTGCACCAGATGGGAGTGCCGGCGTGATCCTCTGGCAGACGCTCCGCTTCGCGGTCGGCGGCCTGGCCGCCAACAAGGTGCGCTCGGCGCTCACCATGCTGGGGGTGCTGATCGGTGTCGCCTCGGTGATCCTGCTGCTGGCGGTCGGCAACGGCTCGTCCCAGGCGGTGAAGGACTCCATCACCTCGCTCGGGACCAACTCGCTGACGGTCAGCGCGGGTTCGGCGGCCGGCGGCGCGCGGGCCACGTCCTCGGTGAAGAAGCTGACGATCGCCGACGCCAAGGCGCTGGCGAGCGACGGCGACTCCTCGGCGATCAAGTCGGTCGCACCGGTGGTCACCACGAGCGGGACGGCGCTGTACGGCAACATCTCGTACAGTCCCGGCTCGATCGTCGGCACGTACCCGGCGTACTTCGAGACCTCCAACCAGAAGGTCGCGCACGGCGAGTACTTCACCGATGACGACGTCCTGGGGTCGCGCAAGGTCGCGGTGCTCGGTGCCACGACGGCCAAGCAGCTGTTCGACACCGAGGACCCGGTCGGGAAGAAGATCGTGCTCGGTGGCACGCCGTTCACGGTGGTGGGCGTGCTGCAGGCCAAGGGCGGCAGCGGCTTCACCGACCCGGATGACGTGGTGATCGCGCCGCTGCCGACGGTGCAGAACGCGTTCACGGGCTTCGGGCCGGTCAACCAGATCCTGGTGCAGGCCTCGTCGGCCGACACGACGACGGCGGCGCAGTCGGAGATCACCCGGGTGCTGCTCGGGACGCACGCGATCACCGACCCGACCAAGGCCGACTTCCGGATCACCAACCAGGCGTCCCTGTTGACCGCCCGGGAGAGCACGACGAAGACCTTCACCGTGCTGCTGGGCGCGGTGGCGGCGATCTCGCTGCTCGTCGGCGGGATCGGGATCACCAACATCATGCTGGTGACGGTGACGGAACGTACGCGTGAGATCGGCATCCGCAAGGCGCTGGGGGCGCCCAGGGCCGTGATCCTCGGGCAGTTCCTGACCGAGTCGACGCTGCTGTCGGTGATCGGCGCGGGGTTGGGCGTGGCGGCGGGGATCGCCGGCTCGCACTTCAACATCGTCGGCATCAAGCCGGTGGTGATCCCCGAGTCGGTGTTCGGCGCGTTCGGCATCGCCGTCGCCATCGGGCTGTTCTTCGGCAGCTACCCCGCCAACCGGGCCGCCTCGCTGCGGCCGATCGACGCCCTTCGGCACGAGTAGGAGCACTCTTCGATGAATCACGACGATCAGGTTGCGCTCCTTGCCACTCCGCCGGACGCGCGGGACGTCAGCGGTGAGCTGGCCGCTCCGCCGCGTCGGAAGCTGCCTTGGCTGAGCCTGGTGCTGGCGGGCGGTGTGATCGCCACGGGTGCGTTCGCCGGTGGGGTCTGGTACCAGCAGGGGCAGGCGCCGAGCGGGAAGTCCTCCTCTCCTCGGGCTGCGGCTGCGGGCGCCCCTGCGGCGGGCGGCTACGGCGGGCAGGGCGGGCAGGGCGCTGGGCGCCGAGGTGGCCAGGGCCAGGGCGGGCAAGGGCAGGGCGGGCAGGGGCAGGGCGGACAGCCCGGCTTCGCGCGTGGCACGGTCAAGGCCGTGGACGGCTCGACCGTCTACCTGACCGACGCCAGCGGCAACACCATCAAGGTCACGACGGCGGACTCGACCAAGGTCCAGCTCAACAAGGAGGGCAAGGTCGCCGACCTCCAGCCCGGCCAGAGCGTGACCGTCGTCGGCACGCCCGACTCCAGCGGCGGCTACAACGCCAGCCAGCTCGTCGAAGGCGCCGCCGGCGGCGGTGGCTTCGGCGGTGGCGGCGGTGGTGGCGGTGGCTTCGGAGGGGGGAACCGGAACCCGTCCGGCGGCTAACCCGGAGCCGACGGACGCCCGCGAGGCCCTCGCCCTTCTTGGGCGAGGGCCTCCGCGTGTTCAGCTGCGCTCGTCGCTGTCGTTCGGGCGCGGCATCCTCAGGGTCGCGATCACGCCCAGGGCCACGGTGGCGATCGCGAGGGCCAGGAGGGCGACGAGGGCGGCGCCGACGAAGAACTTCACCGGGTCCACGCCTCGTTCCGGTCCAGGTCGCGGAGCAGGTGGAGGAGGTTGAGCAGAGTGCTCACGGGGGCGTTGCCGAAGTCGACCAGGATGCGGCCGTCGAGGGTGGTTTCGCGGGTGGAGGCGGAGCCCCAGAGGAGTCCGTACGGTCGGCCGCGCCTGTGCAGTTCACCCAGGAGGGCGGCGAGTTGGGGCTCGGTGTAGTCCCGCATCCGGGGGTCGTCCGGCGCGATGGGGTCGCGGGTCACGAGGCGAAGTCCAGCTCGTACCAGACGCTCTTGCCTCGCTTCTGCAGGTCGACACCCCAGCGGTGGGTGAGGCCCTCCACCAGCTGGAGGCCCCGGCCGGTCTCGGCGAGGTCTGCGGGGGTGCGCTGGTGGGGGAGGGCGTCGGACTCGTCGGAGACGGAGACGTGGAGGGTGCAGCCGAGGATGGAGAAGTAGACGACGGGGGCGGTGATGTCGCCGTGCCGCCAGGCGTTGACGATCAGCTCCGAGAGGGCGAGTTCGGCGTTGAAGATGGTCTCGGCGTCGCAGTTGTTGCGGGTCAAGGCGGCTCGGAGAGCCTGCTTGGAGAGCGTGAGCGAGGGGGTGTTACGGGTGCACACGGGAACCTCCGTGAGGAGATGCGGTGGGAGAGGCGGCGGATGCGTCGCCGTGAGCCAGGCCGGGCCAGGGCTGCTCTGCGGTGCGCGGGCAGCAGGCGCCTACTGCCCGAAATAGAGGCATTACTGACGATCCGTCGGATCGAGCGGAGGACGACGATAGCGCGGACCGCCACAGATTTGTGGCGGTCCGCGAGAAGTTCCCTCTAACGTGGCGCCGGCTGTCAGGCAGACTGGTCCTACGACCTGCAGAGAGGACGTCATGGCGCTTCGATCGAACCCGACTCTCCGCCAGCGGCGGCTGGGTGCCGAGCTGCGCAGGATGCGGGAGCAAGCCGGCCTCGGCGGCAGTCAGCTCGCCCGCGAGCTGGGCATCAACCCTGCCCACGTGACGCAGATGGAGAGCGGGAAGACCGGTATCAGTGTCGAACGCCTGCGCACGATCGCCGCGCTGTGCATGTGCGTCAACGAGCCCTTGATCGACGCTCTGGCCGACATCATCACAGAGCGGGAGAAGGGTGGTTGGTGGGAGGAGTATCGCGGAACTCTGTCAGAGGACTTTCGCGAGGTTGCGGAGCTTGAGAGCTATGCGCGAAGTCTTTCGACCTACTCAATCACCTTCATCCCCGGGTTGCTTCAGACCCGCACCTATGCATCAGCGATCTTCTCTCGATCGCATGCGCTGCTGCCCCAGCGCGAGGTCGATCTCAGGACGGCTTTCCGCCTGCGGAGGCAGGGCGTAGTCAAGGATGGGAAGGTGCCGTACACGGCATTCATCCACGAGGCCGCACTCCGCATGCAGTTCAGCGGTCCGGCAGTGCGCTCGGAGCAGTTGTCTGCTCTCATCGAGGATTCGGCGGCGCCGCACATCTCAGTCCGAATTCTCCCGTTCAATGTTGATTCCCTGCCGAGCCCTTTTGGGAACTTTACCTACGCCGAAGGTTCTATTCCTGACCTGAGCACAGTCCAGACGGACACCGGCCTCGGTAATCAGCTCATCGACGCGCCAGCCCATGTTGCGAGGTTCCGAGCGATCCTCGCGCAGATGGATGCTTCTGCCCTCTCGACAGATGAGAGTCGGGAGTTCATCCGATGCGTCAAGAAGGAAATGGAAGATGTCTAACCCCACATGGCAAAAGTCAAGCTACTCCGCCGCAAACGACGACTGCGTTGAGGTGCGTGGCGTTGCCGGAGCGATCGAACTCCGTGAGTCGGACGAGGGCGACGTCATCGTCCGTACTTCGTCCCTCAAGTTCGGCGCGTTCCTCCAGGGTGCCAAGGCTGGCGAGTTCGACCACCTGGTCCCCAACGCCTAGCCGTTCCGGCGGCCCCTTGCTCCTCGCAAGAGGCCGCCGGCGGCAGGCGCGGTTGTTCCGGCCGTTTCCCTGGGGTGGGTCTGGGCCCACCCCAGGTGTGGGGCCAGACCGGTGTTGGCCCGATCGTCTGCTCCGTAACGTCGTTACCACCACGACACGGAGGACAGAATCATGACGATGACCGCGACGGCGAACCTCGGCAACTCCCGCACCCAGCACGCCTTCACCACCGCGAAGAAGTGCATCACGCTCTTCGGAGCCGTCGGCGTCATCACCCTCGCGACCGTCGCCGTGATGGCCTCGCTCGGCCACGAGACGACGCCGTTCATGTGGATCCGAGGCGTCATCTTCCCCGCCCTCGCCCCGGTGCTCCTGCGCGTGACCGCCCACGCGGAGAACGGCTCCCCCAAGGCCTTCGGTCGTATCCGGACCATCTCCACCGTGATGCCGATCGCCATCATCGGCGTTGATCTGATCCCCGGCATCTGCCCGGCCTGGTACGCGGTCCTCCAGGGACTCTCCGCCCTCGCCCTGATCCCCGTCGCGATCCTCCTTCGTTCCTCCGCCTTCCCGAAGGCGAAGTGAGCACAGGAAGTCGGTCCACCCGACTTCCTCATGCTGTGACCGAGAAGGTTCACCGGGTCGGCGGTGGTGGGAGCCCGGCCCGCTGCCGCAGACGCCAGCCGTGTACCGGTTCCTGCGGGATCGGAGGGCTCGCCGCAACATCACGCCGCCCGAAGAGCCATGACATCACGTCAGTCGCACAGGACTGCCAGTTGCGCCTTCTTCAAGCCCTTGCTCTGCGGGAAGGGCAGCTCGCCCTTCAGGTCGGCCCCGAGGTCGTAGACATTGACGGCGAGGACCAGCTGTCGCTCACCGTCGGCGGTGGCGAGCGCAAGGCTGGTGAAACCGGGTCCGCCACCATCGGTCTCCCAGACGCTGATCGGTTTGGTGTTCGGCTCCGAGCCGCATGTGACGTCCTTGTGCTGCACGCCGAGTCCGTACGCCGGCGCGTCGGGGAAGTGCACCGTGGTCAGGAGTTCGCGCTGCTGGGCGGGGTGCAGCAGCTTGCCGGCGAACAGGGCCCGGTGGAAGTGGGCCAGGTCGTTGACCGTGGAGATCATGGCGCCGGCGGTCCAGTCGTACGACGGGCTGAATCGGGTCACGTCCTGTCCCTTGAGGTCGTAACCGTGCAGGTGAGGGCCGTGAATGGTCGGGTCGGTCAGCGCGAAGGAGGTGTCCTTCAGGCCGAGCGGGGCGAGAATCCGCCGATGGATTTCGGAGGGCGCGCTGTGATGTGTGACTGCCTCGATCACCAGACCGGCGAGTAGGTAGTTGGTGTTGGAGTACGACCAGCCGGCGCCGGGCGCGAACAGCGGCTTGTGCCGGACGGCGCGGGCGATCACCTCCCGCGGGGTGTAGACGTGGTCCCAGTCGTGGCGCTCCAGGTAGGGGGCGAAGAACTCCGGCTCGATGGCGGGGTCGTAGATGCCCGAGGTGTGGTTGAGCATCTGCCGGACGGTGATGGCCCGGCCATCGTTGCCGTTTCCCTGGACCACGCCGGGCAGCCACTTCTCCACGCTGTCGTCCAGCGAGAGCCGCCCTTCGCCCTCCAGCTGCAGGAGCACCGTCGACACAAATGACTTGGTGTTACTGGCAATTCGGAACCGCTGGTCCGGCCGGGCTCGCTCGTCGCTCGCCGTGTCGGCGAGCCCGGCCGCCATCCGTGACTCCCGCTCTCCGTACCTGGCGTACGCCACGACTCCCGGGAATCCGTCCGCGACCGTCTGCTCGATGCCCTCCATGAGGCTCGCGGGCGGCGGTGCCGGCATCTGCTCCGCAACGGCGGCCGTCGGGAGGAACCCTGACACCGCCACCGCGCACATTCCCACCCACAGTGCCGCAGGCCCCGTACGTGCCCTCATCGATCTCTCCTGTTTCCGGCGCCCGTCCCCGTTCATGCCCAGCGTGCCGGGCCGTCGCACCGGTCGCCCATCCTGCTGACACCCGGCTTGATGCGGGGGGTGTCCCCATGCCTCAAAGGACACCTCCGCCACACCCAATTGCTCCGCGACGGTTGGCGTGACTCCCTGGTCTTCGGCATCCTCGAAGACGAATGGCGACACGCCGCGCAGAAAGCCCCAGCACGAGTGACCCGGCCCGACGACAACGGCTGACGCCGTCCCGGTGGTTCATTCGGGCCCTGACCACTTCGCCCCGCCGAGATTGTGCTCGGCGGGGCGAAGTGCTGCGGAGCGCGGCGGAGTGGTTGACGTTGCATTGCCGAAAATGGGGCAGGAACTCCCATAGAACGGAAATCTAGCCGCATAACCGACAGGACAGGTGTCGTCATCGGCCGGGCGGGGAGGGCGGGGGCGCCCCACCGCTCCTGGGGCGAGCCGGGCGTCCCGGTGGAGCGAGTGGGTGACGGCCGCCCGTGCTGGGGCCGGATTGCCCGGACCGGCCGGACGCATGCAACGTTTCGCCCGCTCGCGGCATCAAAGAGATGACAGGGTCGCGGGAGGGGAGCGGCGCGCACGCGGGGTGGGTTGATCTGGTTCGGTCTGCCGAATTCCGTCATATTCGTCCAGTTCGTACACGACTCGACGTGTCGGAGTTGATTCCTGTGCCTGTTGCACAGCCGTGACAGTTGCGCGCGAAAAACCGTTCGACCGGCGAGGTTCAAGGGTTAGCATTCCGGAATGGAATCGAAGCTCCCTCCGATACGGAATTCGTCCGATGACGCGGATCTCCGCCCGCCCCGCAACGGGCCGCTTCGGCTGGCCCGCTTCGGTGCGACCTTCCTGGGTGTGAGTGTCGTGTCCGGTGTGCTGCTGGCGGGCCTCGCCCTGCCCGTCGCCGGCGGCATCGGGCTGACCGCCAAGAGCGCGGCTGAGGGCTTCGACGACATCCCCGACGACTTCAAGACCCCGCCGCTCACCCAGGCCACCCAGATCTTCGACGCCAAGGGCGGCCTGATCGCCAAGGTCTACGAGCGCGACCGCACCGTCCTGACCGCCGACCAGATGTCGCCCCTCATGCGGCATGCCCAGGTCGACATCGAGGACGCCCGCTTCTACGAGCACGGCGCCGTCGACCTCAAGGGCGTCCTGCGCGCGCTCGGCAAGAACGCGGAGAGCGGCACCGCCTCCCAGGGCGCCTCCACGCTGACCCAGCAGTACGTGAAGAACGTCAACGTGGAGAAGGCCGGCGACGACAAGGACGCCGTGCAGGAGGCCCAGCGCAAGACCCTGGGCCGCAAGATCCAGGAGCTCAAGGTCGCGATCAAGCTGGACGAGGAGCTGTCGAAGGATCAGATCCTCACCAACTACCTCAACATCACCTTCTACGGCCACCAGGCCTACGGGGTCGAGGCCGCGTCCCAGCGCTACTTCAGCAAGAGCAACAAGGACCTGACCGTCGCCGAGGCCGCCACCCTCGCCGGGATCGTGCAGAACCCGTCCCAGTACGACCCGGTGCGCTACCCCGACAACACGGTCAAGCGTCGCAACGTCGTCATCGACAAGATGGTGGAGAACAAGCACATCACCGCCGACCAGGCGAAGGAGGCGAAGGCCGCCCCGCTGGGTCTGAAGGTCAAGGACCCGCAGAACGGCTGCATCACCGCCAAGGCCGGCATGGGCTTCTTCTGCGACTACGTCCGCCACGTGGTCAAGCAGGACCCGGCCTTCGGCAAGAGCGCCGAGGAGCGCAAGAAGCTCTGGGACACCGGCGGTCTGAACATCTACACCACGCTGGACCCGGACAAGCAGGCCGCCGCCCAGAACGCGGTGAGCACCAACGTGAAGGTCACCGACACCGTCTCCGCCGCCGCCACCATGGTCGAGCCCGGCACCGGCAAGATCCTCGCCATGGCCCAGACCCGCCCCTACGGTCTGGTGACGGAGAAGAACCAGACCGTCGTGAACCTGAACGTCGACTTGGCGATGGGCGGCGGCAACGGCTTCCAGCCCGGTTCGACCTTCAAGCCGATCGTCGCGGCCGCGGCACTGGAGGCGGGCCTGTCGCCGACCCAGGAGTACAAGTCCCCGAACAAGCTCGAGTACCCGACGATGAAGACCTGCGAGGGGACCTGGAAGAACGAGGCCCGGCCCAAGACGGTGGTGCCCAACGAGTCCGCCGACGAGAAGGGCCCCTACCAGCTCAAGGAGGCCATGGCCCGCTCGGTCAACACCTACTTCGTGCAGATGGAGCAGGAGATCGGCCTCTGCGCGGTCAAGCAGATGGCCAACAAGCTCGGCATCACCACCAAGGCCAGCGGCAAGCCCCTGGAGGAGGTCCCCGCGATGGCCCTGGGCGTCGAGGAGATGAGCCCGCTGACCATGGCCAACGTGTACGCGACCTTCGCCGCCGAAGGCACGCACTGCGCCCCGGTCGCCATCAGCAAGATCACCACTGTGGAGGGCAAGGACGTCCCCGTCCCGGCCGGCCACTGCGAGAAGGTGTTCTCCGAGGACACGGCAGAAGCGCTGAACACCGTTCTGAACGGCGTGACCGAGAACAAGGGCACCGGCGCGGCGCTCCACCTGAAGGACGACCGGCAGATCGCCGGCAAGACCGGCACCTCGGACCACAAGAAGGCCGCCTGGTTCAGCGGCTACACCCCGCAGCTCGCCACCTCCGTCTGGCTCGGCGGCCCCGCCGGCGGCGTCGAGATGCGCGACATCACCATCAACGGGCAGTACTACCCCGAGGTGTTCGGCGCGACGGGCCCCGGACCGATCTGGCGGGACGCCATGGACCAGGCCCTGCGCGGCACGCCCGAGCAGTCCCTGCCGATGGCCGACATCCCCGACCCGGTAGTCAAGCCCGATCCGAGCAGCACCGGGACCGGCACGGGCACGCCGACCACCGCCCCGTCCGGCCCGCAGCACTGATCGCCCCTTTCCCCAAGCAGTGACCCCAGCACAGGAAGTCGGAGCAACCGACTTCCTGTGCACCTCTACCCGAACTGGGACCTCCCGGAGGACCTCTCCGACGCGCTCGAAGCCAGGTTCGACCAGGTGGAGGAGGAGACCGGCTGGTCGTACTGGTCCCACCGCTCGGTTGCCCCCGGCAGCAAGGTCGGCGGCCCCGACCTGGACCCAGGACCCGGATCCAGTGCCCGCCCGGCCTGATGCTCGGTGACACGGGCGGCATCTACCTCTTCGAATGCCCGAGCTGCCCCGACCGTCCTTTCGCCCACCGCTCCGACTGCAGCTGTCCGCGCCTCCTAGACTCCCGCCATGACCGCCATGACCGCCATGACCGCCATGACAGCCATTGACGCAGTGATCCGCCCAGCCGTCCCCGCCGACCTGGGTGCTGTGGCCGAGATCTACGGGCACTACGTCCGTGACACCGTGGCCACCTTCGACGAGACGCCTCCCCCGCCCGCCGTCTGGCAGCAGCGGTTCGAGGACCTCGCCGCCCAGGGCCTGCCCTTCCTGGTCGCCGAGGCGTCCGGCGAGGTCGTGGGCTACGCGTATGCCGCCCCCTGGCGGCCCAAGCCCGCCTACCGGCACTCCGCCGAGAACTCGATCTACCTGGCCCCCACCCACACCGGCCGAGGCCTCGGCGGCGCCCTGCTGGAAGCCCTGCTGGCCGCCTGCGCCGAGACCCACCTGCGGCAGGTGATCGCCGTCATCGCCGACTTCGGTACGGACGCCTCGGTCGCGCTCCACCGCCGGTACGGCTTCACCGACGCGGGCCGGCTGACCGCCGTCGGCTTCAAGCACGGCCGCTGGATCGACACCGTCCTGATGCAGCGGGCCCTCGGCTGAGCTCGGGCGGTCAGCCTGCGTCCACGGTGATGGCCTGCACCGGGCAGGCCAGCGCCGCTTCCCGGACCAGCGGATCGTCCGCCCGGGCCGCGCCGCCCGGGAGCAGCTCGACGACACCCTCGTCGTCCTGGGTGAACACCTCGGGTGCGTGCCGCGTGCACATGGCGGCGCCGATGCACCTGCCGGTGTCGATCTCGATCTCGATGTCCACCGGGCCTCCTACCAGGCGACCGGCAGCGTGGACATGCTGCCCTGCAGTACGTACGGGAGGTTGGCCCGCACCTGGTCGGCGGGTACGGCGAGCCGCAGGGTCGGGACGCGGCGGAGCAGGACGGTCAGCGCCGTCTCGATCACGGCCCGGGCGAGGTTCTGGCCGACGCACTGGTGGATGCCGTACCCGAAGGCGACGTGCCGGCCGGCCTTGCGGTCGATGTCCAGGGCGTCGGGCTGCTGCCAGGTGTCGAGGTCCCGGTTCATCAGCATCAGCGAGACGAGGATCCCGTCGCCGTCCCGGATGGTGTGCCCGGCGATCTCGATGTCCGCGGTGGCGACGCGGGGCAGTACGTCCGCGACGGTGGTGAGCCGGGTGAGTTCGTCGACCGCGCCGGCCATCAACTCCGGCTCACGACGTAGTCGTCGGAGCTGTTCCGGGTGTTCGAGCAGCGCGAGGGTGGAGGCGGCGATGGTGCTGGAGGTGGTGTCGTCGCCGCCGGTCAGGAGGATCGCGCAGAGTGCCACCAGCTGGTCGCGGTCCATCCCGCCCTCGTCCGGCTGTGCCGCCAGGAGGTCGTCGATCAGCCCGGTGCCGGGCTCCTGCTCCTTGCCCGCGATGAGCCGGCGCAGGCGGTCGAGGATCTCGCCGAAGGTCCGCTCGGCCTCCCCGGGGGCCTCCCCGCCGGTGGGGGCGAGGACCCGCCGGGTGCGCTCCGCGATGTAGCGGCCGTCGTCCTCGGGGACGCCCAGCAGGGCGAAGTTCGCCGCGCAGGCCAGCGGCAGCGAGTACGCGGAGACCAGGTCGGCCCGGTCGCCCCCGGCGAGCATCGCGTCGACCAGCCGCTCGGCGATCTCCTCGATGTGCGGGCGCAGCGCGGCGATCCGCCGGATGCCGAACGCGGGGATCACCATCCGCCGCTGGTGGGCGTGTTCGGGGTCGTCGACGCCGCTGAGCGGGGGCGAGAACCCGGCGTCCGCCTGTTCGGCGAGCTGCGGGGCCAGGGCGGGGAAGGACGGGTGCCGGACACTGACGGAGATCCGGGGATCGAGCAGCAGGGCGCGGCCCTCCTCGCCCCCCGAGACCAGCCAGACCTTCCGGCCGTCGTACAGCGTCACCCGCGACAACGGGCCGTCCGCGCGCAGCTGTTCGTAGCCGTCGGGCATCCGGAAGGGGCAGGTGCGCGCCATCGGATAGGCGGGGGCCTCGATCGAGCGGCTGCCGGTAGCTGTCACGATCACCAATCATGCCAGATGCTCCGTCTGCGAATGGCGGCATCGAGGTGACTCAAATGGTAGGTGAATCAATATGTTTGATGTTTCATCAGTTAATCCCACTCCCCTTCTCGGACGCTTCGAGCGGCCCAACTGACCTGCCCCGCCTCGCGGATGGCCGGTCCGCGCCCGCGGCACCCGGCCATCCGGCGTTTCCGGCGCGATGCTTACGCCGGGTGCTCGTGCCCGATCGCCCGCAGGACATCGGCGAGCCACACCAGGTGGTGGCCCAGCGCCCGGTCCTCGTCGGCCAGCACATCCTGCAGGTGCCCCCAGGACTCGGAGACCTGGCCGACCGTCGGCTCGCTCGCTGCCTTCACCATGTCGTAGGCCTCGTCGGGCGCCACCGCCCGGAAGTAGTCCCTCTCCAGGGTGATGCCTTCGTCCCCCGCGGCCGCCTCCACGTGCCGCAGCACCACATCGAACGCCCTGCGCAACTCATCGACGGACACCCGCAACGCTTCATCGCCCATGAGCCCCATCCTCGCCTGCCCTGAGCCCCAGGCATAGCGTTCACTTCACATTCATTGCAACAAACCCCATGTGTGTCGTTGCATTTGAATCACACCAGCTGCAACGATTTCCCTGCATTGACCTGTGCTGATGCTGCTTTGGCGCAACGGACCTGTTGCCAGATGCCTGAACGCAACGTAGCTTTTCCGTTGTCAGAAACGACGGGCCGACAGGGGCCCGCCGCCGGATGAAGGAGAAGCAACCATGTACGAGTTCGCCACCGCCGCTCCGATCGCCGCCGTCCTGGACGTCCCCGCCGGCCGCATCCAGGTCATCGCCGCCGACCGCGCCGACACCACCGTCGACATCCGCCCCGCCGACCCCGGCAAGAACCGCGACGTCCAGACCGCGGAGCAGACCGTCGTCAGCTACACCGACGGCGTCCTGCGGATCCACACCGGCGAGCCCCACAGCAAGCTGCTCGGCCCCGGCGCGATCGAGGTCACCGTCCAACTGCCCGCCGGCTCCCGCATCGAGGCCCGCACCGCAAGCTGCGAACTGCGCGCCGTCGGGCGCCTGGGCGACATCGACTTCGAAGGCGCCTACCGCCGGATCGAGATCGACGAAGCCGCCGCCCTGCGTCTGAGCGCCGTCGACGGCGACGTCAAGGTCGGCCGCCTCACCGGACCCGGCCGCATCACCACCACCCGCGGCGACATCCACGTCACCGAAGCCGTCCGCGGCACCCTCACCCTGCGCACCGAGGCCGGCCACATCACCGTCGCCGCCGCCACCTCCGCCACCCTCGACGCCGCCACCAGCCACGGCCGCATCACCAACACCCTGCGCAACACCGGCACCCCCGAACTCGACATCCACGCCACCACCAACCACGGCGACATCACCGCCAACAGCCTCTGAGCTCGCGAGAACGGGACCGGCGCACTGCCGACGACCGCACGACCGAGCCGTCATCCTCCGATTCGACCGCCTCCGGGCCGCGCACGGGCCACCCGCCCTCGCGCGGCCCGGAGGCGTTCCAGTGGGGACCGCACGGGTCGAAATGGAGCGGCTCGGTCGTGGCTCCGCCACTAGACTGCGGCGGCATTCCGCAGCCTTGCCGAGAGGACGGTGTCCGGCCCATGCGTTGGTCCCAGCTGTACGTGCCCACCCTCCGGGAGGACCCGGCGGACGCGGATGCGGTGAGCCACCGCCTGCTGGTGCGGGGAGGGTTCGTCCGACAGCTGATGGCCGGTCACTACTCCCTGCTGCCGCTGGCGGTCCGGGTGCGCGCCAAGATCATGGACATCATCCGCGAGGAGATGGCCGCGATCGGCGCCCAGGAGTTCGTCCTTCCGGCGATGCACCCGGCGGAGATCTGGCAGCGCAGCGGTCGCTGGGAGGTGATGGGCGAGGAGATGTTCCGGCTCAAGGACCGCAAGGGCGCGGACCTGGCGCTCGGCATGACGCACGAGGAGATCTTCACCGTGCTGTCGCAGGAGCTGCGTTCGTACCGGGACCTGCCGCAGCTCTGGTACCAGTTCCAGACCAAGTTCCGTGACGAGGCCCGCCCGAAGAGCGGGCTGTTGCGGGTGCGCGAGTTCACGATGAAGGACTCGTACAGCTTCGACGTGGAGCCCGCCGGCCTGGACCGCTCCTTCGATCTGCACCGGGCCGCCTACGAGCGGATCTTCGCCCGCCTCGGACTGCCCGCGATCGCCGTCCAGGCGTCCAGTGGCAGCATGGGCGGCAGTGCGTCGGTGGAGTTCATGAGCCCCTCGGAGGCGGGCGAGGACCTGGTGGTCCGCTGCCCCGGCTGTGACTACGCGGCGAACACCGAGAAGGCGACGTCCGCCCTGCCCGCCGTCGTGGACGGCCCGGGACCGGGCGCGCCCGAGCGGTTCGACACCCCCGAGGCCCGGACGATCGACGAGCTGACCCGTCGTCATGGCGTCCCGGCGGAGCGGCAGATCAAGACCCTGGTGTACGTGGTCGACGGCCGGCTGACGCTCGTCCTGGTCCGTGGCGACCACAGCCTGGTGGAGCAGAAGCTCATCGACACCCTCGCCGCCACGGCGGTGCGTCCCGCGACCGCCGAGGAGATCCGGGCGGCGCTCGGGGCCTCCCCCGGCAGTCTGGGCGCCGTCGGCGTCGCCGAACTGCCCGTCCTCGCGGACGAGGCCCTGCGCGGCCGTACCGACATGACCACAGGGGCCAACGCGGACGGCGTCCACCTGCGCGGGGTGTCGGTCGAGCGGGACATCGCCGTGCAGCGCTGGGCGGACCTGCGGGAGGTGACCGCGGGCGAGCCCTGCCCCCGGTGCGGTACGCCGCTGGAGGTGGTGGTCACCATCGAGGTGGGCCACATCTTCAAGCTCGGCCGCAAGTACACCGAGACCCTCGGCGTCTCCGTGCTGGGCCCGGACGGCGGGCGCGTCGTCCCGATCATGGGAAGCTACGGGATCGGCGTGGAACGGGCGTTGGCCTCGATCGTGGAGACCCACCACGACGACAAGGGCATCGTCTGGCCCGTCGCCGTGGCCCCCTTCGAGGTGGCGGTCGTGGTCCTCGGCGGCAGTGACGAGCGGGTGACGGAGACCGCGGAGGCCCTGTACCGGGAACTGCGCGGCGAGCGGGTCGACGTGCTGTTGGACGACCGCGACGAGCGGCCCGGGGTGAAGTTCCGCGACGTCGAGCTGATCGGCATCCCCTACCGGATCACGGTCGGAGCCCGCGGCCTCGCCGAGGGGACGGTCGAGGTCACCGCCCGGGCCACCGGCGAGACCCGGTCCGTCTCGGTGGTGGCGGCGGTGGAACACCTCCGGAAGCTGCTGACCGCCACGGTGTGAGCCACGGACGCGGCGGCCCCTCGCTCTTCGCGAAGGACCGCCGGCGGGAGGGGGTGACGGGGGACCGACCCGGCGTACGGGCCGACCGGGCGGGCGGCCTCACGCGGCCTGCCGGCCACGGGTGACGGCCAGGTCGCGGATGGCGTCGGCGACGGCGGGGGAGTCCTTGCGCGGGATCTTGGAGTGGTTGCTGGAGACCCTGGCGTGGACGCTGATGTGGGGGTTGCGGGCGAGGACGGGGGTGAGGTCGGCGCGCAGCTTCTCCATGGTCTTGGCGTCGGCGCCGAGGTTGCCGCCGCTGGCCATGACGTAGCGGGTGGGGACGCTCACGCGGTCGAGGACGGGGCCCAGGGCGTCGGGGGCGCACAGGTCGATGAGTTCGAGGTTGATCTCGGCGTGCTGGGCGGCGCTCATCCGGGCGGCCATGCCGAGGCGGCGGGCGACGGGGAAGATCGGGCTGAGGCGGCGGAAGAGCCCGCGGACCTGGGCGCGGGTGGCGTCGTCGATCGGGTCGGTGAGGTAGGCGCCGTCGACGGAGACCGCGCCGAGGGTGCGGTGGGGGTTGCGGTCGGCCCAGTGGACGGCGAGCAGGGCGCCGTAGGACCAGCCGACCAGGATCGGGCGCTCGACGCCGCGGGCGGTCAGGACGGCGTCGAGGTCGCGCAGACAGGCCTCGAAGGAGTAGTCGACGGCGGTGCGGGACTTGCCGCGGGCGCGCTCGTCGAAGGTGATGTGGCGGTAGCCGGGGCCGAGGTCGGCGATGACGCGGCGCCAGTGGGACTGGTCGGCGTAGGAGCCGTTGAGGTAGCCGACCGGGGTGCCGTCCCCGCCGGTGTCGGTGACGGCCAGGGCGGTGTCGTCGACCTCGACCGTGCCGGTCCAGGCGGGGGCGGAGTGCTGGGTGCTGGTCATGGCGGGGGCTCCTTCGCGATCACGGATGAGGGGTGGGGCGGGGGTTTCAGAGGCTGTTGGCGGCGTCGAGGGTGTCGGCGCGGTCGGCGGCGATGATCGGGATGCGGCCGGCGGGCCCCTGTCGGCCCGCTGTTTCCGATAGTGGAAAAGCTACGTTGCGTTCAGAGATATGGCAACATGTTTGTTGCGCCAAAACAGCATCAGCGCAGGTTGGTGCGGGGAAATCGTTGCAACTGGTCTGAATTGAATGCAACAAAGGCCAGGTAGCTCGTTGCAATGAATGAAGAATGAACGCTATGCTGAAGCCATCCGCCGATGCCACAGAGGAGGCCGCGATGCCGGGAGGCAGACTCACCCAGCAGGAACGCCAGCAGATCGCGCTGGGACTGGCCGACGGCCTCGCCTACGCGGAGATCGCCCGACGCCTGGAGCGTCCGACCTCGACCGTCACGCGCGAGGTGATGCGCAACGGCGGTCCCACCGCCTACCGCGCCGAACTCGCCCACCGCGCCACCGAACACCGGGCCCAGCGCCGGCGGCAGCCCGCGGCCCGGGGAGCGGGTGCGACACCGTCGGCCGACGGGCGCGATGTCGAGGCCGTGCGCGAGTACGAGGAGATGTTCGCCTCCGTCTTCATCCAAACGGGCCTGCCCAAGATGACGGCCCGGGTGCTGGCCTGCTTCTTCACGACCGACGAGGGCAGCCTCACCGCGTCCGAGCTCGTCCAGCGCCTCCAGATCAGCCCGGCGTCCGTCTCCAAGGCGATCGCGTTCCTGGAGACCCAGAGCCTGGTCCGCCGGGAGCGCGACGAGCGCCGCCGCGAGCGCTACGTCGTCGACGACGACGTCTGGTACCAGTCGATGATGGCCACCGCCCGCGCCAACGCCCACTTCGTCCAGATCGCCCGGCAGGGCGCCGGTGTCCTCGGCCCCGGCACCCCGGCCGGCGCCCGCCTGGAGAACGTCGCCCGCTTCATGGACTTCGTCTCCGAGAGCATCGCCCGGGCCGCCGAGCAGGCCCGTGAAATCCTCCACACGAAGCCCGAAGCGGCTTCTGATCGCACCGAGGGCAGCGCCGGCTGAGCGCGCCGCCGGATCCGCGCGGCGCAGGCGCCGGCCGCCCCGACGAGCACCCAGGCCGGCATCGTCCGCCGGCACTGCGGGGGCTCTGCGGGGGTACGGCGGGGACATCGCGTCGACGGCCGGGGAGCCCCTCCCCGGCCGTCGGCGTTCCCGGCGTACGCCCGGCGCCCGTACGCACACCACCGAGCCCGCCCCCGCAGGCTTGTCGCCCAAAAACCGGCCGATAAGGTGTTAATCCAACATTCATCCATGCCGCGTAGCCTGCGCGAGCTAGCCTCATGCTGAACGTCATCGTCCGACCGGGAGGCGAAACCCCCGTGCAAGGCACTGTCACCACACCGGGCGGCTCCGCCGTGGCCGGGGGCCAGGGCGAGGCCTTCCTCCTCGTCGTGGACGACGAGCCGAACATCCGCGAGCTGCTCGCCGCCTCGCTGCGCTTCTCCGGATTCCGGGTGGCCTCCGCCGCGAGCGGGACCGAGGCGCTGGAGCTGATCGCCGCCGAACGCCCGGACCTGGTGGTCCTCGACGTGATGCTGCCCGACCTCGACGGCTTCACCGTCGTCGCGAAGCTGCGCGAGCGCACCACCCGGGGCCAGATCGCCGGACCCGTGCACGGGCACCCCGGCGACCACCTGCCGGTGCTCTTCCTCACCGCCAAGGACGGCGTGGGCGACAAGGTGCAGGGCCTCGCCGCGGGCGCCGACGACTACGTCACCAAGCCGTTCAGCCTGGAGGAGCTGATCGCCCGCATCCGCGCGATCCTGCGCCGGGCCGGCGGGCCCGCCGAGGACGGCCGACTGGTCGTCGCCGACCTCAGCCTCGACCCGGTCGCCCACGAGGTCACCCGCGCCGGCACCCCCGTCTCGCTCTCCCCGACCGAGTTCAAGCTGCTGCACTACCTGATGGCCAACGTCGGCCGGGTGGTCTCCAAGGCGCAGATCCTCGACCACGTCTGGGCCTACGACTTCGGCGGCGACCTCTCCATCGTCGAGTCCTACATCTCCTACCTGCGCCGCAAGCTCGACTCCGGCCCGGCCCACGGCCCCAAGCTGATCCACACCGTGCGCGGCATCGGCTACGCGCTGCGCCGCCCCCCGCAGGGCTGACCGGACCCGCTCGTGTTCGCCCGCTTCTCCTCCAGGCTGTCGCTGCGCGCCCGGCTGCTGGTGCTCGCGCTCGCGCTGGTCACCACCGGGCTCGCGGTGAGCGACACCCTCGTGCTGGGCGCCGTACGGGCGCAGCTGGTGGAGCAGCTGGACGAACAGCTCCAGCGGTACGGGCCGCCGCTGTCCCGCAAGCCCCCCGGCCGGCTCACCACGCCGGACAGCGGCAAGCCCGCCGTCACCGGGCGGCGGATCAGCCTGCCCAGCCAGTACCTGGTGCAGTACCTGTCCTCCGACGGCAAGGTCCAGGCGTTCATGATCCAGCCCGTCTCGGACAGCGACCCGGCGCCCCAACTGGCCGGGCTGGACCCGACCCGGACCGCACCGGACGTCCCCTTCGACCTGCCCGACCAGCGCGGCCACCACAGCTGGCGGGTGCTGGTGCTGCCGCTCCAGGCCCCCCGCACGCCCACTCCGGGGATCGGCCCGTACGCCTCGCCGGCCACCACCCCGACCTACGTCATGGTGGCCGTCTCCCGCGAGGACATCGACGCCACCACCGGCAAACTGCGCACTTCCTTCCTTGCCATCGGCGGAGCCGTCCTGGTGCTGATCGCCGCGCTCGGCTTCTTCGCGGTACGGGCCGGGCTGCGGCCGCTGCGCCGGATCGAGGCGGACGCCGCGCGGATCGCGGCCGGGGAGCTGTCGCACCGCATGCCCGAGCTCTCCCCGGGCACCGAGGTCGGACGGATGTCGATCGCGCTCAACGGCATGCTCACCCAGATCGAGGCGGCCTTCGCCGCCCGCGCCGAGTCCGAGGCCCGGATGCGGAGCTTCGTCGCGGACGCCTCGCACGAGCTGCGCACCCCGCTGGCCGGCATCCGCGGCTTCGCCGAGCTGTACCGGATGGGCGCGCTGCCCACCGAGGCGGACGTCAAGCGGACCATGACCCGGATCGAGAGCGAGGCGGTCCGGATGGGCGCCCTGGTCGAGGACCTGCTGGTGCTCGCCCGGCTGGACGAGGAGCGCCCGCTCGACCTCGCCCCGATGGACCTGCGCACCCTCGCCGCCGACGCGCTGCACGACCTCACCGCCCTCGACCCGAGCCGCCCGGTCGCGCTCACCGGCCCCTCCGGCACCGGGGCGCCGGCCGCCGCGCCCGTCCTCGGTGACGAGGCGCGGCTGCGGCAGGTGGTCACCAACCTGGTCGGCAACGCGGTCAAGCACACCCCGCCCGGCACCCCGGTCCGGATCGGGGTCGGCGCCGGGGCCGACGGGGTCTGCCTGCTGGAGGTCGCCGACTCCGGGCCCGGCCTCACCGAGGAACAGGCCCAGCGGGTCTTCGACCGCTTCTACCGGGTCGACGCCTCGCGCAGCCGCGACAACGGCGGCGGAGGCGGCCTCGGCCTCGCCATCGCCACCGCCCTCACCCGCGCGCACGGCGGCACCCTCACCCTGGACACCGCACCGGGCGAGGGCGCCACGTTCCGAGTCGAACTGCCCACGAATGGCGACCGGGTTTCCTGAGGGTCAGTCGTCTCACCAAACCCCTCGATCGAGTGAACCGAGCGGCCTTCACCCGGTCAGCCCCTCGGCCGTGTGCGACCGTGCCTTGTGTCGGTGGCGTGCGGCTTGATCACGCGTCAGTTAGTCCGGTCCGATCGTTGAGGGGGGTGTCGGTGTCTTCGGAGGATTCGGGGTATGCGCGGTACACCTTCCGCCTGCGTGTGTCGTCCACCGCCCTCGCGCTGCTGAATGCCGAGTGGGGCCGGTGCCGGTGGATTTGGAACGAGTCCGTTGCCAAGTCCCGGCAGCGCCACCGGGAGAACCTCGCGCGGCCTGATGGTGCGCCGAAGGTGACCTGCGGTCCGGCGGAGCTGGACAGGATGCTGACCGAGGCCCGCGCCGCGAACACCTGGCTGCGGGAAGGTTCCTGCGTTCCGCAGCAGCAGATCATCCGGGACTTCGCGAAGTCCCGGGCGAAGGCGCACAAGGACATCAAGGCGAAGCCGTCCGTCAGGCAGCGTGCCGGGATGCCGAAGCACAAGAAGCTCAAGGAGTGCCGGCCGTCCCTGAACTACACGCGGCGCGGGTTCCGGATCACGGGCGGCCGCTTGCACCTCGCGGGCGGCATCGTCCTGACCGTCGTGTGGTCGCGGGACCTTCCCGCGGACCCGTCCTCGGCGCGGGTGTATCGAGACAGCCTCGGGCACTGGTATGTGTCGTTCGTCGTCCCCGCGCAGGCCGAGCCGCTGGCTCACTCGTGCCGGTCGATCGGCATCGACTGGGGCGTCAAGGAGATCGCGACCACCACGAGCGATGAACATGATCTCCCGCACGCGCGGTACGGGAAGAACGCCGCCGCCGCGCTCGCGAAGTACCAGCGGCGCATGGCCCGGCGCAAGCCCGCGAAGGGCAAGCCCGCGTCCAAGGGATACCAGCGGGCGCAGCGGCAGGCCGCGAAGGCGCACAAGAAGGTCGCCCGGCAGCGCCAGGACACCGGCCGCAAGTGGGCCAAGAGCGTTGTCCGTGACCATCAGCACATGGCGGTGGAGGACTTCCTCCCGAAGTTCCTTGCGAAGACCACCATGGCCGAGAAGGCGGCCGACGGGGCGATCTGCGCCACGAAGACGGCGCTGCTGGAGATGGCCCGCAAGCATGGCCGAACCGTGCATCTGATCAACCCCGCGCACACCACGATGGACTGCGCCAACTGCGGGGCGAGAGCCAAGCACCGCATGCCGCTGTCCGTGCGCATCTACACCTGCACCGCGTGCGGAGCCACGTCCGCCAGGGACAAGAACTCCGCCCGCGTCATGCTCATCCGGGCAGGTCTGAACCCGGCTGGCGTTGAGTGCGTAGGACGCGGCTGCCCGTAGGGCAGCCACGCAGCACGAGTCAGAAATCCCCCAGACGAAGGCGGAATCCCCCGCCCTTCAGGAGGGGGAGCTTTCAAACTGGACGGGAAAGGGGTGTCCGAATGAGCGCGTTTGCTGTTGAGGGGACCGACGTGAACCTGGACCAGGCACTTTGGGAAATGTGGAAGTCCATGGACGTACCCGAGGTCGTCCATGTGGAGATCATCGAGGGGTCGTTCGAGGTGTCACCCATCGGCGGCAGCCGCCACTTCAGCATCAACAGGCAGGTGCTCAGGGGCTTGTTCGACTACCTGCGCGAGAGTGCCTGGGAGCCGGGAAACGACTGCAATGTCATTCACGGGCTCAAGGTGCTCATTCCGGACGCATTCGTTGCCCCGAAGGACATCGAGGAGGTTGAGCACCCTGAGGGCCTGGGGCTGCTCGCGTCCGGAGTCCCCCTGGTCGTCGAAACCGTCTCGCCCGGAGCCGAAGCCCGCAAGCGCGACCACGTCCTGAAACACCGTGCTTATGCTGCCGCCGGTATCCCGGTGTACGTGATCATCGACGACTACGACGACGGTGGCGCTGTCACCATCCTCACCAGCCCTGACCCCGAGCGCCGGGCGTACGCCTCCTCGATCAGGGTCCCGTACGGCAAGGAGGCCGTGATCCCGGAGGGCCCGGCCAAGGGCTTCGTGATCGGCCCCGAGATCACCGGGGAGCGCCGTGGCTGACCCGACGGCCGTGTCCTTCAAGCGCGACCTGTCCGACTGGCGGATCGCCCTCGTCGCCTGGCGTCTGCTGGTGCTGCAGGCCGCCGACCCGGTGGTGGGGGCCGGTATGACGGAGCACTCCACGTACCGGGCGCATCCGTGGCGGCGGATCGAGCACACGCTGGGGAGCGGGCGGCGGCTGTTCTACCAGGACGCGGAGGCGTTGCGGCGGGAGGTCGCGCGGCTGGACCGGGCGCACAAGCGGGTCCGGGGGACGACGCCGGACGGGCGCCCGTACGACGCGCGGGACGCGGCGACCAGGGTGTGGGTCCTGCTGACGCTGTTCGAGTGCGTGGTCGCGATGCGGAGCCTGGGCGGGGACCGGTACGACGCCGAGCAACTGGAGCTGGTGTACGGGGAGTTCAGGGAGGCGATCGCGGCCTTCGGCCTGCCGGAAGAGGAACTGCCCAAGAGCGCAGTGGACTTGCCCTCCTACTTCGCCCGCTACGCCCGCGAGAAGCTGGAGTTCAACGAAGCGGCCCGCTACCTGCTGGACGGCATCCTGCGCGAGGCACCCCGCCCCGGCCGGCTCTGGTTCCTCGGGGACGCCGGGTGGCGGGTCACCCGCGGGCTGGTCGCCCGGGTGATCCGGGAGCTGACCGTGGCGGATCTGCCGCCGGTGGTGCGGGAGCGGTTCGGGCTGGTCGCCACCCGGCGGGGCGCGCTGCTGTCCGTCCTGCTGCACCGCGGCGCCGGTGCCGTCGTACCCCTGCTCCCGGACCGGCTGCGCTACCGCTCCCCCGAGGGGCAGCGCCCGCCGCGCCGCTACCGCCCGATGCGCCGGGACGCGCGCGGGCCCCGGGTGGACCGGTTCTTCCGCGAGGTGCTCGACCAGACCGGCGACGGCTACATCACCGCGCACGACCTGCGGGCGATGGCGCACAACGTGTGCTGGCAGCTCGACTTGGACGAGGCCGCCGAGGCCCGGGTGTACGAGGCGTTCGACGGCTGGTGGGAGCAGCTGCGCGCGGTGATGGACGCCGACGGGGACGGCCGGGTCGGTCGGGAGGAGTTCACGGCGGCCACCCTGGCGGGCTGCGACCGGGGCGAGGCCTACCTGGAGCAGGGGTTGCTGCCCGCGCTGCGGGCGGTGTTCACCGCGGCCGACACCGACGGCAGCGGCTTCCTGGAGTTCGACGAGTACCGCGCGGTGTTCGGCGGGCCGCGGGTCCATCCGGCCGAGTTGTCGCACGGTTTCCGCCAGTTGGACACCGACGGGGACGGGCGGATCACGGTGGAGGAGTTCCTGCGCGGCTTCACCGAGTTCTTCACCGCCCGCGCCGACTCCACCTCGGGCGCCCAGCTCCTGGGCCGACCGTAGTCACGGGCCTGTACCCGAAGCCCGGCACGCCCGCTTAGCACGCCCCGCTCGCCGAAGCGAGCGGGGCGCGCGCCTGTCAAGCGCCGGTTCGGCCAAGAGGCGCGCGCGGTCCGCCCGGTCGTTCGTTGCCCCGGCCCCCGCCGGATCCGCAGACTGTGCGGACCGCAGCGCAAACCGTGACGCATGGCACACGACTGTCAACCCCACCCCACCTGCAGTTCCGCCGTAAGGATGATGGATACTGAGGCTTGTGAACGTGTTCACGTTCACAAGCGGACAAGCTTGCGCGGTTGAGCAGCGGTCTACGGCTATGGACGAAGTTTGTCCGAAAACGCCCTGAGAGGGGCCGTTGGAGAGAGGGCGACGTGGAACTGGCAATCGCTCACGAGACCATTGCGCGATGGCAATTCGGCATCACCACCGTCTACCACTTCCTCTTCGTACCGCTCACCATCAGCCTCGCCGCGATCGTGGCCGGGTTGGAGACCGCCTGGGTGCGCACGAACAAGGAGAAGTACTTCCACGCGACCAAGTTCTGGGGAAAGCTCTTCCTCATCAACATGGCGATGGGTGTCGTCACCGGAATCGTGCAGGAATTCCAGTTCGGCATGAACTGGTCCGACTACTCCCGCTTCGTCGGTGACGTCTTCGGCGCCCCGCTCGCGATGGAGGCGCTGATCGCCTTCTTCTTCGAGTCCACCTTCATCGGCCTGTGGATCTTCGGCTGGGACAAGCTGCCGAAGAAGATCCACTGCGCCTGCATGTGGATGGTCTCGCTGGGCACCGTGCTCTCCGCCTACTTCATCCTGGCGGCCAACAGCTGGATGCAGCACCCGGTCGGCTACTCGATCGACAAGGCCACCGGCAAGGCGCAGCTCACCGACATCGCCAGGGTGTTGTTCCAGAACACCACTCTGACCGTGGTCTTCCACACCCTGACCGCCGCCTTCCTCACCGGCGCCGCCTTCATGGTCGGTATCGCCTCCTTCCACCTCTGGAAGGCCAAGCGCAGGCCGGAGACCGCCGACCCCAAGAAGACCGCCGTGATGCGCACCTCGCTGCGGCTCGGCCTGGTCATCGCGGTCGTCTTCGGCGCCGGCACCGCGCTCAGCGGCGACACCCTCGGCAAGGTCATGTTCGAGCAGCAGCCGATGAAGATGGCCGCCGCCGAGGCCCTGTGGGACACCCAGGCGCCCGCGCCGTTCTCGATCTTCGCGGTCGGCGACGTCGGCAAGGGCCACAACTCGGTCGAGCTGGAGGTGCCCGGGGTGCTGTCCTTCCTCGCCAAGAACGACTTCAGCTCCGCCGTCCCCGGCATCAACGACACCGCCGCCGCCGAGGCCGCCGCGCACGGCGGCAACCCCAAGGACTACATCCCGAGCGTCTTCATGACCTACTGGGGCTTCCGCTTCATGATCGGCTTCGGGATGACCTCCTTCATGGCCGGCCTGGTCGGCCTCTGGACGACCCGACGGAAGCTCTTCCTGCGCCCCGAGTTCCGCACCGGCGAGTCCGAGGTGCCCCGGCTGATGCTCACCCCGAAGCGGGAACTGGGCCCGCTGCTCACCAAGTGGAGCTGGCGGATCGGCATCCTGACCATGGGCTTCCCGTTGATCGCCAACAGCTTCGGCTGGATCTTCACCGAGATGGGCCGTCAGCCCTGGGCCGTCTTCGGCCTGATGACCACGGCGAGCGCCGTCTCCCCCAACGTCGGCGTCGGCACCCAGATCGGCGCGCTGGTCACCTTCACCGTGCTGTACGCGATCCTCGCCGTGGTCGAGGTCCGGCTGCTGGTCAAGTACGCCAAGGCCGGCCCGGTGGTGACCGAGCAGCCCCCGACCGGGGACCCGTCGCTGCGCGGCCCGTCCGCGGACGAGGACGCCGACAAGCCGCTCGCCTTCGCGTACTGACGTACCCCACCGTGGAACTGAGGATCTGACATGCAACTCCACGACGTCTGGTTCGTGCTGATCGCGGTCCTGTGGATCGGCTACTTCTTCCTGGAGGGCTTCGACTTCGGGATCGGCGTCCTCACCAAGCCGCTCGCCCGCGACACCGCCGAGCGCCGGGTGCTGATCAACACCATCGGCCCCGTCTGGGACGGCAACGAGGTCTGGTTGCTGACCGCCGGCGGCGCCACCTTCGCCGCCTTCCCGGACTGGTACGCGACCCTCTTCAGCGGCTTCTACATCCCGCTGCTGGTCATCCTGGTCTGCCTGATCGTCCGCGGCGTGGCCTTCGAGTACCGGGCCAAGCGCGACGGCGCCCGCTGGCAGCGCAACTGGGAGGAGGCCATCTTCTGGACCTCCCTCCTCCCGGCCTTCCTGTGGGGCGTGGCCTTCGCCAACATCGTGCGCGGCGTCGACATCGACGCGCAGAAGAACTACGTCGGCACCCTCTGGGACCTGCTCAACCCGTACGCCCTGCTCGGCGGCCTGGTGACGCTCGCCCTGTTCACTTTCCACGGCGCGGTCTTCGCGGCGCTCAAGACGGTCGGCGAGATCCGTGTGCGCGCTCGCAAGGCCGCCCTGCAGGCGGGCCTGGCGACCGCCGTCCTCGCCCTCGGCTTCCTGACCTGGACGCAAGTCCACAGCGGCAACGCCAGGAGTCTGGTCGCGATGGTGATCGCCGTGCTGGCCCTGCTCGGCGCGCTGGCGGCCAACCAGCGCGGCCGTGAGGGCTGGGCGTTCGTCCTCTCCGGGGCGACCGTCGTGGCCTCGGTCGCGATGCTCTTCCTGGCGCTCTT
Source organism: Kitasatospora sp. NPDC004669 (assembly GCF_040609455.1). Taxonomy (NCBI): domain Bacteria; kingdom Bacillati; phylum Actinomycetota; class Actinomycetes; order Kitasatosporales; family Streptomycetaceae; genus Kitasatospora; species Kitasatospora sp. NPDC004669. The sequence continues at coordinate 361,566 of NZ_JBEXKB010000001.1, forward strand.
CCCGAACGTCATGCCGTCCACCCTGAACGACGGCTGGAGCCTGACCGTCAGCAACGCGGCCTCCTCGCCGTACACGCTCAAGCTGATGACCGTCGTGGCGGCCGTGTTCACCCCGCTGGTGCTGCTCTACCAGGGCTGGACCTACTGGGTGTTCCGCAAGCGGATCGGTGTCCAGCACATCCCCGGGCACCACCCGGCCGCCCCGCTCGACCAGGTCTGACGCCGTGAAGCCGGTCGACCCCCGACTCCTCGGGTACGCCCGCACCACCCGTGCCTTCCTCGCCGGATCCGTGCTCCTCGGCGGGGCGGGCGCGGCCCTGGTGGTCGCCCAGGCGAGCCTGATCGCCGAGATCGTCGTCCGCGGCTTCCAGCGCGGCGCCACCCTCGGCGAACTGACCACCCCGCTGGTGCTGCTCGCCCTGACGGCCGTCGGGCGCGGGCTGGTCGGCTGGCTCACCGAGCTCACCGCGCACCGCTCCGTCGCCCGGGTGAAGTCCACCCTGCGACTGGGGCTGCTCGACCACGCCACCGCGCTCGGCCCGTCCTACCTGGCGGGCCGGCGCACCGGCGAACTCACCACCCTCGCCACCCGCGGCATCGACGCCCTCGACGACTACTTCGCCCGCTACCTGCCGCAGCTGGCCCTCGCCGTGGTCGTCCCGGTGATCGTGCTGCTGCGGATCGCCGGCGCCGACTTCACCTCGGCCGCGATCATCGCCGGGACGCTGCCGCTGATCCCGCTGTTCATGGTGCTGATCGGGATGGCCACCCAGTCCCGGATGGACCGCCAGTGGGACACCCTGGCCCGGCTCTCCCACCACTTCCTCGACGTGGTCGCCGGGCTGCCCACCCTCAAGGTGTTCAACCGGGCCCGCGCCCAGGCCGCCACCATCGCCCGGATCACCGCCGACTACCGCCGCGCCACCCTGCGCACCCTGCGGATCGCCTTCATCTCCTCCTTCGCGCTGGAGCTGCTCTCCACCCTGTCCGTCGCGCTGGTCGCGGTCACCATCGGCTTCCGGCTGGTGGACGGCTCGCTCGACCTGGAGACCGGGCTGCTGATCCTCGTCCTCGCCCCCGAGGTGTACTTCCCGATCCGCCAGGTCGGCGCGCTCTACCACTCCAGCGTCGAGGGCCTGACGGCCGCCGACGAGATCTTCCGGGTGCTGGAGACCCCGCTGCCCGCCGCGGGTACCCGCCCCGCCCCCGAGCTCACCGGCGCCGTGATCACCGCCGAGGGCCTGACCGTACGCCACCCCGGGCGCGCCGTGCCCGCGCTGGACGGCGCCGCGCTGACCCTGCGTCCCGGCTCCAGCACCGCCCTCACCGGCCCGAGCGGGGCCGGCAAGTCCACCCTGCTGTCCGTGCTGCTCGGCCTCACCACCCCCGAGGCCGGCACCGTCCGGATCACCACCGCCGACGGGCGCGCGTACGACCTCGCCGAGCTGGAGCCGGAGAGCTGGCGGCGGCAGATCGCCTGGGTGCCGCAGCACCCCCACCTGTTCGCCGGGACGGTCGCCGAGAACCTGAGGCTCTACCGCCCGGCGGCGACCGACGGCCAGCTGTGGACGGTGCTGCGGGCCGCCCACGCCCTCGACTTCGTCACCGACCTGGACGCCCGGCTGGGGGAGGACGGTGCCGGGCTCTCCGCCGGACAGCGCCAGCGCCTCGCGCTCGCCCGGGTGCTGCTCGCCGACGACCGGCCGCTGGTGCTGCTGGACGAGCCCACCGCCAACCTGGACGGCGGCTCCGAGGCCGCCGTCGTGGACACCGTCCGGACCCTCGCCGAGGACCCGGCGCGCACCGTGCTGGTCGTCGCCCACCGGCCGGCGCTGCTGGCGGTCGCGGACGAGCGGGTCCGGCTGGCGGGGCCCGCTGCCGCCGCGGCCCCGGAGCCGGTCGCCCTGCTCGGCCACCCGGCCCCGCCCCGAACCGAAGGGCACGCCGGTGTCGGAGCGAAGAGCGTCGGCGCCGGGTCCGAGCGCCCGGAGGCGAGCGGGCGAGTGACAGTCCGGCCCACGCCCGCCCCCGCCGAGCCCGAGGAGCCCGGGACCGAGCCCGCCGCCCCCCGGCTGGCGCTGTCCGTCCTGCTCGGCTCGCTCGCCCTCGGCTGCGCCGTCGCCCTGATGGCCACCTCCGGCTACCTCATCTCCCGGGCCTCCCAGATGCCCCCCGTGCTCTACCTGATGATGGCCGTCACCGCGGTCCGCGCCTTCGGCATCGGCCGCAGCTTCTTCCGCTACACCGAGCGGCTGGTCTCGCACGACGCCGTGCTGCGCACCCTCGGCACCCTGCGGGCAGCCGTCTACCGGCGGCTGACCGTGCTCGCCCCGGCCGGGCTGCCCGCCTTCCGACGCGGCGACCTGCTCTCCAGGCTGGTCGCCGACGTCGACGCGATCCAGGACCACTACCTGCGCTGGCGGCTGCCCGCCGCCGTCGCCGCCGTGGTGGCGCTGGCCTCGGCAGTGGCGATGGGTGCCTTCCTGCCCGCCGCCGGACTGGTGCTCGGCCTCGGCCTGCTGCTCGCCGGCGTGCTGGTGCCCGCGCTGGCCGCCCGCTGGTCGGCCGGCGCCGAGCGGCGCCAGGCCCCGGCCCGCGGACAGCTGGCCACCACCGTGGTGGACGCCTTCACCGGCACCGCCGAGCTCACCGTGGCCGGCGCCCTGCCCGGCCGGCTGTCCGCCGTCCGCGCCGCCGACACCGCGCTGACCCGGCTGGCCGCCCGCTCGGCCGCCACCACCGCGCTCGGCACCGGGCTGATCGCGCTGCTCACCGGCCTGACGGTGGTGGGCGCGGCGGCCGTCGGCATCCAGGGGGTGCGTGACGGGGCGCTGGCGCCGGTCTGCCTGGCGCTGGTGGTGCTGACCCCGCTGGCCGCCTTCGAGGCCGTCACCGGGATGCCGCTCGCCGTCCAGGCCCGCCAGCGCAGCCGCGCCGCGCAGGCCCGGTTGGACGAGCTGCTGGACGCTCCCGCCCCGGTCACCACCCCCGCCGAGCCCGTCGCCCTGCCCGAGCAGCCGCTGCCCGTCGCGGTGCGCGGGCTGACCGTACGGCACCCCGGGCAGGCCGTGGACGCGCTCGCCGGGGTGGACCTCGACCTCGCCCCCGGCCGCCGGATCGCCGTGGTCGGTCCGTCCGGCTCCGGCAAGACCACCCTCGCCCAGGCGCTGCTGCGCTTCCTGGAGCCCGGCGCCGGGTCCGTCACCTTCGCCGCCGGTCGTCCACAGGCTGTGGACAGTCGCGCGCTCGCGGACGAGGACGTCCGCCGGGTGATCGGCCTCTGCGCCCAGGACGCCCACGTCTTCGACAGCTCCCTGCGGGAGAACCTGCGGCTGGCCCGCCCCGGCGCGGACGAGACCGAGCTGCGCGCCGCGCTCGCCGCCGCCCGGCTGCTGGACTGGACGGAGGGCCTCCCGGACGGCCTGGACACCATGGTCGGTGAGCACGGCGCCCGGCTCTCCGGCGGCCAGCGCCAGCGGCTCGCCCTCGCCCGGGCGCTGCTCGCGGACTTCCCCGTACTCGTCCTGGACGAGCCCGCCGAGCACCTCGACCTGCCCACCGCCGACGCCCTCACCGCCGACCTGCTGGCCGCCACCGAGGGCCGCACCACCGTGCTGATCACCCACCGGCTCGCCGGGCTGGACGACGCCACCGTGGACGAGGTGCTGGTGCTGGACGGCGGCCGGGTGGCCGAGCGCGGCCGCTGGTCCGAGCTGGTCGCCGACCCGGACGGGCGGCTGCACGCGATGTGGCGGCGGGAGCGGGAGGCGGACGGCCTGCTGGAGCCGGCGGGTCTCTGAAAGCTGCGTCTTCCTTCGGCTGAAAACCGTACAAACTAGGCTTTCTTCATGGACCCCACGCCAGACCTCCCCGAGGACGCTTCCGAGCCGACACCCCATCGGGTGCCCGAGATCGCCTCACTCGGGCTGGACACCCTGGTCACCGAGGTCGCGGAGCGCCTCCAGTCCGCCGCCGCGGTCACCGACCGGATGCAGCGCCTGCTGGAGGCGGTGGTCTCCATCGGCGCGGGGCTCGACCTGCACGCCACCCTGCACCGGATCGCCACCGGCGCCGCCGAACTGGTCGACGCCCGGTACGCGGCGCTCGGCGTGATCGCCCCCGGCGGGCACGGCCTGGCCGACTTCATCCACGTCGGCATCGACGACGAGACCGCCGCCGGGATCGGCGAACTGCCCGCCGGACGCGGCATCCTCGGCGCGCTCATCGACCGCCCCGAGCCGCTGCGGCTGGCCGACCTCGGAGCCGATCCGCGCTCCTCCGGATTCCCGCCGCACCACCCGCAGATGAGGACCTTCCTGGGCGTGCCGATCCGGATCCGCGACGAGGTCTTCGGCAACCTCTACCTCACCGAGAAGAAGGGCGGCGGCGCCTTCACCCCCGAGGACGAGCAGGTGGTGCACGCCCTCGCCGCGGCCGCCGGCGTGGCGATCGAGAACTCCCGGCTGTACGAGGAGGGGCGCCGTCGCGAACGCTGGATCGCCGGCGCCGCCGCCGTCACCACCGCGCTGCTCTCCACCGAGCAGGCCGAGGGCGCGCTGACCGTCGCGGCCGAGCAGGTGCGGGAGTTGGCGGACGCCGCGCTCGGCATGATCCTGCTGCCCACCGGTCCGGCCGGCGAGGGCGATGGCCAGATGCGGGTCGCCCACGCCTCCGGCGAGGCCGCCGAGTTCGTCCGCGGCGAGCTGCTGCCCGAGGACAGCTTCGCGTCCCGGCTGCTCGCGGGGGAGAGCGTCCACCTGGACGACATGTCCAGCGACCCGACCGTGGTGATCCGGCTCGCCCGCAGCTTCGGCCCGTCCATGGCCGTCCCGATGGTCGCCGCCGGGCGGGTGCTCGGCGGGCTCTGCGTCTGGCGCCCGCGCGGCGCGCTGCCGTTCACCGACTCCGAGAAGCAGCTCGCCGAGACCTTCGCCTCGCAGGCCGCCCTCGCCCTGCGGCTCGCCGAGGGCCAGCGCGACCAGCAGCGCCTCGCCGTCTTCCAGGACCGCGACCGGATCGCCCGCGACCTCCACGACCTGGTGATCCAGCGGCTGTTCGCCACCGGGATGATGCTGGAGAGCGCCGCCCGGCGCTCCGTCGTCCCCGAGGTGAAGGTCGGCATCGGCAACGCGGTGGACGAACTGGACGCCACCATCCAGGAGGTCCGCACCACCATCTACGCCCTCCAGCACGACAACCACGGCGACGCCCCCGACACCCTGCGCACCCGGGTGCTGCGGGAGGCCAGCCAGGCCGCGGCCGCGCTGGGCTTCAAACCCTCGGTGAGCTTCGTCGGGCCGGTCGAGAGCCTGGTCGGCGAGAACACCGGGCGTCAACTCCTGGCCGCGCTACGGGAGATGCTCTCCAACACGGCCCGGCACGCGCGGGCCTCCCGGGTCGGCGTGGAGATCGACGCGACCGTCCACCTGGACGACGGCGGCCGGCCGGTCGGCGGTGACCCCGAGTCGCTGGACCGGGGCGGGCGGCCCGGCGTGCTGCTCACCGTGACCGACGACGGGGTGGGCATTCCGGCGGGCGGGCGGCGCAGCGGACTGCTCAACCTGACCCGGCGGGCGGAGGCGCTCGGCGGGGCCGCCTGGCACGAGAGCGGGCCCTACCGGAAAGGGGCGACGGTGCGCTGGACGGCCCGGCTGTAGGCGCGCAACAAGCGTTAGGTGAAAGCTGAACGAGGGAGAACTTCCCGACCAACAGCGCAAGTTGTGAACGTTCTGGGCTTTCGGTGGTTCCGTGTGCACACATAGCTTGTCATCCGTCTCGGAGGGGAAACCGGACGGAGGGGGCAGTGAACGCTTCCGGCCGCGGTAATACCGCAGCAGGGGCAAGTCGAGGGGGGTTCCGGACCGAGCGCGCTCCGGACGGGCGCTACCGCTGGCAGCTGAAGGCGCCCAACGGCCGGGTGGTGGCGATCACCGCCGCGCTGTTCGATACGCCCGGCGAGGCCGAGCGGGGCTTCGACGGTCTGCGTGCCGGGGCCGCCGAACTGACCGCGCGGATCACCCATGTCCGCGACGGCATCGGATGGATCTGGGTCATCCCCGGATCGCGCAGCCTCCCCGAGGTGCGGTCCAGCCGCGCCTACGAGCGGTACGCGACGTGCCAGAACGCCTTCCGGCGCTTCGTGGTGCTGCTCGCCAAGCAGCCGGCCCGTGAACTGCCCGAGAGAGCCGTGCCGTCGAGACGCCCCGATGGCCGCTGAGCGGCGCGGACCGCGGCTGCTGATCCTGCCCGCGGCCGACCACTGTGTGGGCTGGGCACTGCGTGCTGCCAACGGGCGGCCGCTCGGGGTCGGCGTACGCGTGTACCGGAACGAGGAGGAACTCACCGATGCCGTGCGGGAGTTACTCATCGAGCGGGCCGCCCTTCGGTGTTCCGTCGCGCAGTCCGAGGGGCGGCAGTGGGTGTGGTCCGCCTACCTGCCGGTGCGCAGTACCCGGCCGGGCTCCCCCGGCGCCCTCCCGGTGGCCCGGAGCGCGCGCGGCTACCTGCGGCGCGACCAGTGCCAGGCGGGCGTCGAGGGCTTCCTGGCCGGACTGCAGTGGGTGGGCCAGGAGTTGCGGCGGGGCGGGCGGGACGGCCGCCGGTCGCTGTGATCGGCGGTGATCCGACGGCCGTCCGTGCGGTTCCGGTGAAGCGCAGGTTTCCGGCAACACCCCGAGCAGTCTCCTGGAGAAGAACGTCGGCGGCGCTCGGAGAGTCCGTTCCCGCCCTGTCGCGTCCACGCTGACCAGTGCCTAAACCTCGTCGAACCGATGAGCCGACACTACCGGGCCGAGCTCCACCGCCCTTCCGACGGAACCTCCGGGCCGGACAGGATCAGCACTGCCGGACGGGCCGCAGCGGACGCGGCCACCGGCCCCGAACTCCCCCCTCGGAGCACGGGTTCACGCGATGTACGTCTCTCCCATCGGAGGAACAGGAACATGCGCAAGACCGCTGCCAAGCTGCTCACCGCCGCCGCCCTGGCGACCTCCCTGGTCGCCATCGCCGGCGGCTCGGCCCTGGCCGACCCGACCGTCACCCCGGCCGCTCAGGACATCGTGGGCGTCGGCTCGGACACCATCCAGTCCGTCCTGAACCAGTTCTCGACCGACTACAACGCCTCCCTGGGCTCCGGCTCCACCGCGCCGCACCTGTACAGCTGGGACGCGACCGGCTCCTCGCCGATCACCACCAAGACCGGTGCCACCTCGATCGCCCGCCCGAACGGCTCCGGCGCAGGCATCAAGGCCCTGGTCGCCAACACCAGCGCGACCGTCGACTTCGCCCGCTCCTCGCGTGCCCCGCAGCCGACCGACGCCCACGGCCTGGACTTCGTCGTGCTGGCGAAGGACGCGGTGACCTGGTCCGCCCAGTCGGGCGGCAACGCCCCGGCGCAGCTGACCGCGGCCCAGCTCAACGGGATCTACACCTGCTCCATCACCAACTGGCAGCAGATCGACCCGAGCCTGGCGAACGCCACCATCAAGCCGTACCTGCCGCAGACCGACTCCGGCACGCGCGCCTTCTTCCTGAGCGCGATCGGCGTGACCACCCCGAACACCCAGTGCGTCGTCAGCGGCCCGGAGGAGAACGAGGGCACCGACACCGCACTCCAGGACGCGAACGTCGTCTTCCCGTACTCCGTCGCCCACTACATCGGCCAGACCGTCGGTGGCCACACCACGTCGACCGACGCTCCCAGCAACCTGACCCTGCGCAACGTCGTGCTCAACGGCGTCTCCGTGCCGCCGGTCGTCAACAACCAGATCAACATCGACATCGCCAACTCGCAGTTCGGCCGCGTGGTCTACAACGTCTTCCGGGACGCCGAGTGGAACGCGACCGACGCCCACGGCCAGGCCCTCCAGAACATCTTCGGCTCCACCGGCTGGATCTGCAACGACTCGGTCGCCGCCGCCGACCTGGCGAGCTACGGCTTCCTGGCCACCCCGGCCTGCGGTGTCGCCACCCTCACCTGATTCACCCCGCACCATCCGGTGGTCACGGGCTCCGCGTCCGTGGCCACCGGCCCAACGGCAGGTCTTCTCGAGGGGACCGGGGCATGCCGACCGGTCCTCGGACCGGTGTCCCACCCCCAGCGCGGAACCTTCCTCTCCCAAGGAGACTCGTATGTCCCGTACCACCGCCCGGTTCCTCGCCGGCGGCGTCGCGGTCGTTCTCGCCGTGACCGGCTTCAGCGGCCTTGCCGCAGCCGACACCGCGCCCGCCGCCATCCCCACCGGCAGCGCCGTAGTGATCGAGAACAACACGTTCCTGCAGAGCGCGGCCGGCAGCGGCGTGTTCATCGTTCCGCTGCCGAACGCCAGTGTTTCCTACGACACCACCAAGGGCCTGTCGACGACCCTTCCGGTGACCGGCGGCAGCATCAACCTGCGCGGCTACTACGGCAACGCGACACTGGACGGCAGCCTGCTCTTCGTCGACATCCAGACCGGCAAGAGCGTGCTCTTCAAGCAGCTCGCGTTCAGTGCCGACCGCTGGCGCCTCACCGGCGTGCCGGACGGCGCCACCGCGCCGGTCTCGCTGCTGCGGCCGGCCGGCGTTCAGGAGAGCGCCCAGAGCGGCACCACCCAGACCCTGGCCGCGAGCAACCTCACGCTGGACACCACCGGCGCGCAGTTCCTCGACGCCCAGCTGAACACCACCTTCTTCACCGGTGGTCAGTCGGTCGGTTCGTTCTCGCTCACCTTCAACGGCTGAGCACCAGCGCGACGTGATCGACGGGCCCGGGCCGGGTGGCACGGGCCCGTTCTCCATGGAGGCGCCAACTCCACCACAGGGGCGCCGCGTTGTGGTCCCGTACACGTGCGCGACCGGAGTCGGCCACCTATGGCTGGCCGAATGGATGCGTACCGGAATCGTTGGCCGCTCGCAGCCCGATCTCCCTGCGCCGCGCGTCTCGGCGGCGCGCAACCGCACGGAGGTGCCCGCCATGAGAGTCCGCCTGCCCGACCGGAGACATCCGGAGCGGTGGCGTCGCCGGATTCCGGCGATCGCGCTGGTGTGGTCGGTGGTAGTGGCGATCGGTGTGGTGCCGATCAGCCTCGGCGCTGTGCCGCAAGCCGCGGCGGAGGACTCCGCGGTCACCGTCGCGGGGCCCAAGCTCCTGCATCCGAAGGACGGCAAGACCGGCCCTGAGGTGGGGAGCGTCACTGTCGCCCAGACGAAGAACCTGGTCAACCAGGTGGTCCACGTCAGCTGGAAGGGGTTCACCCCGTCGACCGCCAAGAACGGGGACCTCTGGTCGAACGGGCCGGGCAGCCGACTCGAACTCCAGCCGTACTACCAGGTCCGGGTGTACCAGTGCCGGGGAACGGACCCGAAGGTCACGGACTGCTACGACAGCACCCTGTACAACGCCGACCCGGCGTCAGGCTTCGATCAGAAGACGCCGGTCGGCTATTCGACGGCGCCCGACTTCCCGACCAACATGGTCCTCGCGGTCACCGGGGCGGACGGCTCGGGCTTCGCGGACATCGAGCTCTTCACCGCGGACCAGAGTCCCACACTGGGCTGCGACGACAAGCACCCGTGCTCGTTGGTGGTGGAGCCGAACTACGGCGGCGACACACTCGGCTTCACCGACACGACGAGGAAGGGTGTGGTCAACTGCGAGAACCACACCCTGGACAGCGCCCTTGACATGCCCTCCAACGGCCGTCTTGAGGGTGCACTCAACAAGTGGACGAAGTTCAAGACGGGCGAGGAGTGCTCCTGGGGGCGTCGTGCCGTCGTACCCCTGGAGTTCGCGCCGACGGCGAAGGCCTGCCCGGACCAGCACGCCGCCTTCCGGGTGTCCGGCCTTGAGCCGGCGAAGCGGGCGATGGAGCAGTGGCAGGCCGGGTTGTGCCAGGGCAACGAGCCGATGTCACTGACGTACGGCTTCGCGAACGGTGACGCGCAGGCGCGGTCGGACTTCCTGTCCGGTGCCCAGGACATGGCGCTGACCGCCCGGCCGGACACCCAGGCACCGCCGCGGCCGTATGTGTACGCCCCGGTGGCGGCGTCGGGGATCTCCGTGGCGTTCCTGGTGGACGACCCGGCGGCAGGCCGACAGATCACCGACATGCGGCTCAACGCGCGGCTGATGGCCAAGCTGCTCACGCAGTCCTACTCCGGCGGAGGCGGTGTCGCCTCGGTCAGGGGCAACCCCAACTGCATCTTCGCCGACCCGGAGTTCCTGAAACTCAACCCGCTTCCCCCGGAGAGCAAGCTCTCCTGGCCGGCATCGTGCACCTACCAGGACTTCAGCCCCACGGTGTTCGGCGGCATCTCCGACCTGACGTACCAGTTGACGTCGTGGATCGCGTCGGATCCGGACGCCGTCCGCTTCCTGGACGGCGAGCCGGACCCGTGGGGAATGCACGTGGACACCTACTACCTGCGCCCGACGTTCTCCGGGTACCCGGTCGACTCCTTCGTCCGGCAGGACTCCTCCGGGATCGACGGCGCGAAGGAGGACTTCAACCAGCACGTGAAGCAGTACGAGTGGAACCCGATCGCCACCGGGCTGAAGGACGTGCTGCGAAGGATGTTGTGGCGCCAGCCCAACTGCATCAACTCCCAGCCGGAGAGCGACGGAAGCCACCTGGCGTGCCTTCCGCAGGCGCTCGGACACCGCAAGCTGATCTCGATCATGGACTCCGGCCAGGCCAAGGCCTACTCACTCCCCGAGGCCCAACTGCTCAATCCCGCCGGTGGTTTCGCCCCGCCGGACGGCCCGGGGTTCCAGGCCGCCGTCGCCGACATGACCGTCGACCAGGCCAGCGGTGTCCAGTCCCTGCCGTACGGCACGTCCGACACGGCCTTCTCCCGGGACCAGAAGGCCTACCCGCTGACCAGCGTTCAGTACGCGATGCTCCCGACCAGGGACGTCGCGGCCGACAAGGTGGCCGCGATGAGCACGTTCATGCGCGCGGTCACCACCACCGGGCAGGTGTACGGCCACGAGCCCGGCCACCTCGCCCCCGGCTTCCTCGCCCTGACCGCCGCCCAGCGGACCCAGGCGGCCGACGCCATCAGCCACCTGGAGGCGCAGGACGCCAAGTTGCCCGGCAACCAGGCCGCGCCGCCGAACCCGCCCGCGACCGGCGGCGACGGCTCGACCCCGGCCGCCGGCGGCCGGGGCGGCGGCGCCCCGAACGTCGCCTCGGTCACCCGGGTGGGCGAGGGCGCGGGCCCGGCCGGGGGCTCCGGGGACTCCTCGACCGGCGGCTCCGGCCTCGGCTCCACCGGCGGTCCGTCCGGCGGCGGCACGGGCGCCGGTGGCGCTGCCGGTACCGCGGCCGGCGGTGCCGGCGCCCCTGCTGCGGCCGCCCCGGCGGCCAAGCCCGGTGCGACCCCGAGCGTGCCCGGCAAGTCGCTGTCCGCCGCGCCCGTCGCCGCCGGTACTCCGGCGTCCGACCGCTCCGGCATGGCCCGGCTGCTCCTGCCCATCGCGCTGATCGGGGGCGGGGTGCTGCTGGTCGGTGGTCCGGCGGCCCTGGTCCTGGGCGGTACGCCCACCGGGGCGCGGGCGGTGGCCGGGGTGTGGCGGGGCTGGGCCCGGGTGCGCCGCCGCCCGTGACGTAGCACCGCACTGACCGCACCGCCGAACGACTCGGCGGGGCCGCCGGTCCGGCCCCGCCGAGTCTTCTTCGCGTGCGCCGAGTGGCCCTGTGTCGAAGCGCGTTGATCTCTGGAATGGAACGAGCCGGCGGTCGGACCGTGCCTGATGTGACTCAAGTCACGCTTCATTCAAGTGAGTTGATGTCAAGGACCACCGCGGCCGTGTCATTCGCCGGCCGTCCCGAGCCATCTGGAGTTCCCAACTCCACTACGCAGTCGCGGCGTTGGGCCCTCGTACACACGGTCGACCCGATCCGGCCACCTCCGGCTGGCCGAATGGGTGCGCACCGGATCCGCCCCCGCAGCCGAGCACGGAGAGCAGACCATGACATCCGCCGCCGAGCCCGCGGCACCGTACGCCGGGGCGCCAGGCCAACCCGACCACGGGCCGGACCGGGACGTCCCGCGCGTCATCACCGCCCCCGCGACCCCGGGCGACCGGGTGTTCCGGGGGGTGCTGCGGATCGCGGGGCTCTCGGTCTTCGCGATCATGGGGCTGATCGCGTTCTTCCTGATCCTCCGGGGCGCGGACGCGCTGCGCGCCGTCGGCCCGTCCTTCCTGACCGAACAGAAGTGGCAGACCGCCGCCCACAACTTCGGCATCGCCGCCGTCCTGCCGAACGGCCTGCTGATCGCGGTGATCGCGCTGGCGATCGCCGTGCCGGTCGCCCTCTTCACCGCGATCTTCATCTCCGAGTACGCGCCGGTCCGGCTGCGCGCGGCGCTGATCTCGCTGATCGACCTGATGGCGGCGATCCCCAGCATCATCTACGGCCTGTGGGGGCTCTTCTTCCTCCAGCCGCGCATCATCGGCTTCGTCCGCTGGCTCACCAATCACCTCGGCGACGCGATCCCCTTCCTGAAGGTGCGCACCGGCGACATCGGCACCTCCTACACCTCGTCCACCTTCATCGCGGGCGTGGTCGTCGCGCTGATGATCATCCCGATCGTGACCTCGCTCAGTCGGGAGGTCTTCTCCCAGGCCCCGCAGGGTGAGCGGGAGGGCGCCTACGCGCTGGGGTCGACCCGCTGGGGGATGGTGCGCACGGTGGTGCTGCCGTTCGGCAAGGGCGGCGTGATCGGTGCGATCATGCTGGGCTTCGGGCGGGCGATGGGCGAGACGATCGCGGTCGCGCTGATCATCTCGCCGAGCTTCAAGACCATCACGCACATCCTGGAGAACGGCGCCAACTCGATCTCGGCGCTCATCGCGCTGCGCTTCGGCGAGTCGGACGCGCTCTCGCTCTCCGCGCTGATGGCGGCCGGCCTGGTGCTGTTCGCGCTGACCCTGCTGGTCAACGTGGCGGCCGGCTTCGTGATCAACCGGTCCCGCTCCGGGGCCTCCACCGCGGACTGAGGCGGCGTACCGCCATGGCCGGCCCCGCCCCGACCCCGTCGAAGGGAACCACCCGATGACCACGCTCGACCTGCCACCGGTCGCCGCGGCCGAGCCCCCCGGCTCCCCCGACGCGCCCGCCGAGGCCGCGCCGTCGTGCCCCGAGACCAAGGTGCGGCTCGGCGGCGTCACCCGCGAGGACGTGTTCACCGTGGCCGGCTCGCTGGTCGGCTCGCTGGCGCTGAACTGGATGCTGTACGAGCGGGTGCTGCCGTTCAGCGGCGTGTTCGGCTTCCTGGTCTGCTGGTACGTCCTGTTCCTGGCGGGCTACTTCACGCTCGGCCGGCTGCAGTGGGGCAGGCTCATGGTGCGCGACCGGCTGGTGTCGGTGGTCGCCTGGAGCTCCGGGCTGCTGGTGGTCGCGCTGATCGGTGACCAGATCGGTTACGTGGCGAGCCGCGGCTACGAGGCGGCCCAGCACCTCAACTTCTTCACCGAGTCGATGGAGCGGACCGCCGCGCTCTCCCCGATCACCTCCGGCGGCGCGCTCAGCGCGATCGTCGGCTCGCTCGAACAGCTGGGCCTGGCCACGCTGTTCGCGGTGCCGCTGGGCATCGCGGCGGCGATCTTCATGTCCGAGGTCGGCGGCCGGCTGGCCAAGCCGGTGCGGACGCTGGTCGAGGCGATGACCGCGCTGCCGTCCATCGTAGCCGGGCTGTTCATCCTCGGCGTCTTCATCATCACCTTCGGTGCCGAGAAGAGCGGCTTCGCGGCCTCGCTCGCGCTGACCGTGATGATGATGCCGATCGTCACCCGGGCCTCCGAGGTGGTCATCCGGCTGGTGCCCGGCACCCTGCGCGAGGCCTCGTACGCGCTCGGCGGCAGCCAGTGGCGCACGGTGTGGAACGTGGTGCTGCCGACCGCCCGGCCCGGCCTGGTGACGGCCGTGGTGCTCGGCATGGCGCGCGGCATCGGCGAGACCTCCCCGGTGCTGCTGACCTCGGGATTCACCTCGCAGTTCAACGCCGACCCGTTCCACGAGCACCAGGTGTCGCTGCCGCTGTACATCTGGAACTACGTCAAGCAGCCCTACCCCGAGATGGTCGCCCGCGCCTTCGCGGCCGGACTGACCCTGATGGCACTGGTGCTGATCCTGTTCGTCACCGCGCGCGTGCTCGGCGGGCGCAAGCCGGGCGAGTTGACGCGGCGCCGGAAGCGCCGGATCGACCGGGAGGCGCGCCGCGTCGAGGCCGGCGCGCGGGCCGCCGGCCCGTCCGGCTCCGTCCGCCCGGCCGTGGCCCGCACCGCCCCGGTGCCCGGGCCGGTCGCGACGCGGCCGGGGAACAGCTGATGACTCACCCGACCCCCTTCCGCCCCAGAGGAGTTCCCATGTCGTGGGAGGCTGCCGGCCGCCCCGTGGCCCGCTGGCTCGCCCTGCTGATGTCCCTGTTCCTGCTCGCGGCCGCCCCGCTGCTGGGGCCCGGTTCGAAGGCCTACGCGGCGTCCGTCGCGCTGAGCGCCGACGGCTCCAGCTGGGCCGGTCCGGCGATCGACCAGTGGCGCCAGGACGTCGGACCGCAGGGCATCCAGATCAGCTTCAATCCGATCGGCTCGGCGGCCGGCCGCAACTCGTGGCTGCTCGGGCAGGACGACTTCACCGCCTCCGACGTGCCGTTCCGCACCACCCAGGACTCCGGTGTGAACTCGGCGGGCCAGCGCACCGGCACCGGTGGCGTGGAGACGATGACGTACGGCTTCTCGTACATCCCGATCACCGCCGGTGGCACGACCTTCATGTACAACCTGGTGGTCGGCGGCAAGCAGGTCCGCGACCTGCGGCTGTCCCCGCAGACCATCGTGGACATCTTCACCAGCAAGATCACCAACTGGAACGACCCGAAGATCACCGCGGACTACGGCAGGACGCTGCCCAACCTGCCGATCACCCCGGTGGTCCGCTCCGACGGCTCCGGCGCCACCGCGCAGTTCACCCGTTGGATGGAGCACACCCACAAGGACCAGTGGGACGCGTACTGCGCGTCCGTCAACGGCGTCTCCTGCGGTGATTACACCGAGTTCTTCCCGCCGTCCGGCCGGATGGTCGCCCAGAACGGCTCGGACGTCGTGGCCGGCTACATCAAGGCGCCCTCCGGCCTCGGCACCATCGGCTACGACGAGTACGCCTTCGCCAAGCGCAGCAACTGGCCGGTCGTGAAGGTGCTCAACCAGGCCGGCTACTACTCGCTGCCGACCGCCTCCAACGTCGCCGTGGCGCTCACCGCCGCCAAGATCCGCGGTGTGGACGACAACACCCCGTCCACCGACCCGAACTACCTGCAGCAGAACCTCGACGGCGTCTACACCATGGACGACCCGCGCTCGTACCCGATCTCCAGCTACAGCTACGTGATCGTGCCGCGCGCGGGTGCCGCGCTGCCCCCGCCGGGCCGCTTCAACGACGGCAAGGGCGCCGCGCTCAGCCGCTTCCTCGCGTACGTGCTCTGCGAGGGCCAGGGTGAGGCCGACGGCCTCGGGTACTCGCCGATCCCGCGCGGCCTGGTCCGCGGTGGGCTGCTGCAGACCAAGTCGATCCCCGGCAACGCCAGCCCGGTCGACCCGGACACGCTGTCCCACTGTGCGAACCCGACCATCGACTCGGCCGGTGCGCTGACCGTCCTCAAGAACGCGCCGATGCCCAGCCCCTGCGACAAGCAGGGCCAGCCGCTGGACTGCACCGTGCAGAACGGCCAGCCGGTCAAGGGCGGTTCGGGCGGCTCCGGCGGTTCGGGCGGTGGCGGCGCGGCCGGCGGGACCGGTGGCACGGGTGGCACCGGAGGGTCCGGCGGCAACGGTCACGGCGGCACCGGCGGCTCCTCCGCGGGCGCGGCCGGCGGCGGGGGCGGTGGCGGTGACGCGGGCGGCGCCGGGGGCGCCGGGGGCGCCGCGGCGGGCGGCGACCCGAACGCGGCGGGCGGCGCGGCGGCCGGGGATCCGAACGCGGCCGGCGGCGCGGGTGGCGACCTTGCCGAGAACGTGGTCGACCCGCAGACCGGGCAGGTGGTCGCCCGCAGCCGCGGCGGCTCCACGGAGGTCGCCGCCAACGTGGTCGAGGTGAGCGGCAAGCCCGAGGACTGGACGCTCTCCACCCTCACCGCGGTGGAACTGCTCGCCGTGGTGCTCGTCCCGCCGCTGCTGGGCCGTCGGCTGCTGCGTCGGCACAAGGGCTCCGGCGGTGGTTCGTGACGGCCCCGGTCCTGGAGGAGCCGGCCGTCCAGCCGCCGGCGCCCGTGGTCGAGGAGCCCCCCGCCCGGCCCGCCGTCACGCCCGCGCGGCGGCGGTTCCTCCAGGGCGCCTGGGCGGTCAGCCTGTTGGCCGCGCTGGTGCTGGGCTTCGTCGGCTACCTGTTCACGCTCTCGCACGTCCAGGAGCGGCACTACCAGTCGGCCGCGTACAAGACCTTCCGGGACCAGCTCGCCCGGGCCGTCGCCCCGACCGGCTCGGCCGACGACGGTGACCCGGTGGCGCTGCTGGACATCCCGGCGATCGGTCTGCACCAGGCCGTGGTGGTCGAGGGCACCACCGGCCGGGATCTGATGCGCGGCCCCGGCCACCGGCGGGACACCGCGCTGCCCGGCCAGGGCGGGGTCGCGGTGGTGTTCGGGCGCGGCGCCACCTTCGGCGCGCCCTTCGCCGAGCTGTCCAAGCTGCGGGTCGGCGACAGGATCGAGGCCACCACCGGGCAGGGAAAGTACACCTACACCGTCAACGTGTACGGCGACGGCGACCACCCGATCACCGACCCGGTCCGCAACCGGCTGGTGCTGGTCACCGGCGACTCCGACTGGATCCCCGGCTCCACCGTGATGATCGGCGCCCGCCTGGAGGGCGACCCCGAGCAGAACCCCGGCGGCCGCCCCGCCACCGTCGCGTACGACAAGGCGCTGGCCGCGGACAAGGGTGCGCTCGCCACGCTGCAGCTGTGGTCGCTCGCGCTGCTGGGCGCGGTGGTCGGCGCGCTGCTGCTGGCCCGGTACTGGCGGCCGTCGGCCGTCTACCTGAGCTTCGCGCCGGTGGTCGGCGCGCTGCTCTGGGCGGTCTACGAGAACGCCGCCGCCCTGCTACCCAACCTCTACTGACGCGCGCCCGGAGGACCGTACCGATGACCGACACCACCCAGCAGCCGTACGACGCGGCGGCCGACCGGGCCGCCGACACCCTCACCCTCCCGTCGGTCACCCCAGTGGCGGGCCCCGGCGACGGCCCGCTGGCCGGGCTGGAGACCCGGGACGTCTCCGCCTGGTTCGGCAGCCGCAAGGTGCTGGAACGGGTCTCGCTGGCGATGCCGGCCGGCGGGGTCACCGCGCTGATCGGCCCCTCCGGCTGCGGCAAGTCCACCTACCTGCGGATCCTCAACCGGATGCACGAGATGGTGCGCGGCGCCGCCCTGGCCGGCGAGGTGCTGCTGGACGGGGACGACGTCTACCGGCCCGGCCGGCGCCCCGCCGAGGTGCGGCGCCGGATCGGCATGGTGTTCCAGCGGCCCAACCCGTTCCCGGCGATGTCCATCCAGGACAACGTCTCCAGCGGGCTCAAGCTGGCCGGGATCAAGGTGTCCAAGGAGGAGCGCCGACACCTGGTGGAGACCAGCCTGCGCCGGGCCGGGCTCTGGGACGAGGTGGCCACCCGGCTGCAGACCCCGGGCGGCGCGCTCTCCGGTGGCCAGCAGCAACGCCTGTGCATCGCACGGTCGTTGGCCGTCTCGCCGGACATCCTGCTGATGGACGAGCCGTGCTCCGCGCTCGACCCGACCTCCACCCGCCGGGTCGAGGAGACCATCGCCGAACTGCGCGGGCGGCTGACCATCGTGATCGTCACCCACAACATGCAGCAGGCTCAGCGCGTCTCGCAGAGCTGCGCGTTCTTCCTGGCCACCCACGACACCCCGGGCCGGATCGTCGAGGCCGGGCCGACCGGGCAGATCTTCGGGAACCCGCGCGACCAGCGGACCTCCGACTACGTCAACGGCCGCTTCGGTTAAGGGAGTTGCCGGGCTACTGGGTCCTACCGGGGCAGGAACCCCTCCAGCACGGCCGCGACGCCGTCCTGCTCATTGCTCACGGTGTGCAGCGACACCGCCGCCAGCACCTGCGGGTGCGCGTTGGCGACGGCGTACGCGGTCCCGGCCCAGGCCAGCATCTCCAGGTCGTTCGGCATGTCACCGAAGGCCACCACCTCACTGCGGTCGATCCCGTGCTCGGCGCACCAGCGGGCCAGCGTGCTGGCCTTGGTGACGCCGGACGCGCTGATCTCCAGCAGCGGGATCGGCGCGGAGCGGGTGATCTCCGCCAGGTGCCCGGCGGCCGTCCTGGCCTCGGCGAGGAAGGTGTCCGGGTCGAGGTCCGGGTGCTTGGCCAGCAGCTTGAACAGGCCCCGCACCGGGCCGCCGTCCGCCAGCAGCTCCTCGGCCGGGCCGATCGCGCGGACCACGTCGTCGCCCCACATCAGCACCTCGTACTCGGGCTCGCGGGCCCACCCGTCCGCGTACTCGAAGGCGAAGGCGGTGCCGGGCAGCTTGGTCCGCAGCGCCTCGACCACCGCCAGCGTGGTCCCGGCCGACATCGGGAAGTACTCCACCAGCTCGCCGCGCCGGACGTCCACGATCGCGCCGCCGTTCGAGCAGATCGCCACCCCGTGGCCGCCGATGTGCGGGCTCACCTGCTGCATCCAGCGCGGCGGCCGCCCGGTCACGAACACCACCTGGATCCCGGCCGCCTCGGCCGCAGCCAGGGCCGCGGCGGTGCGATCGCTGACGGTGCCGGCAGCGCAGAGCAGGGTGCCGTCCAGGTCGGTGGCGATGAGGCGGGGGGTGGTGCGGGGTTCGGTCACCGGTCCATCTTGACCCATGGGCGCCGCCGGGTCACCGCCCGGGGCGGCGGCCGGAACCCGTGACCGTACGGGCGGGTTCCGGCCCTCCAAGCGCCGTTTCCGGCCGATTCGCCCCTGTCCGGGGTGTCGGTGCGGGTCGAACGGGCAGGAATGATCACGGTCACCCCGTCGGCAGGAAGAGCCATGCCCACAAGCCAGCTCCGAGACGAGCCGCCCCCGACCCGCCGCCCCACCACCGCCTACCCGGACGAGCCGGACGAGCCGGACGCGCCCGCCGCCTCCCGCGAACCGGTCCTGCTCGGTGAGGTCCTCTTCCACACCCTCGCCGAACTCGCCCGCCGCACCCCGGCCCCGGTCCCCGCCCTTCCCGCCCAGCGCACCCGCCCGCACCCGTGACCGCCCTGCGTCACCGCTCGGTGCGCCGCACCCAGCGCACAACGCGAGTGCTCCTGGTGAAGCACAGCGACGAGTGCATCGCCATGCCGCACGGCGGCGAGGGTCTCGGGCTCGGGCGCACCGGACTGTACCCAGGCGTACAGCGCTCGCCCTGGCATGACTGCCGTCGCGGTGGCCCTTGACCCGACAAGATGAACTGGCACGACAGCGGCAGATCTTGATGTTGTGGTCAGCCGCGATGCAGGGCTGCGGGCGGGCCCGCTCCGGCGGTAGGCGTCAACTCAGCTGGGCGAGGCCCTCGGTGGCGATCTTCTCGAAGACGGCGAGGTCGTTCTCGAAGATGGAGTCCGGGACGGGCCAGTGGATCACCAGCTCGGTGATGCCCAGCTCCTTGTACGTGCCCGCCCAGTCGACGAAGGCGTCCAGGGAGGCCAGCGGCTGCTCCGCCGTCGAGCCCTGGAGCAGCATCTTCTCCAGCTCACGGACGTCCCGGCCGCGGGCCTCGCAGGCGGCCGTCAGCTTCTCGATCTGTGCGGCGATCACCCCGGACGCCTGCTCCACCGGCACGTCCGCGGGCCCCTTCGGGTCCCCGTACGTCACCCAGCCCTGCCCGTACTCGGCGGCCAGCCGCATCCCGCGCGGGCCGGCGGCCGCCACGTAGAACGGCACCCGCGGCGTCTGCACGCATCCGGGGACATTCCGCGCCTCGACCGCCGAGTAGTACGCACCCTCCCGCGTCGTCGCGTCGCTGCGCAGCAGCTCGTCCAGCAGCGGCAGGAACTCCCCGAACCGGTCCGCCCGCTCCCGCGGCGACCAGGCCTGCTGCCCCAGCGCGGTGGCGTCGAAGCCCGTCCCGCCGGCCCCGATCCCTAGCGTGACCCGCCCGCCGGACACGTCGTCCAGCGTGATCAACTCCTTCGCCAGCGTCACCGGGTGGCGAAAGTTCGGCGAGGTCACCAGCGTGCCCAAGCGCAACCGCTCGGTCGCCGTGGCAGCCGCCGTGAGGGTCGGCACCGACCCGAACCACGGCTCCTCGCGGAACGACCGCCAGCTCAGGTGGTCATACGTGTACGCCGCATGGAACCCCAGCTCCTCGGCCCGCCGCCAGATCTTCTGCCCCTCGCCCCACCGGTGGATGGGAAGGATCACCGTACTCAGTCGCATGCCCCGACCCTACGCGTCGACGCAGGTGCACCAGAGCGGAACATCGGCCAGCCGGGAGCCGTAGCCGCCCGGCCGGCCACGCCGTCACAGGAGGCAGCCTGCGTGTTCTGTTCCGCGTCTATCGGGAGAGCCTCCGGAAATCCGCAATGGCACACGCCAGGTCGTCCCGGACGGGATCAACCTCCGAAAGCCTGCTCAGTTCACCTTCCGAAAATGAACTCACGGCAGCGAGGAGGGCGCCGATGAAGTCCGGCACCGACATTCGCCCGATCTCTCCTTGCTCGCCGACGGCGGTGACAACTCCCTTCGCCACCGTGAATTTCACCTGGAACGACGAGTCGACGCCGCAGAATTCGACGGTCCCCCGGCCGGACGAGACTGGCTGGCGGACCTGGTCCAGCAGAAGGCTCAGGGAGGGAAAGATCATCATCCCTTGGTCCGGGAGTTTCCCGACGGAACTCACGGATGAGCCGTCTCCGGAGATCTCGATGTCTCCGAGATCGAAGCCACTCGGCGTCCCCTGGGACGGCCTCCGGGAGAAGTTGAATGTGATCACGGCCGGTAGCTCTTTCCAACCGGGAAGAAAGTGACGACTCGGTTGCCATCATGCGAGTCGACCAGTACTCGATACCTTGCGCTCATGCCGTTCACGGTCATCCTCTTCTCGTACAGCTGCATACGTCGGCCCGGGTCGGATATTCGTTGCCCTCGCTTCACCACTTTCTCCACGGCGGCCTGGACGTGAGCCCGTGTTGTGGTGGGTGGCATCAGGTCGCCGTGGCCCTGGGCGCTGGTGCCTGAGATGTGGCGTTCATCGATGTGCTGCCACCCCTCCCTCTCGTTACCGTTCTCGATCCTGGGCCTGGTGCGGTGTGGGGACAGCCCCAACGGGTCCGTCCAGGTCAGCGGGTTGTGGACGTAGGTATCCGGGTTCGGGGCGGGAACCAGGCCGAGGGGGTCGGGGGTGATGTAGCGGGCGGTCTCGGGATCGTAGTAGCGGTGGACGTTGTAGTGGAGGCGGGTCTCGGCATCGAAGTACTGGCCGGGAAAGCGCAGCGGAGTGTAGGTCGCGCTGTCCCTGGGCCAGGTCGTGTGTCCCCAGAGGGTGGACACGGCGCGCCAGGCAACGGTCGCGGTGGCCGGGTCGACGAGTTCGGTCGGCGTGCCGACGAGATCGGTGACGATCGCGAAGAACCTGCGATCCACACACTGCTGTGCTACGCCGCCGGGGTCGATCGCTTCGGACTGGGCTATCGGTTGGACTCCGTTGTGGTCCCAGGTCAGGGTGTGCGGTCCAGGAAGATAGGGCGCACGGGTGGTCTGCTCGGTCAGGTTGGAGCCGTCCCAGGCGAAGTCGCTCTGCTCGACCACGGTGGTTCTGTCGGAAGCGAGCCGCTGTTTGGCGATGCGACGACCGAGAGGATCGTAGAGGTAGTGCCAGCGCGTGCCATCGGGTGTGATGACATCCGTGAGGCGGTCGCCGGCGTCCCACCTGTAGTGCCAGGTGTCAGGCTTCCTTGAGAGCCGGGTTACCTGGCGGAGCGTGGTGCGTCCGGCGGCGTCGTGCTCGTAGCGGACGCGGCCGGCGGCCGCGAGTTGGGTGCCGTCGAAGACCCGCGACCCCAGGGATGCCCGGGTGGCCCCGGTCGCCGGCCAGTCGGCCTCCACCAGGTCGCCACTCGCGTTGTACCGGTAGGTCTCGCCCCGTCCGACGGCCTGCACACCGGTGATGCGGCCTACGGAGTCCAGGTTGAAGGTGCGAGGACCTGCCAGGTGGTCATCGATGCCCACCAGGTGGCCGTCGGCTCGGTAGGAGTAGGCGCGGCCTTGCACGACTGCCTCCAGGCCACGGAGGGTCTGGCTTGTGAGGCGGTGTCGGACGTCCCAGGTGCTCGTCAGCTCGAGGCGACCACCGACGGTTCGGGTGAGCTCCCGACCGAGTGCATCGTAGGCGAAGGAGAGGCTGCCTGAAGTCGTTTCGAGGGAGATGGGCTGGCCACTGGCGGCGTAGTGCCATGAGCTGACGTGTCCGCTTGGAGTGGTTCGCCGGGTGACGCGGCCGAGGGAATCCCGTTCACGGGTGACAGCGTGTCCGTTGACGCTCTCGGTCAGGACATTTCCGAGAGCATCAACCGTACGGATGAGCACGGCATCCTGGTTCGAGGCCTGGATCAGATGCCCGGCGTCGTCGTAGGAGTAGGTGGACACGAGGCCATTCGCATCCAGCGTCGTGGTCCTGCCCAGCACGTCGTAGGTGTAGTGGGTCTCCTGTCCGAGCGGGTTGACATGGCAGATCAGTTGACCGGCGCCGTCGAGCCGGTAACTGATGGTGCGTCCGTGGAAATCACGCTCCTCCACCAGCCGTCCCGCTGCGTCGTATGCATAGCTCCAACTGTGGCCCAGCGCATCGGTGACGGTTGTGAGCTGCATGTCGGCGTCGTAGGCGAAGGCGAGGCGGGCGCCATCGGGCCCGGTTCGGGCAGCAAGGCTCTCGAAGTGCGTGTACTCGAACGTGGTGATCCGACCGAGCTCGTCGGTGTGGCTGAGGAGGTTGCCTTCACCGTCGTACGCCCACGCCTCCGCACTGCCGTCTGCGGACACGCGCGACGCCATGAAGCCTTCGACCGTCCACGTCGTACGGGTGGCCGATCCGAGAGCGTCGGTAACGGTCACTCTGCGGCCGAAGGCGTCGTACTCAAGGTGTGTGGTGCCGCCGGTGGGGTCGGTGATCTCCAAAGGGAGGCCTGCGGCGCTACAACGGACGAGGGTTGTCTGGCCGAGGGCATCGGTGACGGTGGCCAGGTGGCCGTGCTCGTCGTAGGCGAAGTGGGTGGTAGCGCCCAGCGGGTCGGTGAGGCTGCTCCTGAGACCGTTGTCGTCGTACGCCTGCAGCCAGGTGGCGCCACCCGGTTCGATGATGGATTCCAGCAGGCTGAGCCGGTCATGGTAGGTGGCGGTGCTCCTCCTCCCGTCCGGGCGCGTGATGCGCACGAGGTCACCGGCGCCGTCGTACTCGTAGTGGGTGGTGCGACCGAGCGGGTCGGTTTCGGTGAGTAGACGGTCGTACTCGTCGCGTTCGTAGGTGGTGGTGTTGCCGAGGGGGTCTGTCTGGGCGGTGATCTGGGCGTCGTCGTTGACCAGGTAGGCCGTGGTGTGGCCGAGGGCGTTGGTTTCGGTGTGGGTGCGCAGGCCGGTTTCGGGGTCGGGGGAGCCGTAGGTGAAGTGGAAGCGCAGGGCGCCGTCGGCTCCGCCTTCGTCGACCACGCGGTCGAGGTGGTCGTAGGTGTAGAGGTAGCGGGAGTCGTTGCGGTCGGTCCAGGAGAGGATGCGGCCGGTGACGTCGTTGGCGAAGCGCATGGGCTTGCCGCTGGAGTTGTAGACGGCGCTGAGGTGGCCGTCGGTGTAGCTGTAGCGCAGCAGGAGGGCTTCGCCGCCGGTTTCGGTGGCGTTGGCGAGGCGCAGGGCGGTGATGCGGTCGGCATCGACGGTGACGCGCAGTTCGTAGCCGCCTGAGTGAGTGATGGACTGCGGGACGCCGTCCTCGTCGTAGGCGAGGGTGTAGTGGCGGCCGTGGCGGTCGCGGACGCGGGTGAGCAGGGCTTCGGTGCCGCCGGCGGCGATGGTGAACTCGCGGGTGAGGCCGGTGGAGTGGTCGCGGAGGTGGTACCCGCCTGTGGCCAACCGCAGTTGGCGGCGCTCGCCGGCGCTGGCTTCGACGGTCTCGCCGGGGTTGGGGTGGGGGTATGCCTGGGTGATGCGGTCGGCGCGTATGTGGACGACGCCCTCGGCGTCGATCTCCAGGCGTTCGTCGAAGGTGCAGACCCACTTGGGGCCCATCCACCGACCCGCGATGTAGCCGGATTCGAAGTTGCGGGTGAAGAGCAGCGGGAGGGAGCCGGGGAGGGAGGCGTCGACCTGGTCGATGTACATCCGGCCGGTGGCCATGTCGACGGGCTCGCCCCCGCCGCAGCGGGAGTCGTGAGCCCGGCCTTCGGTGCGGGGGTCGCTGGCCTGGTCCCGGCCGCGGCCCTTCGGATGGGAGTCACCGCTGCGGGCGCCGCTGCCGGAGCCGGGGTGGGGCATGTCCTTGCCGCCGCCCTTGAGGAGCTTGTCCATCTCGGCGGCGTGCCTGGCCTCGGCCTGGCGGGTGTTGTGGGCGACCTGCTTCAGGTTGTTGCCGGTCTTGTGGTAGAAGCCCTTCATCGCCTTGCCGGCGTCGTCGGCGAGGGTCTTGCCGAGCTTCTGGGCGCTGTGCTGGAGGGCTTTGACGATCGGGTTGCTCATTCGAAGCTGACCCCCGCGACCTTGGTCTGGAACGTTTGGGCGTGCCCGGCGACGGCCTGTGCGTGCTCGTGCATGGTGCGGGCGTGGGCCTCCAGGGCTGCCGGGTCGATCTTGTAGCCGCTGCCGGCGCTGTTCGCGCCTGCGGCGGCCGCCTCGAAGACCAGCCCGGTGACGGCCTCGGAGACCGTGTCGATCAGCGGGCTGATCGCCGCCTCGATGACCTCGGCGATGATGTGCTGCTCCAGTTGCTGCACCAGGGCGTTGACCAGGCGCTTGCCGGCCTCCTCGATCGCGATCACGCCGGCCTCGGCCAGGCCGAGCGTCGCCACGGCGGCGGCCTGGTCGGCGATGAACGCAGCTGCGAGGACGGTGAGTTCGGCGATCGTCGCGATCTTCGCCGCCACGATCGTGTCCGCTGCGACGTCCAGCGCGGTCGCCACCGTGTGGCACGCCTGCACGATCTCGTCGAAGTGGTCGTTCGAGGCCGCGGCCCACTTCTTCGCCAGCGCTTCGTACGACTCGCCCTCGTACGAGTCGCCGACCTGCTTGACCGTCGCGCTGGAGTGCCCGTGGGTGGCCTCCACGTCCTTGGCGAACTGCCGGACATGGTGCGCGAAGTCGCGGACCTTGTCCTCGTTCACCGTCGGCCACTTGATCCCGATGAAATTCAGGAGCGTCACTACGTCATGCGGTAGCTCGATCGCCATGCCATGCCCCCGTTATTGCATGCGTATGCGTCATTGAAGGACAGCAGCATGGCTCAACAGGTTCCCGTTCACGCAAGGGAGGTCGAGAGGAACAGGAGCTTCCCCTTCTGGCATCCTGCCCGCCGTAAGGGTCCGTCTCGGTACCACCACAGGTCAGACGCGGGCTGGGGCTTGCGACGTGGCATCGCATCGTGAGTCGGAACGAGGGCTGAGGGTGAGGCATGTCACCTCGGGTGGCGAGGGGGCGCCCCCTCTTCCCGATGACGGAACGTCGATTGGATGTGGATCCGTCCGCAGGTCGGCTGCGGTGGGTGAACGATGATTGACCGAAGTCACGAGCGTGCCGAGCCGGATCCGCTCGGTCGCCGTCGCGGCGGCGGTCAGCGTCGGGACCGACCCGAACCACGCCTCCTCCCGGAAGCTCCGCCAGCTCAGGTGGTCATAGGTGTACGCGGCGTGGAACCCGAGGTCCTCGGCCCGCCGCCAGATCTTCTGTCCCTCGCTCCACCGGTGGATGGGGAGGATCACCGTGCTCAGACGCATACCACCGACCCTACGGTAGCGGTCAGCGGCCGGCGCCCTCTGACGTGACGAGGCACTACCGGGGGCCGCTCACCCAGTTCCTGCCGGATCTGTCCACCTGGCGGATCGAGTACCCGGTGTTCGCCGTTGACCGGCCCGACCCGCCGGTGCGGACCGGCTCCCTGTCGGATTCAACGCTGCAGCCAGCTCAGTAGGGTCGTCGCCGTGAACACCGTGCCCGACGCCAGACAGACCGCGCGCGGGGTCAGCCACCCGGGGCCTTCCAGGACAGGCCCCGGGGGTTGGGACTGCGGGACCGGAGCCAGCAGCGCGTCTGCGAAGGCCTGGGCGGTCGGCGGTCGGTCCGCCGGCTCGACGGACATCGCGGCCCGTAGCAGCAGGGCGACGTTCGGTGGGAGCTCCGTTCCGGCTGGGAGCGTCGGCAGCGTCGAGGCGGTCGGCTGGTCGGTCATCAGGGCTGTGGCGCGTCCGCCCGGGCCGAACGGCTTCTGCCCGGTCAGCAGCTCGTAGGCCACGACGGCCAGCGCGTACACGTCGGCCCTCCCGTCGAACCCGCCGGTCTGGAAGGCTTGTTCCGGTGCCATGTACGCGGGCGTGCCCGTGGTCACCGTCAGCCCGGATGCGTCGGCCAGTTGCTTCGCGCTGCCCAGATCCGCCACCAGCACCGCGGCGGGCGCAGGGCCGGTGGCGAGCAGCAGGTTGGACGGCTTGACGTCGCGGTGCACCACGCCCGCCTCGTGCAGGACCTGGACCGCGTAGCCCGCCTCCGCGGCCAGCCGCAGCGCCTCCTGCGGGTCGCACCGCCCGACCCGGTCCGCCAGGGTGCCGCCGCGTACGTAGTCCATGACGAAGTAGGGCCGGTCCTCCTGCACCCCGACGTCGTGCACCCGGACCACCCGCGGGCTGGCGATCCGGCGCAGCAACCTCGCCTCCACCAGAAACCGCTCGCGCACATCGGCGTTGGCGGCCCAGTTCTCGGCCAGCACCTTCACCGCGACCTCGGTGTCGAGCTCCGGATCGTAGGCCTTCCAGACCGTCGCGAAGGAGCCGGCTCCGAGCCGCTCCAGGAGGAGGTAACGGCCGAGCTTGCGCATGTGGCAGCATTCTGCCGGAGTCGGGGGGAGTGCGGAACTCCCGTTGACGGGTGGGATGCCGGGCGGGACGGAACGGGGGATCCGGGTGTTCGAGGAAGGCGAGCTGGAACGGCTCGTGGCGGCTGCTCAGGCGGGGGACCCGGGGTCGACGGAGTACCTGCTGGCCAAGCTGCGGCCGGTGGTGCTGCGCCGCTGCTCGCGCTTCCTGCCCCACCACGCCGACGCGGAGGAGGCCGCGCAGGACGCACTACTGTCCATCAGCACGCACCTGGGCGAGTACGGCGGCCACGGCTCCTTCCTGGGCTGGGTGACGGTGATCGCCTCGAACGCCGCCCGGTCCACGTACCGCTCGATGCGCCGGCGCGCCGAGGACAGCCACGCCGACCTCCCCGAGTCCGTCGACCCGCGCACCACCAGCGTCATCGCCGGGACCAGGCTCGACCTGATGGAGGCACTGGCCGCGCTGGAGCAGCAGCACCCCACCCTGGTGGAGTCCTTCGTGCTGCGCGACCTGGGCGACCTGACCTACGTCCAGGTGGCCGAGGCGCTGGACGCCCCGTTGGGCACGGTCAAGGACCGTATCCACCAGGCCCGCCGCTTCATGCGCGAGCGCCTGGTCACCGGTCTGTGAACGGCGGTCCCGCGGCGGGCGGCGGCCACGCCGTCGTCCGGCGCCGGTCCGCCGTCGCCGCCCTGGTGGCAGCCGCCGCGCTCGGGCTGGCGACCGGCCGGTTCGTCCTGCCACCGCCGCCCGGCGTGTCCGTCCCGCCGCCCGCGGCCTCGGCCTCCGCCTCCGCCTCGCCGACCGGTGCGACCGGTGCGACCGGTGTGACCGGTGCGACCGGGCCGGTGACGACCGCGAACCTTCTGGAACCCGCGGCGTTCAGCCCGGACGTCGGCGCCGGGCAGATCCGCGTCACCGACCGGTACGGCGACGGGGTTTACGCCAACCCGGCCTGTACCGGCGAGAAAACCCTCACGCAGACCCTGGGCGGGCCCGGTGCCCACTTCCGCGGACTGATGACCAGCTCCCGCACCGGCCCGGGCGACCCCACGCCGGCCGCCGACCACGTCGACCAGGTCGCCCGCGAGGTCGCCGCCGAGGCCCTGAGCCCTTCCCTGGCGCAGAACTTCACCGATCGCCTACTGCTGGAGGAGGTGCCCTGCCAGGAGGAACCGCCGGGGCACTGGGTCTACGGAAGGACCACGACGCTGCAGCTCGCCCCGGATGTCACCGCGAGCTGGATGGGCGCCTACCAGGGATCCCTCAACACCACCGGCGCAGCGCCCGTGGGCAAGGAGCCCTGCGGCGGCATCGCCGTGCTGCGCAGCGGCAACCACTACGGGGTGCTGGAGGTCGATGCCTGCCTGGGGACGGCCGCGATGGACCGCGTCGTCAGGACCGCTCTGTCACAGCTGTGAAACAGCCGGTCAGGGCTCCAACTTTCCCTCCGCCGGCGGCATCTCCCCGGTTGTACGAGGACGCAGCAGGCGTCCCGACCAGCAGGGGGACCAGATGACCGAGAACCAGACCGTCCAGCAGAAGTCCGTTCGCCGCAACCGACTCGCCGCCGCGGCCTGCTTCGCCGCCTCACTGATCACGGTCAGCGTCGTCGGCACCCAGTCGGCCACCGCCGACGGGGCCGCGCACAACGCCGCCCACCCGGCTGCGGTCGCGGTCGCCGCACCCGGACTCGGCTCCGCCGACCTCGTCCAGAGCGAGGACTTCCAGCAGGGCCTGAACCCGGTCGGCGCGACCGTTTCGCTGACCGGACGCCAGGCGCTGTCCGCGTGCTCCGGCGAGGAGACGATGCGCGACCTGGCCAAGGACAAGGCCACCGCGTACGCCTCCGCGACCTGGACCCTCGACACCGACGGCCGACTGACCGAGTCGGTCGCGAGCGCCCCCACCGGGGCCGAGGCCGCCACCTGGGAGAAGCAGCTCGTCGCGCTCGTTCAGGACTGCCAGGACGAGCCCGCCGGCCACTGGCAC
The DNA here is from genome assembly GCF_040609455.1 of Kitasatospora sp. NPDC004669. Lineage (NCBI taxonomy): Bacteria > Bacillati > Actinomycetota > Actinomycetes > Kitasatosporales > Streptomycetaceae > Kitasatospora > Kitasatospora sp. NPDC004669. Next base: position 390,597 of record NZ_JBEXKB010000001.1, read on the forward strand.
TACGGCGCGGCCCACACCCTGACCGTCACCGGCGGCACCGCCCGCTGGTACCCGGCCTACAACGGCGACGGCACCGTCAGCGGCGGGGCCGCGGTCCTGCGCAGCGGCACCAAGGTCGCCATCGTCGAGCTTGTCGGCCAGCCCACCGACGCCCCGACCTACGTCGAAGGCATCGCCACCGCAGCGCTGAACCGCCTCTCCTCCTGAACGGCAGCCCGGCTCCGCCCTCGCCGCCGGGCGGAGCCGGCCCCGAACATCGAAGAGGCTCGCACGCCCAGTGGCCGTGCACCCCCACCTACCAGGAGCTGGGCATCGACGAGGTCGTGCTGCACTGGCCGGTGCCCGGCCTGCCGCCAGATCTTCTGTCCCTCGCTCCACCGGTGGATGGGGGGGATCACCGTACTCAAGCGCATGCCATCGACCTTACGTGCCCGAACTCGCTGAGCGACGTCTCAGACCTGCGGGACCGGCGGCCGACCGGCGTCCTCCCAGCCCACCGCGGACCGGGCGCGGCAGCTGCCGAACACCCTGAGCCGCTCGTTGTAGTAGGTCCACGGGACCGCTCCGCAGAACGGGCCGATCAGCTGGAACTGCTGCACGGCCTCGGCGTACCGGCCGACGGCCTCCAGGGCGTAAGCGAGCATGTGCCGGACTTCCGGCAACCGGTGGTGTCCCGCAGGCGCCTTGACCACCGCACGCCACGCGGCATCCACCGCGGCAGCCGTGGCGGGCAGCCGGTAGACCTCCTCGTAGTTGTCGTCCTTGTACTCCTGCTCGAAGACGGCGAACAGCGGCAGTGCCACCAGCAGGTCTCCGGGCGGCGCCGATGCGGCGGCCTGCCGGGCGAACTCGTGCATCAACTCGTGGGAGCCGCGCCACTTCGCGCACCAGTACTGCAGGGCGGAGCGGTGCGCGCCGAAGTGGAACGGCGCGCGCGAGACGATCTCGGCCCACAGGGCCTGGAAGCGCTCGTGCGACCAGCCCAGGCCCATGGCGATCGAGATCTGGGCGATGTACGGGCTCGGGTCCGCCGGAGCGAGCTCGGCGGCCCGCCGGCAGGCGGCCTCCGATTCGGCGAGCACCCGGTGGAAGGCGTCGAACTGCTCGCGCGTGGTGTGCTGGGCGCCCTTGGCACCGCGCAGCTTTCCGGCCAGTGCCACCAGGGCGTCCGCGTGCACCAGTGCGGCGCTCGGGTCGTTCGGGAGTGCGGCCTGCCAGGCCTTGACGAAGGTGTCGTCCTCGGAGGCCACGTCGGCGAGGACGCCGAGTCGGTACCACCGCAGGTCCCAGTCAGAGCCGGCCGCGTCGAGGTAGGCGGCGGCCGTCTGCCAGTCACCTGCCAGTGCGGCCGCCCGCACGGCGCCGACCTCGGGGTCCGCGGCGGCGGCCCTGGTGGTGTCGATCTCGTTGCCGGGAGGGAAGTTGTAGTCGGCGTTGTTGATCGTGCGCACGCCACCGGCCGGAGCGGGTGCGGCGGCACGCTGGGCGCGACGGGACTTGCGGTAGGCCGATACCGCGGCGATGGCTATGACACCGGTGCCACCGCCGAGAGTGCTGAGAAGGTCCATGGTGCAGTCAGTTTCTGCTAGCAGGGGATGATGCTGATGATCAGCGGGGGGCCAGGGGGAGGTTGAGGCCGGCGTCTGCCAGCAGGGCGCGCAGCGGCTGCCCGTCCGGGGTGTCCGTGACCAGGGCGTCGACCGCGGCGGGCAGACCCTGGGCCAGGGCATCGGGCATTCGCAGCCGCATCGGCTGGGCCCAGGAGACGTCCCAGCCGGCCAACCCGGCGTCAGCCAGCGCGATCAGGACCAGGTCGGACAACGCGGTCCGCAGCACCGGGCGGGCGAACTCGCGGGCGACCCGGCCGGTGGCGGCCCCGGCCTGCGGGCTCTTCGGCAACCGGTCGGCGATCTCCCAGATCGGACCGGTCGTCAACTCGGCCAGCAGAGCGGCCGCCGGTAGGTCCAGGCCGACGGCCTGGCGCAGGGCGCCCGCACCCGCGGCATGCCGAGCCCGGCCGGTCAGCCGGGCCAGCTCCGGCCAGTCCAGTCGGCTCATGGCTGCGGAATCCGGCCGCAGAGTGACGGCCTCGACCCGTGCGATGGTCTCCTCGGGGAAGGCCAGCAGACCCAGGGCAGGTCCGGAGCGGTCCATCGGGCGTCCGTCCGGCGGTAGGGCCTCGATGGTGGCGATCCGGGCAGCGAGCGACGGGTGCGAGTCGTAGGGGCCCTGCTCGGCCTCGGGCACTTCCAGCTCCAGCCGGGCCAGCTCCTCCCGACGCGCCGGTTCGGCCAATAGGTGGGCCAGGCCGCCGTAGACCTGCCCGGGCAAGGGAAGCAGTCCGGCCTCCCAGCCGATCATCGCGTAACGGCCCAGGTAGTAGTCCAGCACCGAGTCGAGCACCGGGAGCCGGCGCAGGGCCGATGCCGTCGCGTCACGGCCGGCGAGCTTGACCGCGGCGAGGTCGGCGGCGAGCTCCTGCCGACGGCTCACCGCGCTGGAGACGGTGAAATACAGCCTGGCGTACGCCGTGAAAATCCGGGCCAACACCTGGTCGACGCCGCCGGACGCCTCCGGTGTCCGTACCCGCTTGCCCTTGGCACGCCGCTCCGCTGCCAAGGCCGCGAGCTCGGCGGCCTTGGCGGCCTTGTTCCGGGCGGCACGCTCACCCAGTGCACCGACGGTGTGCACAAGTGCCCGTCGGCCTGCATGGGTCAGCCCACCCAGTCGGGTGTCCCGGTTGCCGAAGTGGCCCAACTCGTGGGCGATCACGGCGTCGAGCTCCGCCGCGGTGAGACCGATCAACAGCGGGACCCCGAGCTCCATTCGCCGTCGCCCGGGCAGCAGCCCCAACAGCCGGCCGTCCTCGCAGACCTGGGCGTTGGCCTCCGCGACAAGCCTCACCTCGTCCGGTGCACGGGTGCCGGACTCCTGCGCCAACTGCCGTACTCGCGCCCACAGCGTCGGCTGCTCAGCCGGGCTGACCGGCCACCCCTGCGGTGGCTCCGTGTCGGACCCGCGACGAGTAAGGAACACCGTGCGCAGCACCGGGTACGCGAGGACCGCGCTCAACGCGTAGACCTTGAGCCCGCCAAGGCCGAACGGGTGCGCCGAGTCGACCGCGAGAAGTACGTCGACGGTGAGGAGACCGCCGACGATACCGAGGGCCAACAGGTAGAAGCCGACAAGCAGCGCCAGAGCCAGCAGACCGCGTGCCAGGAGCCCGATGCCAGCGGTCGGCAGGTGGTCGGCCGTACCGGTGACCGGCTGCTGGGAACTACCCATGGTGATACTTTCTCGCCGGGACCGGACAAATCCTTGGACCGCAAGCACGGAGTGTGACGGTCGGCGGTGATCGTATCCACCGGGCGTTCCGTTGGAAAGCCGCCCTCACAGCCGGGGCATGTGACAACGCAGCGGGGGGGGGCAGGGCGTCCTTGAGTGGGTGCCCCACCGGCATTCACCGGTATCGGCCTCCGAGGTCGCCGCTTTAGGTTCGAGGAGATCGCCATCAGGGCCTGCCGCATGCGAGTTTGAGCGACTCCGAACCACGGCTCGTCCCGGAACGACCGCCACGACAGTGGTCATAGGTGTAGGCCGCGTGAAACCCGAGCTCCTCGGCCCGTCGCCAGATCTTCTCGCCCTCGCCCCATCGGCGGATGGGGAGGATCACCGTACTGAGACGCGTGCCCTCGACCCTGCGCGTACGCTCCGGCGGGTGAGGTTCGGGCAACCCGCGGTGACGTCACCTGCGTGACCGCTAACGTGGCGCGACCGAGATCGCCCGGGCCGCGCTCCACCTGGCCGCCAGTCAACCCGAACTGGTCTTCCGCAACCCCGAGAAGATCGAGCAGGGGTGGGAGTCGATGCGGGCGGACCGGGCCACATTCATCGAGTTCTGCGGCAGCGACGAACTGGTCCTTCCCCCGGCCGAGGTCGAGGAGAAGCTCAACGCCTACTACCGGCACCAGCAGGAGGCCGCAGTCGCCGAGCGGCCCGACCGGGCGCGGGGCAGGCGGCTCCCGGGCCTGGACTTTCCGGCCTTCGAACTGCCGCGAGAACTTGCGGACTCGGACACCGTCGGCGTTATCTACGACGAGGTCGACGGGCTCAACTTCTACCCGGACTACGGGATGTTGCGGGACCTCTTCGCCGACCCGGCCCGCGCGGGCCGTAGGCAGCACCAGGACCTGTTGCGCACGTACCTGCGCGAGGAGTCGATCACGCCACTGCCGATCCGCCGCCTCGCCGCCGCCTACCCGGAGACCGTCGACACGGTGTTCCGGAAGCTGCTGCGGAAACCCGGATTCACCTGGAGTGAAGACGGCGAGGCCCTGCTGCACCGACGCAAACCCCGGTACTACGCACAGGAGCCCCGCCCCGGCGCCTCCGTGATCGGCGAGCGCCTCAGCGAACTCGCCGCAGGTAGCCGAGGACGGAAGTTCGCCAGGGCACGGCGCGTGCCGCGCCAGCCCGGTCACCCGTAGGAGCGAATTCGACCTTCACCGGTAGGTGCTTGCCTGAGTTGCAAGCTTCTCCGCAACTCGGGCAAGCACCTCCGCCGGCCCTGCTGCCTCTCCTGCGCACAGCTTTCCAAGGGGAGCTGTTGGCCCGGCTGTATCTGCATCCGCAGGAAGAGACCTCACTCGCCGAGATCGCCTCGCGCTTCGGCGTCTCGAGTGCGACCGCGATTAGCGAGTCGGACCGGTTGGTCGGGGCAGAACTGATCACCGAGCGGCGACACGGAAGCCTCCGCCCCCTGCAGGCCAACATCAACGGGTGCCTGGCGGGTTCACTGACCGAGCTGTACGCACTCACCTACGGCCCGATCGCCGTGCCCGGCGATCTGCTGCTGCCACTGGCCGGGGCTGCGGCGTTCGTACGCCGACGCGGCCGACAACCTCAACCCGCTTACCCGCGCCCACAACGCCGGCACCGACGTGCTGCCCACCGCGGTCCGGTACGCCGCCGTGCACAGCCCGGGAATGCCCCGGCCGCATCGCCGACTGTACGAAATCGTGACCCGTTCGGACCTCGACGAACCGCTGGGGATGCGAAGCGTGGGGCGCGAACTGAGGATGGCCAGGGCGGGCGGCGAAGGCGCCAGGATCCCCGCTCCAGATCACCCATCCGAAAGGGAAGTTATGAGTCCGATCACCGAAAGCCCTACCCGCGAACAGGTTGGGGCCCAGGATGTCCTGCTGGCGGCGTTGCTGGCCGGTCGTGGGGAGCGCGGCGAGGAGGGCGGCGAGAGTGTCATCGAGCACCCCCTGCTGCTGGCCGCGCTGGCGCGCCGCCGTGAGGAGGGCGGCGAGAGCATCATCGAGCACCCCCTGCTGCTGGCCGCGCTGGCGCGCCGCCGCGAGGAGGGCGGCGAGAGCATCATCGAGCACCCGATGCTGCTGGCCGCACTGATGCAGCGCCGTGGCGAGCGTGGCGAGCGCAGCGAGAACATCATCGAGCACCCGCTGCTGCTGGCCGCACTGATGCAGCGCCGCAGCGAGCGCGGCGAGAGCATCATCGAGCACCCGCTGCTGCTGGCCGCACTGATGCAGCGCCGCAGCGAGCGCGGCGAGAGCATCATCCAGCACCCGCTGCTGCTGGCCGCACTGATGCAGCGCCGCAACGACCGTGAAGAGCGCGGCGAGAGCATCATCCAGCACCCGCTGCTGCTGGCGGCACTGATGCAGCGCCGCTAGGAGCACGCTTACCCATCCACTTGAAGGGCCTGCACCCCAGTCCGGGGCGCAGGCCCTGCACCGGCAACCAAGGACTTGAGGAGAGCATCATGGCAGCCGAGCGCGGCGAAGAACCGGAACGGGATCCGGTCCAGGCCTTCATTGACGAAGCCTTCGAGGAGATGATGCGGGAGATCAGGATCCCGCATAAGACATCGGCGAAATACGGCAAGGATCCGTTGGCCTCGGCTCTGGTCGAAGCGGCCGCGGCCGCGTTGTCGCAACCCACCACCTCCCGGATGTCGGAGTTGGAACGGGTGCTGTTCGCGCAGACCCTCGCCACTACCCTGGCGGACGCGCTCGCGCCCGCACTGGCGCAGGCGCTGTCCGTGGAAATCATGAAGGTTCTCGACCGCCAAGCCACCTCCGAAACGGGCGACAAGGAGTTCGCCGAAAGCTCCCACGACGCTCGCGGTTCGGACAAGAAGGAGGCCCGCAAGAGTTGAGCCGCTGAAGAGAACCGCCGAGTTCCTCGTCCGCCGCCTCCACAAGGCGCGGCCTCCGTCGGCGGGGCTTGGCACGGACCGTCGGCCACGGCCTCTTCGCCCGCGCCGCCATCTTCCAGGAGGTCGGCGGCCTGCCCGCCTTCACGGTGCTCGACGATGTCGCCTTCGGCTATCGGCTCACCCTGAGCGGCATCCCGGTCGACAGCCTCCCCTTCACCATCACCGTGCCGGCGGCCGAATACCTTCCGAAGCTGCTGTCCCGCTGGTTCCGGAGAACTGGAAGGCGATGCCGGTGGCCAATGAGTCCGGTGACGGCTCGGCACTGGCCGACCACGCGGCGGGTGAGCAACTGGAGATCCTGCGTGCGAACCTAGGCGCCCTGACTGGCGCTGGGTTCGTGGCCAAGGGGTCCGTCGATCACCGGATCCGGAGCATCACGGTGGACGGGAAGTTGGCAACCCTGGTGGACTGCGTCGACGTTGGCAAGTGGATCCAGTACGAGGCGCGGAGCGGAAGAGTTCGGCCCGGCCAATTGACGGACCGTCCGAAACGACTGGCGAGTTACACCCTCGCGCCCAGGGATGGCCGCTGGCCGGTGACACGGAGCGAGGTGCTGTCGGAGTGCTGAAGGCGGACCAGGGGTGGCTCCCGTGATGCCGCGGTTCCAACTTGGCTGCGTTGTCAGACGATCGCCTCCAACCCCCTTGCGTCTCAACGACATCCGATAGGTCATGCTCTTCCTGAGGGCACCATCGAGGAGGGGGCACCATTGACCACGACGACGATGAGCGCTGACGACGACATCGCCCAGCCTCTTCCGTCACCCCCGCCTGCCCGGTCGCGGGCCGCGCGGCGGCGGAGGGTGCTGCTGGGGGTGGCGCTGGCCGCCGCGCTGGTGGCGGTGGGCGGGGTGGGGGCGGCGACGCTGGTGAAGTCCCCGGCGGAGCGGGCCGCGCAGACCGCGCCACCGCCGAACAGCCTGCTCACCGCGCCGGTGGTCAGCCAGGTGCTGACGCCCTCGGTGGCCGCCCGCGCGGTGGTGTACCCGCCCGCGCAGTACAACGTGGTCCCGGCCGCCGCCTCGACCGAGGTGACCGCGTTGTTCGTCTCCAAGCTGGGGGTGAAGCAGGGGGACACCGTGACGGCCGGGAGGCTGCTTGCCGAGGTGTCCGGGCAGCCGCTGTTCGCCTTACCCGGGCCGGTGCCCGCGTACCGCGACCTCAAGCCCGGCAGCACCGGCCCCGACGTGGCCGAACTCCAGTCCGCACTGGCCGGGTTGGGGCACGGGAGCGGCGAGGACGACCAGGGCTCGTACGGGCCCGGCACCGCCGCCGCGGTGGCGGAGTTCTACCGCGGGCTCGGCTACCCGGTGCCGACCACCGGCGCCACCACCCAGCAGGCCGTGGACACCGCACAGAAGGCGGTCGACACCGACCGGCAGACGGTGGACAACCTCACCGCGCAGAAGAAGGCGGGCGCCACCGCACCCCAGACCCCGCCCCGGACCCCGCCACCGAACCAGCAGCCCCAGCAACCCCCCACCGGCGACCTCGACCAGCAACTCGCTACCGCCAAGAAGCAGTTGGCCACCGACCAGGCCGCCCTCGGCAAGGCCGAAGCCGCCAACGGCCCTATGGTCCCGGCCGCCCACGTGCTGTTCCTGCCCACGCTCCCGGCCACCGTCACCGCCGTCAACGGCGCGGTCGGCTCGCCCGCCTCCGGCACCCTGCTGTCGCTCACCAGCGGTGGCCTGGCCGTCACCGGCCAGCTGACCCCGACCCAGGCGGCGGGCGTGAAGCCGGGCATGGCCGTCGAACTCCTCGCCGAGGACACCGGCACCACCGTCCGCGGCACCGTCACCGAGGTCGGCGCCCCGACCACCGCTCCCCCGGCCGGCAAGGTGATCACCCTCGGCGGCGCGGCGGGGGGCGGCAAGGACGCCGGGCCCGGCGCCGCTGGCCCGGCCGCCGGAATGCCCGACAACCAGCCCGGAGGCCAGAGTTACGTCCCGGTGGCGATCACCCAGGACACCCCGCTGCCCGCCGCGATGAACGGCAAGAACGTCCGGCTCACCGTCCTCAAGGCCAAGGCGGGAGCCCCCGTCACCGCCGTCCCGGTCGCCGCGATCTCCACCAACGCCGCGGGCCGGACCTCCGTCACGACGGTGGACCCCGCCGGGAACCGCACCACCGTCCCGGTCACCACCGGCGTCACCGCGGACGGCATGGTGGCCGTCGCCCCGGCGGACGGTGCCGAACTGCGCGCCGGCGACCAGGTGGTGGTCGGCAAGTGACCGCACCCGCCGCCGAGGCCGCCGACAAGCCCGTGATCGCCCTGCACGGCGTCGGCCGCACCCACCCCGGCCGCCCGCCCGTCGTCGCCTTGCACCCCACCGACCTGGCCGTCCACCGCGGCGAGTACCTGGCCGTGACCGGCCCCTCCGGCTCCGGCAAGTCCACTCTGCTGCACCTGCTCGGCCTGCTCGACACCCCCACCACCGGCCGCTACGAGCTGGACGGCATCGACACCGCCGGCCTGCGTGACCGGGACCGCTCGGCCCTGCGCGGGCACCGGATCGGCTTCGTCTTCCAGTCCTTCCACCTGCTCCCGCACCGCACCGCCGAGGAGAACGTCCTCCTCGCCCAGGTCTACAACCGCACCCCGCGCCGCACCCGCCGCGCCGCCGCCGTGGACGCGCTGCGCCTGGTCGGCCTCGGCCACCGCACCGACGCGCTGCCCGGCACCATGTCCGGCGGCGAGCGCCAGCGGGTGGCGATCGCCCGCGCCCTGGTGAACCGGCCCAGCCTGCTGCTGTGCGACGAGCCGACCGGCAACCTGGACTCGGCCAATGCCGGGGCGGTGCTGGACCGGTTCGAAGCCCTGCACGCCCAGGGCTTCACCCTGGTCGTCATCACCCACGACCCGTCGGTGGCCGCCCGCGCCCAGCGCCGGGTGAGCATCCACGACGGCGTGCTCAGCGAGGCGGGAGCACCCGTCCGGTGATCCGCATCCGACGACGCGGCGGGGCCGTGCTCCCCGAGCCGCCCTCCCACCTGAGCGCGCGCGACCTGCTCTCCGAGGCCCTCTCCGGCATCCTCCAGCGCCCCGGCCGCTCGGCGCTGACCCTGCTCGGCACCGTGCTGGGCATCGGCGCCTTCGTCGCCGTCCTCGGCCTGACCGCAACCGCCACCGGCCAGATCGGCGAGCACTTCAGCCTCACCAAGGCCACCACCGTCACCGTGACCGACCAGCCGCGCGCCGACGGCGTCGCCCCCGGCGCCAACCCGCCGAGCGACTTCCCCGCCGACGCCGACCACCGGATCGCCGCGATCGACGGTGTCCGGGCCGGCGGCGTCTGGTGGCCGGTGCCCGGCTCCCCGACGCTCTCCCGCCGCCCGGACGGCCCCGACGAGGGCACCGGACTGTCCGTCCTGGCGGCGACCCCGGGCGCAGTCGCCGCGATGGAGCCCACCCTGACCGCCGGGATCGGCCTGGACGAGTTCGTCCAGAAGACCGCGCAGCCGGTGGTGCTGCTCAGCGAGGCCGCCGCCAAGCGCCTCGGGGTGAGCCGCCTGGACGCCCAGCCGGCCGTCTTCATCGACCGCGTCCCGTACACCGTCGTCGGCATCTACACGGACGTCCAACGCCAGCCGGGCGCCCTACTGAGCCTGATCATCCCGGCCAACACGGCACTTGAGCACTTCGGCAACCCCTCCCCGCAGCCGGACCGAGGCGCCCAAGGGCTCGTCGCCACCAGGGTCGGCGCGGCACCCGTGGTCGCGACCCAACTCCCGCTCGCCCTACGCCCGGACGCCCCACACGCGTTCACCGTCGTCCCGCCCCCAGACCCGCACAGCCTCCAGGACAACGTGACCTCCGACCTCACCGGGCTGTTCCTGGCACTGGCCGGGATCTGCCTGCTGGTCGGCGCGGTCGGAATCGCCAACACCACGCTGGTCGCCGTCCTGGAACGGACCGCGGAGATCGGCCTGCGCCGCTCCCTGGGCGCCCGCACCGGCCACATCGCCGCCCAGTTCCTCACCGAGTCGACGGCCCTCGGCACCCTCGGCGGGCTGATCGGCACCGGCCTCGGTGTGGTGACGGTGGTCGGGGTGGCCGCGGCCCGCGAGTGGACCGCCGTCCTGCAGCCCGCCACCACCCTGCCCGCCCCACTGATCGGCACCGTCGTCGGCCTGCTGGCCGGCCTCTACCCGGCCCTCCGCGCCGCCCGCACCGACCCTCTGAAGGCCCTCAGGAGCACATAGGCGGGGGCAGCGGTAATGTCCCGCACATGTAGGAAGGACTTGACTCCGTCGACCGGGCCCGGCCGGGGCACAACTACGGGTCGGCTGAGGACACGCCGGTCTTGTTGCGCCGATGCGCAGGGCCGGACATCGAGGACGCGCAGGAAGCAGCCGCAGAACTGGACAACCTGCTGTTCCATCAAGGCGGCTGGGTCTGCGGCGCCGCCGCTGCCGCGCTGCCGCCTGATCAAGGCCGACGGCCTGGACCTCCACGTCGAAGACCTCGACGCGGTCGACGGCACCCCGGTCCTGGACGTGAAGCCGTGGTTTGCCGAGATGGGGCCGTGCGGAGAGCACCGCCAGGCCGACTGGACCACCATCATGCTCCGCGACTACTTCGCGCCGGCAGTCAGCGACTGACAGGACTCCGTTGGGAAAATCGCAAAGCGACACCCGAGTGGCCGGCAGGCTGACATGATCGCCTTGTCTGTCAGTGGAAGGGGGCTGGGTGTCGCT